>JBJMII010000085.1:0-63828 GCA_045806925.1 Mycobacteriales bacterium
GAAACTGTCGTAACCCTACAAGGCACTCCGACACCACTTCGTGACCCGCGCCCTCCCGTCCGGGCCGCGCAGCGACCACGGTAGACAGCGTGCTGGCTCTCATGTCCCCCGGCCAGGGCGCGCAGGCGCCCGGGATGCTCGCCCCGTGGCTGGAGCTGCCCGCGGTGGCGGCCCGGCTGCGCTGGCTGTCCACGGTCGCCGGGCTCGACCTGGTCGAGCTGGGCACCACCGCCGGCGCGGACGAGATCCGCGACACCGCGGTCACCCAGCCGCTGCTGGTCGCCACCGCGCTCGCCGCGGCCGCCGAGCTGGAGCTGCCGACGTCGGGCGCCGACGTGGTGGCCGCCGGGCACAGCGTCGGCGAGCTGGTCGCCGCCGCGCTGGCCGGCGTCTTCGGCCCGGAGGCGGCCGTCGCGCTGGCCCGGCTGCGCGGCCGGGAGATGGCCGCCGCCTGCGGGCTGGCGCCGACCGGCATGTCCGCGGTGCTCGGCGGCGACCCGGACGAGGTGGCCGCCGGCATCCAGGCGCTCGGCCTCACCCCGGCCAACCGCAACGCCGCCGGCCAGCTCGTCGCCGCCGGCAGCACCGAGCAGCTGGCCGCCCTGGCCGCCCAGCCCCCCGGCGGCGCGAAAGTCCGGCCGCTGACCGTCGCCGGCGCCTTCCACACCCACTACATGGCCCCCGCCGAGGAGGCGCTCGGCGCGGTCGCCGACGGGGTCGGCCGGCGCGACCCGGAGCTGCTGCTGCTCTCCAACGCGGACGGCACCGCGGTGCACACCGGTGACGAGGTGATCGGCCGGCTGGTCCGGCAGCTGACCCGGCCGGTCCGCTGGGATCTCTGCCAGGCCACCATGCGCGACCTCGGGGTGACCGCGCTGATCGAGCTGCCGCCCGCCGGCACGCTGTCCGCGATCGCCCGCCGCGAGCTGCGCGGGGTGGAGATCGTCGCGGTGAAGACGCCGGCCGAGCTGGACACCGCCCGCGCGCTGGTGGCCAAGATCGTGCACGGCGGGCAGGCCGAGCACACCCCGGACTGGCGGGTGGTGATCGCCCCGGCCGGCGGCACCTTCGCCACCGCCGGGGTCACCGAGGGCACCCGGGTGTCCGCCGGCAGCAAGCTCGGCGCGGTCCGCACCAAGAAGGAGGACCTCCAGGTCAGCGCCGGCTACGACGGGGTGCTGGTGGAGTGGCTGCTGCAGGACGGCGACCTGGTGGATCCGGGCGAGCCGCTCGCCCGGCTGGTCCCCGAGCATGGGTGGGAGGACGGCGCATGAGGATCGCACCCGGCGTGCCCGGCGCCCGCATCCTCGCTCTCGGCGAGCACCAGCCGGCGAAGGTGGTCACCAACCACGACCTGGCTGCCCGGATGGACACCAGCGACCAGTGGATCCGCAACCGGGTCGGCATCGCCAGCCGGCGGGTCGCCGGACCGGACGAGTCGGTGGTCGACATGGCGGTCGCCGCCGGCGGCAAGGCAATCGCGGCCAGCGGTCTGGCCGCCGCCGACGTCGACCTGGTCATCGTCGCCACCTGCACGATGCCCAGCCCGATCCCGAACGCGGCGCCCCAGGTGGCGACCCGGCTCGGCATCCAGGCGCCGGGGGCGTACGACCTGAACGCGGCCTGCGCCGGCTTCGTCTACGGGCTGAACGCGGGCGCCTCCGCGATCACCACCGGCGCGGCCCGGCACGTGCTGCTGATCGGCGCGGAGAAGCTGACCGACTGGGTGGATCAGCAGGACCGCTCGACCGCGATCATCTTCGCCGACGGGGCCGGCGCGGCCGTGCTCGGCCCGGCCGGCACCGAGGAGGAGATCGGCATCGGCCCGGTGGCCTGGGGCAGCGCCGGCGAGCGGGCGGACACCATCTACATCCGGGACCGCGACTCCTTCCTCTGGCAGGAGGGGCAGGCGGTCTTCCGGTGGGCCACCACCTCGCTCGCCCCGGTGGCGCTGGAGGCCTGCAAGCGGGCCGGGATCTCGGTCACCGACCTGGCCGCGTTCGTCCCGCACCAGGCCAACCTGCGGATCATCGAGGCGGTCGCCCGCAAGCTCGACGCACCCGGGGTGCCGGTGGCCACCGACATCGTGGAGTCCGGCAACACCTCCTCGGCGTCGATCCCGCTGGCCCTGGCCCGGATGGTCGAGCGCGGGGAGCTGTCGTCCGGCGCGCCGGTGCTGCTGCTCGGCTTCGGTGCCGGGCTCACGTACGCGGGGCAGGTCGTGCTCTGTCCCTGACCTGTCCCTGACCGGCCCACCCGCAAGCCGAACCCGGACCCGGAACCAACGACCGGAACCAACGACCGGAACCGACGACCTGGAAACGACGACCTGGAAACGACGACCTGGAAACGACGACCGGAAACGACGAGAGGAAGACACAGTGGCGAACGAGGATGTCCGCGCCGGCCTGGCCGAGATCCTGGAGGAGGTCGCCGGCGTGCTGCCGGCGGACGTCAGCGAGGAGAAGTCGTTCACCGACGACCTCGACGTCGACTCGCTGTCCATGGTCGAGATCGCGCTGGCCGCGGAGGAGCGCTTCGGGGTGAAGATCCCGGACGACGAGCTGGCCAACCTGCGCACCGTCGGCGACGCGGTCGGCTACATCGAGAAGGCCCAGGCCGCGGCGTGACCGCGCGCGCAGGCTCCCGGCCGGATCGGGGAGCCGTCCGGCCGGCTGCCGCGCGCAGGGGTACGCCGATGGGCGCGGTGCCGGGGAGCACGACCGAGGAGAGCCCATGACCACCCGACCGACCGTCGTCGTGACCGGGCTGGGCGCCACCACGCCGCTCGGCGGCGACGTACGCTCCACCTGGGCGGGCCTGCTGGCCGGGCGCTCCGGGGTGACGCCGCTGACCGACGACTGGGCCAGAGACTTCCCGGCCCGGATCATCGCCCGGATGGCCGTCGAGCCCACCACCGTGTTGGAGCGGGTGGAGGCCCGCCGGCTGGACCGCTGCCAGCAGGCAGCGCTGGTGGCCGGCCGGGAGGCCTGGGCGGACGCCGGCTACGCCACTCTGAAGCGCGGCGGTGACGGCGACGCGGTGGACCCGGACCGGCTGGCCGTGGTGATCGGCACCGGCATCGGCGGCGCGCTGACGATGCTCGGCCAGGACGACGTCCTGGAGTCCCGCGGCGTGCGCCGGGTGTCGCCGCTCACCGTGCCCATGCTCATGCCGAACGGGCCGGCCGCCGCGCTGGGCCTCGAGTTCGGCGCCCGGGCCGGCGTGCACACCCCGGTGAGCGCCTGCGCCAGCGGCGCGGAGGCCATCGCGCTCGGGCTGGACCTGATCCGGGCCGGCCGCGCCGACGTGGTCGTGGTCGGCGGCACCGAGGCGGTGGTGCACCCGCTGCCGATGGCCGGCTTCGCCCAGATGCGCGCGCTGTCCACCCGCAACGACGAGCCGGAGTCGGCGTCCCGCCCGGTCGACAAGGGCCGGGACGGTTTCGTGCTCGGCGAGGGCGCGGGCGTGCTGGTGCTGGAGCGGGCGGACCACGCCGCCGGCCGCGGGAAGAACCCGTACGCGGTGCTCGCCGGCGCCGGCATCACCTCCGACGGCTACCACATCACCGCCCCGGACCCGGCCGGCACCGGCGCCGCCCGGGCGATCAGCATCGCGCTCCGGGACGCCGACCTGTCGCCGGGGGACGTCGCGCACGTCAACGCGCACGCCACCTCGACTCCGGTCGGCGACGTCGCCGAGGCGCTGGCGATCCGCACCTCGATCGGTGACCACCCGCTGCTCACCGCGCCGAAGTCGATGCTGGGACACCAGCTCGGCGCGGCCGGCGCGGTGGAGACGATCGCCACCGTGCTGACCGTCCATAACGACATCGTGCCGGTGACCCGCAACCTCGACGACCTCGACGACGACGTGCAGCTGGACGTCGTGTCGGTCGAGCCGCGCCGGCTGCCGGTGCCGGCAGCCGTCAACGACGCCTTCGGCTTCGGCGGCCACAACGTGGCCGTCGTGGTCCGCAAGCCCTGATGCCCGCCCTGACCCGCACGGGCCCGCCCACCGTTTCGCACACCTAGTGAAGGAGTCTCAGGTGGCCTCCCCCCTGCTGGACCGGACGGACGACACGCCCGACTGGCGGGACCCGGCCGTCCGCCTCGCGGCGCTGCTGGACCCCGGGTCGCTGCGCAAGCTCGCGCCCTTCGACAACAGCGGCGCGTACGCCGCCCGGGGCACCATCGCCGGCAGCCGTGTGGTCGCGTACGCGACCGACCCGCAGAAGATGGGCGGCGCGATGGGCTCGGACGGCTGCCGGCACATCGTGGACGCGATCGACACCGCGGTCCGCGAGCGGGTGCCGGTGGTCGGGCTGTGGCACTCCGGCGGCGCCCGGCTGGCCGAGGGCGTCGAGGCGCTGGACGCGGTCGGCCAGGTCTTCGCCGCGATGGTGCGCGCCTCCGGGCGGGTGCCGCAGATCTCGGTGGTGCTCGGCCCGGCGGCCGGCGGGGCCGCGTACGGCCCGGCGCTGACCGACATCGTGGTGATGGGGCCGGGTGGCCGGGTCTTCGTGACCGGGCCGGACGTGGTGCGCTCGGTGACCGGCGAGGACGTCGACATGGAGCGGCTCGGCGGCCCGGACACGCACGGGCGGCGCTCCGGCGTGGCGCACGTGGTGGCCAAGACCGATGCCGAGGCGCTGGCCGAGGGCCGCCGGCTGGCCGAGCTGCTGGCCCGGCCGGGCCGGATCGACCTCGGCTCGCTGGCCGCCACCGACCTCGGCGAGCTGCTCCCGGACAACCCGAAGCGCGCGTACGACGTGCACCCGCTGATCGCCGGCCTGCTAGACCCGGCGCCGGATGGGCAGCCGGCCGCGTCGGTGGAGCTGCACGCCCGGTGGGCGCCGAACATCGTCACCTCGCTCGGCCGGCTGGCCGGCCGCACCGTCGGCGTGATCGCGAACAACCCGATGCGGCTCGGCGGCTGCCTGGACTCGGCGTCGGCGGAGAAGGCGGCGCGGTTCGTGCGGATGTGCGACGCCTTCGGGGTGCCGCTGGTGGTGCTGGTGGACGTGCCGGGCTACCTGCCCGGGGTCGGCCAGGAGTGGGACGGCGTGGTGCGGCGCGGTGCGAAGCTGCTGCATGCCTTCGCCGAGGCGGTGGTGCCGCGGGTGACGCTGGTGACCCGGAAGGCGTACGGCGGGGCGTACATCGCGATGAACTCCCGCTCGCTCGGCGCGACCGCGGTCTACGCCTGGCCGGACGCGCAGGTCGCGGTGATGGGCCCGTCCGCGGCGGTCGGCATCCTGCACCGCAGGAAGCTCGCCGCGGCCCCGCCCGGGGAGCGGGAGGCGCTGCACGCGCAGCTCGCCGCCGAGCACGAGAAGGTCGCCGGCGGCGTCAACCGAGCCCTGGAGATCGGCGTGGTGGACGCGGTCGTCGAGCCCGCGGAGACCCTGCGCACGCTGGCCGAGGCACTCGCCGGCGCCCCCTCCGGCCGCGGCGCGCACGGCAACATCCCGCTCTGACAGTGCTCAGCCGACCTGGTGCAGCCAGGTCACCGGGGCTCCGTCGCCGGCGTGCCGGTACGGCTCGAGCTCCGCGTCCCAGGCGGCACCGAGCAGGGTGTCCAGGCGGTGCGCGTAGTCCTCGCCGGAGCGGGCGGTGGCGACCAGCGCGCGCAGCTGCTCCTCCCCGACCACCACGTCCCCGTTCGCCCCGGTCGAGGTGCGGAAGACCCCGCGCCCGGGCACGTAGGAGATCCGCTCGCCGTCGTAGCCCTCGCTCGGGTCCTCGGTGACCTCGAAGCGGACCATCGACCAGGACCGCAGGGCGGCCGCGATCTTGCTCGCGATCCCGGGCCGGCCGGTCCAGGAGCACTCCGCGCGCAGCTGGCCGGGGGCGGCGGGCTGCGCGGTCCAGGTCAGGCTCACCCGGGTGCCGAGCACGCCGGAGATCGCCCACTCCGCGTGCGGCACCACGGCAGGCGGGCACGAGTGGACGTAGACGACGCCACGGGTCGGCACAGGGAACCTCCTTCTCACCACGAGGTGCGCCTTCCCCAGCGGCCTCGGGCGAGCCGGATCCCCGGTGCGCTGATCATTGTGCACGCCGCGTGCTGGAACAGCCAGCGGGACACTCCGGGAGCCGGGTGCGCGGGCTCAGCCCGGCCCGACGGTGCGGTAGCGGCGGTGGTTGCGGATCCGGGCGGCGGCCTGCGCGCCGCTGCAGGCCGGGCAGCCCGGGTGCCAGCTGCCGGGCCCGGCGTGCCGGGCCGGGTCCAGCGCCGGCGCGGCGAGCCCGACCAGGTCCTCCAGCTCGGCCCAGCGCAGCCCGTCGGCCTGCACCACCATCCCGTGCCCGCGGCCGTGGTCGTCGTCGGCGACCAACGCCCGGGCCGCGTAGAGCCCGGCGACCAGGTCGGCCCGGTCCACCCCGGCGGCGGACAGCCGGTCCATCTCGGCCCGGACCGCGGCGCCGGCGGCGGTCAGCCGTGGCAGGTCCGGCTCCCGGACGATGGGCACGAACGGCTGGTCGGTCACGCGTCCCCCGCACTGCTCGACGCTCGACCCGAACACATGTTCGCACGATGGGCGGCCGACGCGCGACCCGGCTGCACGCCCGTGGAGCCGGACCGGCCGCCCGGGTCTCCCGACCCGGGACCCTGGTGCCGACCCGGGCGGGCTGGGACGCTGGCTGGGGCGGCGCTGCCGGTGCTGCACGACGCCGTCCGGCCGGTGCCGCGCCGGCTGCCGGACCGGTACGTCGCAGGCAGCACCGACGGGCAGGAGAGGCATCTTTGACCGAACACGGGGGGCCGCCGCCGGAGCACACACCGACGCAGGGCGGCTGGCTGGACCTGGACCTGGGCCTGGGCCACCACGGGCCGGAGCCGCTGCCGGTGCTGCGCCGCCGGCTGCTGGTCGCCGGCCTGGTGCTGCTGGTGCTCGGCGTCGCGCTGACCGCGGTGGTCGCCACGCCGCGCGGGCTGGCGGCGGTGCAGCGGGTGGACGAGAACTTCCGCGAGCTGATGGCGTCGCACCGCTGGCCGCCGCTGGTCACCGTCTCCAAGGCACTCAGCCTCGGTTTCGGCGTCCTGGTGCTGTGGCCGATCCGGGCGCTGGCGACGCTCGTCATCGCGCTGCGCCGGCACTGGCTTGCGCTCGGCGCCTGGGTCTGCACGGTGGCGCTCAGCGAGCTGGTCATCGGGCCGGTCAAGACGCTGGTCGACCGGCCGCGGCCGCCCGGCCCGCTGATCGCGACGTCCGGCGCGTCCTACCCGTCCGGGCACGCGATCGCCTCCGCGGTGACCGCGATCGGGGTGGTGATGGCGCTGACCAGCGGCCGCCGCCGGCTGCACTGGATGGTCGCCGCGGTCTGCATCGCCACCGTCGTGGCCCTGAGCCGGACCTACCTGTCCGCGCACTGGCTGTCCGACGTGATCGGCGGCTCGCTGATCGGAGCCGGGATCGCGCTGGCGGTGCCGGAGGCCTTCGAGGTGGTCCGGGACCGGCGCCGGGCGGTCAGCGCCGCTCCGGAACCCCCACCAGCAGGGTGAGCAGCCCACCGAGCAGCAGGCCGAGGCCGGCGCCGGCGACCACGTCGAGCGGGTTGTGCGCGCCGAGGTAGACCCGCGCCACCCCGACCGCGACGGCGAGCAGCACCGCCACCACCCGCCCGCGGCGGCCGAGGTACGGCCACAGCAGGGTGACCATCCCGACCGCGACGATCGCGTGCCCGGACGGGTAGGACAGCCCGGCCGGCGGCACGCCGCGCAGGATCGCCCCCGGCTCGTTCTGCCCCGGTCGCTGCCGCTCCACCAGCGCCTTGAGCACCTGCCGCTCGGCCACCAGCTTCAGCGGGGCGAGCAGTACCAGCGCGAGCGCCAGCCGCCAGCGGCGCAGGGCCAGCGCGACCACGGCGACCACGATGGGGGTGACCAGCACACCGAGCAGCTGCAGCGCCCACATGACGCGCTCCAGCCAGTCGGGCAGCCCGTTGATCCACCGGAAGACCGCCTTCTCGGCGCCGGACACCGCGCCGTGCCGGGCGCCGAGCGACGCGAGCACGGTCAGTGCCAGGCCGACCAGCGCCACCCACAGTGCACCCACCGGGCGCCTGACTCGTCCGGCCACGGGGGCGGGTCGCTCAGTCGTCGGGATCCCTCACCACCAGCGACAGCAGCCAGCTGACCACACTGACCACGATGGCGCCCCAGAAGGCCGCCCAGAAGCCGTCCACCTCGAACGGCGCGCCCAGCGCGTTGGTCACCGCGGCGGTCAGCCAGAACAGCAGCGCGTTGACCACCAGCGCGAACAGGCCGAGGGTGAGGATGATCAGCGGCAGCGACAGCAGCTTGGCGACCGGCTTGATGAAGGCGTTGACCAGGCCGAAGACCGCCCCGACGACGAGCAGCGTGCCGATCTTGCCGGCGGTGGTCCGGGCGGTGACGTCCACCCCGCCGACGATCAGGGTGGCGACCCAGACCGCGACCGCGGTGAACACGACCCGCAACAGGATTCCCACGGCGGACAGCATGGCGCATCCGCGGCCGGTTGTGATCACCCAGGCCGGCGGAACCGCGCGCCGGGTGGTGGCTAGCCCTTCTCGGCGCCGCTGGTCAGACCTTCGACCAGCTTGCGCTCAGCGAAGAAGAAGAGCACCACGATCGGCACCGTCAGCACCACCGCGCCGGCCATCAGGATGGTGCTCGGCACCTCGATGCTGCCGGACAGCCGGCTCAGCCCGAGGCTGACCGTCCACTTCGACGGCCGCTCGAGCAGGAAGAGCAGCGCGAACAGGAACTCGTTCCAGGCGATCATGAAGACGTACAGGCCGGTGGCGGTGACCGAGGGGATGGCCAGCGGCAGGCTGATCCGGCGCAGCACCCCGAGGTGGGTCAGCCCGTCCATCAGGCCGGCCTCCTCGAGGCTCTCCGGGATGGTCTCGAAGTAGTTGCGCAGCATGTAGATCGCCACCGGCACCGTCTGCGCCACGTACACCAGGCCCAGGCCGGTCAGCGACCCCCGCAACCCCAGCCGGGTGAACAGCACGAAGAGCGGGATCGCCAGCACCATCGGCGGGAAGAGGTAGACGATCAGGAACATCCCGCTGATGAGCTTCCGGCCGCGGAAGCGCAGCCGGCTCACCGCGTACGCCCCCGGGATGGCCGCCAGCAGCGTCACCAGCATGGTGACCAGCGCGACGAAGCCGCTGTTGCGCAGGAAGGTGAGGAAGCCCTGG
Source organism: Mycobacteriales bacterium (assembly GCA_045806925.1). GTDB lineage: Bacteria > Actinomycetota > Actinomycetes > Mycobacteriales > CADCTP01 > CADCTP01. The sequence goes on from JBJMII010000085.1 coordinate 9,195, forward strand.
CCGCCCTCGGCGCTCGACTTCAGCACCGACCGGTACGACCCCGCGGTGAGCTCCGACAGCGATACCCAGATCTTGCCGGGGTCGAGCACGACCTCCTGGATCGGCCGCAGCGACAGCACGACCATGTACCAGAACGGCGCCACGGTGACGAGCACCAGGAACCCGATCGTGAGGATCCGCAGGGTGCCCCAGACCCGCTCCTCGATGCTGAGCTGCCGGCGGCGGCGCCGGCGCCCGGCAGCCGGGGCCCGGCGGGCCTCCTGCGCGGCCGGCGCGGTCCCGGTCTGCGTGACCGTCACGTCGGGGGTGCTCACCGGGCCGCCACCCGCTCCGCGCGGCCCGCGGCCCGCAGGTAGAAGGCGATGAGGCCGACCAGCACCAGCGCGAGCACGACCGCCTGCGCGGCGGCGAGGCCGACGTTCTTCTGCGCGGTCAGGAACTCGTACACCCGCACGCTGATCACCTCGGTGCCGGCGCCGCCCCCGGTCAGCAGGTAGACGTCGTCGAACTTGTTGAAGGTGAAGATGAACCGCAGCACCACCAGCAGCGCGATGACCGGCATCAGCTGCGGCAGGGTGACGAACCGGAAGCGCTGCCAGGTGGTGGCGCCGTCCATCCGGGCCGCCTCGTCCAGGTCAGCGGGGATCGCCTGGATCCGGGCCACCAGGAAGAGGAAGGCGAACGGGAAGTAGCGCCACGCCTCGAAGACGATGACGGTCAGCAGCGCGGTCGGCACCGGGATGCCGAGCAGCGAGCTGCGCTCGGTGGACAGGAAGGCGATCGGCTCGTTCCAGCCGAGGAGCTTCGTCCCCCAGGCGTTGACGATGCCGTACTGCGGGTTGAGCGCGACCGTCCAGACGAAGGTCGCGGCCACCACCGGCGTGATGTACGGCAGCAGCATCACCGCCCGCACCGCACCCCGGCCCGGGAACGGCCGGCGCAGCGCGAGCGCCGCGACCAGGCCGAGCCCGATCGAGCTCACCGTCCCGCCGACGGTGTAGAGCAGGGTCGTCCACAGCGAGTCCCAGAAGCCCGGCGAGGTGAAGACCCGCTGGAAGTTGGCCAGGGTGTAGTTGCCGACGATGCCGGCCCGGCGGATGTTGAGCAGCCGGATCCGCTGGAACGCCAGCAGGATCGCCCAGCCGATCGGCAGGATCACCACCGCCAGGACGATCAGCACCGTCGGGGACAGCAGCAGCCGCCCGGTCCGGGCCTCCTGCTGGCGCAGCGTCCGCCCGGACCTCCGCTCGGCCCGGTCGGTCGCCGCCGGCGTCACTTCAGACCCTTTTGGATCTCCTCCACCGCCTTCTGCGCGGCCTGGGCCGCCTGCGCCGCGTCGCCCTTGCCGTTGACCAGGTCGCTGAGCGCCTTCGGCACCGGCAGCGGGCCGAGTGTCGCGCCGACCAGGTCACCCTGGCCCTGGGTGAGCCCCCACCGGTTGAAGGTCTCCGGCGACTCCTGCACCGCCTTGAGCACGTCCGTGCCGTAGAACTGGGACAGCGGGGCCTTGGTGTCCACGCCGGCCTTGAGCCCCTCCCAGGCCTTGAGGTACGACGTGTCGCCCGGCTTCGGGCCCTGCCGGGTCGGCACCTTGCCCTCCGGGGCGATGGCCAGCCAGTCGACGTACTTGTCGGACATCATGTACTTGATGAACTGCCCGGCCGCGTCCTTCGGGGCCGCCGAGGTGGCCGCGAAGGACACGATCTCGCCGTAGAGCGACGGCTGCTGGCCGTCCGGGCCCTTGATCGAGGTGACCACGCCGCTGTTCTTCGCCAGCCAGGCCTTGTCCGCCTTGCACTGGGCGCAGCTCGGCAGCGCGTCGTTGCGCAGCCCGGCCAGCTCGTCGAGCAGGAAGGACGACCAGATGATCATCGCGGCCTTGCCGGCGAAGTAGGTCGCCCGGGTGGAGTCGACGTCCTGGTTGCCGCGGACCGAGTCCTCCCGGGCCAGCCTGCCGTACAGGTCGAAGGCCTGGACGCACTGCGGCGAGTCCAGCGTCACCTTCTTGTCGGCGCCGACCATCTCGCAGCCGTTCGCCTGGGCCAGGTACTCGAAGGTCTGCTGGGTGAACGAGTCACCCGGGGTGGTGGCCAGCGTGATGCCGGCGATGCCGCCCTTGTTCAGCGTCTGGGCGGCCTTCTCGATCGTCTCGTACGTCGTCGGCGGCTGCAGGCCGGCGGCCTGGAAGAGGTCCTTGCGGTAGACCAGCAGCTGCGCCCAGCCGTCGCTGGGCACCGCGAGCTGCTTGTCGCCGTCCTTGGTCAGCTCCAGGCTGCGGGCGGCGAACGTGTCCTTGCCGAGCTCGTCCACCACCTGGCCCGCGATCTCGGTGTTGAGCAGGTCGTTGGAGGCCAGCGAGCGGACCTGCGACAGCGGCAGCGCGGCGATGACGTCGGGCAGGTTGTCCGCCGCCGCGGCGGAGGTCACCAGCTGGTCGAACTGGTCCTCGGCGACCGCGACCACCTCGACCTTGACGCCGGTCTTGGCGGTGAAGTCCGCGGCCATCTTCTTCTGCGCCGCGACCCGGTCGGCGACGTCCTCGATGGTCCAGACCTTGAGCGACTTCGCGCCGCCCGTGCCGCCCTGGTCGCCGTCGCCGCCGCTGCTGCACCCCGCCGCGGCGAGGAGTGCCGCGGTGGCCAGTGACACGATGGCCAGGAGCGTTCCCATCCGCTGTCCCGATCGCATCCGGGGTCCTCGCTTCCGACGTGCCGGCAGGGTCTGGGTCGGGCACCGGACACATCAGACGGCACCCGGCCGTCGATGACAAGTAACGATCCGATACGCGGGGTAGCCCGCTCGGGTGTTCGCTTTCTACTCCGACCGGCTCGGTAGGCGGCCGCCGGTGGGCCCGATGGCCGAAGGGGCCGCCGGGCCGCGCCCGGCGACTCCCCGGGCCCGCCGGGTCAGCGCACCCGCGTGCCGGCGCGCCGCTGGGCGACCTGCTCGCGGACGTGCGCGATCTTCGCCCTGCCCTCCGGGCTGCGCACGTAGTCCCTGGCCTGCTGGATCATCCGCCGGCCCTGCGGGCTGGCGGCGAACGCCGCGAGCGCGGCGAACATGCCCTTCTTCCGCATCGGTGTCCTCCTGCTGTGGGGTCGGTGTCCGGGGGTCGGTCGTCCCCGTTCTACCCCGTCCCGGCGCCGGCACGACCACGGCGCAGCGCCCGGCCGGCCAGCCCGGCCGCGAGCACGCCGGTACCGGCCAGCACGCCGGCCACCGGCAGGCTCGCCGCGAGCAGCAGGCAACCGGCCACCCCCACCGCGGCCAGCGGCCGGGTGCCGGCCGGGCGGGGGGCGTCCAGGGTCCACGCGGCCGCGTTCGCGATCGCGTAGTAGACCAGCACCGCGAGGCCGGAGAAGCCGAGCGCGGTGCGCAGGTCCACGACCGCGGCGGTGACCGCGACCACCGCGCCGATGACCAGCTCCGCCCGGTGCGGGACGTGGTGGCGCGGGTGCACCGCGTCCAACCAGGCCGGCAGCTCCCGGTCCCGGGCCATCGCCAGCGTCGTCCGGCTCACCCCGGCGAGCAGGCTGAGCAGCACGCCGGCGGCGGCGGCCACGGCGCCGAGCCGGACCAGCGGCGCCAGCCCGTCCAGCCGGCCGGCGGCCACCGCGTCGCGCAGCGGCGCGGTGCTCCCGGCGAGCCGGTCCGCGCCGAGCACGAGCAGCACGCCGACACCGACCAGCGCGTAGACGCCGACCACGAGGCCGAGCGCGGTCGGCACCGCCCGCGGGATCACCCGGGCCGGGTCGCGCACCTCCTCCCCCAGCGTGGCCACCCGGGCGTACCCGGCGAAGGCGAAGAACAGCAGCCCGGCACCCTGGAGCAGCCCGTACGGCCCGAGGTCGACCGGGTGCAGCCGGGCCGGGTCGGCCGCGCCGCCGGCCAGGCAGCCGACCACGACCAGGGTGAGCGCGAGCAGGGTGACCGCGACGAGCACCCGGGTCACCCCGAGCGTCCGGGTGACGCCCAGCCAGTTCACCGCGGTGAGGGCGAGCGCGGCGGTCACCGCGACCGGCCGCGGGTGCGCCGGCCACGCGTACGCCCCCACCGTCAGCGCCATCGCCGCGCAGCTCGCCGTCTTGCCCACCACGAAGCCCCAGCCGGCGACGAACCCCCAGGCCGGGCCGAGCTGCCAGCGGCCGTAGACGTACGTGCCGCCGGCCCGCGGGTGCACCGCGGCGAGCCGCGCACTGGACGTGGCGTTGCAGTACGCCACCCCGGCGGCGATCGCGAGCGCGACCGGCAGGCCGGTCCCGGCGGCCCGGGCGGCCGGCGCGAAGGCGGCGAAGACCCCCGCACCGAGCATCGACCCGAGCCCGAGCACCACCGCGTCCCCGAGGCCGAGCCGCCGACGCAGTGCCCCGGTCACCCGGTCATCCTCCCGCGCCGTCGGGCGACCACCGCGATGTGGCCGGCCCGGGACCTCCGAGCCCGCGAGGAGGAACCCGGCACGTCGCTGGACGAGCGCGCGGACCAGCGCGACCAGCCGCACCGAGCTGCCGCGCCGGGGGTCCGGGAGCCGCCCACGGGACGAATCCGGTGGCGGCCGGCGGGACGGGACTGGGACAGTCCGCGCCATGGACGCGTTCGCCCGGCTCGACGCCCGGCTGCGGGAATGGGCGGAGCAGCGCGACTACTCCGGCATCGCGCGGATCAGCCGCGGCGCCGGGGTGGACTTCGAGGGCTGCTACGGGCTGGCCAACCGGGCGGACGGGGTGCCCGTGCACCCGGGCACCCGGTTCGGGCTCGCCTCGTTCACCAAGATGTTCACCGCGGTGGCGGTGGCCGACCAGGTCCGGGCCGGGCGGGCCGGCCCGGAGGGATTCGGCACCCGGGTGGTCGACATCCTGCCGGCCCAGCGCCGGCCGTCCACCCTGCTGCCCGAGGTCACGCTGCACCACCTGCTCACGCACACCTCCGGCATCGCGGACTACGCGGAGGAGGAGGGCGACGCGGCGGTCGACTACGCCGACCTGTGGGTCGAGCGGGCCTGCTACCGGATGCGCCGCCCGGCCGACTTCCTGCCGATGTTCGGCGACCTCCCGCCGTACCGGCCACCAGGCGGCCGGTGGCGCTACTCCAACGCCGGCTACGTGCTGCTCGGCCTGGTGATCGAGGAGCTGGCCGGCCGGCCGTACGCCGACGTGGTCGCCGAGCGGGTCTTCGGCCCGGCCGGGATGGCGGCCAGCGGCTTCTTCCCGCTGGACGAGGTGCGGCCGGACCTGGCCATGGGCCAGCTGCGCCCGGCCGAGCCCGGCGGGCCGTGGCGGACCAACATCTACTCGGTGCCGATCGTCGGCGGCGCGGACGGCGGCGCCTGCTGCACGGCCGCGGACGTGGACCGCTTCCTCCGCCGGTACGACGACGGCACGCTGCTCGGCCGGGAGCTGACCGACACCATGCTCACCCCGCGGGTACCCGTCGAGCGGGGGCTGGACATGGGCTACGGCGTGCTGATCCACGCCGACCGGTGGGGGCACGGCGGCGGCGACCCCGGTTTCGAGATGCTGGCGCACCGGATGCCCGCGCAGGACGCCGCCGTGGTCGCGCTGTGCAACGTCAACGGCCTCGCGGGCGAGGTCCGCGACCTGCTGGTCGAGACCGTGCACGCCACCGCCTGAGCCGCGCCCCGCACGTCGGACCGCGCGGCCGTCCACCGTGGGGCCCCGACACGGTCAGTACGGGCGGCGGGTGAGGCTCGCGTGCACCATCTCGGTGAGCGTGACGATGTCGAAGACCGGCAACCCGGTCCGCGCCTGCATCGCGTGCGCGAAGGGCACCAGGTCGGTGCACTCCAGCAGCAGCGCGCCGACCGCCGGGTCGTCCGCGACCAGCTGCTCGGCCCGGCCGAGCACCTCCCGCCGCAGCCGGTCCACGTCCAGCTCCGACCGCCGGGCCTCCAGCATGACCTGGCGGAACTCCGGCTGCTCCGCCATCCCGGCGACCGCCACCGGGACGTCCTCGGCGCCGACCGCGCGCAGGTGCCGCGGCGTCAGCGACGGCCGCTTCGCGGTGAGCACCCCGACCTTCTGGTCCGGCCGCAGCATCCGGTGCACCATCGGCAGCTGCACCAGGCTGGACGTGTAGAGCGGCACGCCGACCGCGGCGGCGAGCTCCCGCTGGAACAGCACCAGGAAGCCGCACCCGGTGGTGATCGCGCCGACGCCCTGCGCCTCCAGCTTGCGGGCCGCCGCGGCGAAGGGTTCCAGCAGCGCCGGGTCGGCCTGGGTGACCACCCGCTCCGCGGTCGCGCCGGCCACCACCTCGTACACCACCGGGAAGCCGAACGTGGCCGGGTTGCGGATGTGCCCGGGGATCTTGGTGAACGAGGTGTCCAGCCCGATGACCCCGATCGCGACGTCGGGCTGCCCGCCACTCATCTCCACCGTCCCATCGCGACCATCCTCTTCGGACGGCCCGGGCCGCGCCGGGCGGAGCCGAACCGGCCGAGCCGGAACGGCGCCAGGTCCAGCTCCGGCGGCTCACCGGCCACGATCCGGGCAACCACCTCCCCGGCCGCCGGCGCCAGCCCCATCCCGATCGTCCCGTGTCCACAGGCGACGGTCAGGTTCCGGTACGGTGCGGCGCGGCCGAGGAAAGGGATGCTGTCCGGCGTGCACGGCCGGAAGCCCCGCCATACCTCGACGATCTCGGTCCGCTCCAGGCTGGGCAGGAACTCCCGGGCCGTATCGAGCAGGCCGTCCACCCGCGCCCGGGAGAAGGTACCGTCCAAACCGGACAGCTCTAGGCTGCCGGCCAGCCGGAGCCGGTCGCCGAGCGGCGCCATCGCCACCGTCCCCTCGCCGAGCAGCACCGGCCGCCGCGGCGCGTTCGCCGGCATCCGCACGGTCACGCTGTAGCCCTTCACCGGCTGCAGCTCCAGGCCGACGCCCAGCCGGCGCGCGAGCTCGGTCGTCCAGCTGCCGGCCGCGAGGACCGTCTCGGCCGGCCGGAAGTCGCCGCGGGTGGTGCGCACCTGCCGCACCCGCTCGCCGGCGACGTCGAAGTCGAGCACCTCGGTGAACGGGTGGATCTCGACGCCCCGGTCGGCGAGCAGGCTGGCCAGCTCGACGGCGAAGGCCGGCGCGTGCACGGCGCCGCCCTCGGGGTTGTAGAGCGCGCCGTGCACGGCGAAGTCCACGCCCGGCTCCAGCGCGGCCAGCTCGCCGGCGCCGAGCACCCGCAGCGGCACCCCGTGCGCGGCCGCCCGCGGGACGGTCCGGGCGGCCGCCTCGAAGCCCGCCGCGGTCCGGAAGGCGAGCACCATGCCGTCCTCCGTGAAGGTGGCCGCCAGGCCGCCGGACCCGGCCGGCGAGCAGAGCTCCCGCAGCATCGCCAGGCTGCGCTGCTTCAGCTCGACCAGCACCCGGTAGCCGGCCGCCGCGGTCGGCTCGTCGCAGGCCCGGCGGAAGTGCCACAGCCAGGACAGCAGCTCCCCGTCCCGGCGCAACCGGACCGACAGCGGGCCGGCCGGGTCGAGCAGCCGCCGGTACCGACCAGGGCCGCCGCCGGCCAGCTCCGCCGGCTGCGCCAGCGGCGCCGCGCCCTGGGCGCCGACGAAGCCGGTGTTGCCGGACGAGCAGGACTGCGGGCCGCCGACCGGGCCGCGCTCCAGCACCGCGACGCCGATGCCGCGGCGGCGCAGGTGGTACGCGCAGAACAGGCCGGCCACCCCGGCACCGACGATGAGCACCTCCGGGTCGGGCGGCACGTCTAGCTGCTCACGACGGAGAAGTCCGTCGGCCGGGCGACGACCTCGGCCATCGCGCCCTCGACGAGGTCGGCCCGGGCCGCCGCCGTCACCGGGCCGCCCCCCGGCCGGCCGGCTTGCGGGCGACGATCATCCCCCAGCCGAACTCGCCGTCCGCGATGGCGATCTGCAACTGCTTGCAGGACTCGGCGAAGGCGAGCATCCAGTCCCGGGCCGCTGCGGTGTCCACTGTGGACGTCGTGTCGGCCGGGTCCGCTGTGGACGCTGTGGACGCTGTGGACACGATGGACTCCGCCCGCTCGGCGGCGGTGCGGCCGAGCACCCGGTAGGTCTGCTTGAGGTGGGAGGCGAGGTCGAGGCCGAGCACGATGTCGAAGCCGGCCTGCTCCAGCGCGGCCTGGTAGCCGGCCAGCGAGTAGCCGCCGTTCCACCGGACCCGGTCGTAGACGTGCTTGCGGGCGCGCTCGCTCACCTCCTGCTTCGGCTGCAGGAAGTCGGAGAAGGCGAACAGCCCGCCGGGCCGCAGCACCCGGAACACCTCGCGGTGGGTGGTCGGCTTCTCCGGCACCAGGAAGAGCGCGTCCTGGCTGACCACGTGGCTGAAGGTGTCCGGCCTGAACGGCATCCGGGTGGCCGAGCCGTGCCGGAACTCGACGTCCAGCCCGCCCGCGCCGGCCAGCTTCCGCTTCGCGAAGGCGATCCGCTCGCTGCTGAGGTCCAGCCCGACGCCGCGGCAGCCGAAGCGCTGGGCGAGCTCGATGAGGAAGTTGCCGCACCCGCAGCCGACGTCCAGCACGGAGGACGAGCTGTCGATCTCCGCGTACTCGGCCAGGATCTCCGACGTCCGTGCGGACGCGGCCCGGTAGTCCTCGTCCCGCTCGCCGGTGAAGTAGCCGGTGTGCAGGACGCCGTCGGCGTCCCAGAAGCTCAGGTACGTGCCCAGGGTCTCGTCGAAGAAGGCCTCGACGTCCTGCTCGGTGTAGGTCTGGCTCGCCGTCGTCATCGCCCGGCTGCTCCTGTCTCGGGTCGGTCTGAGGGTCGGTCTGAGGGTCGGGCCTGAGGGTCGGTCCCAGGGTCGGGTCGGGGGGTCGGGTCCGGGGTCGAGGTCCGGGGGATCAGGTGAAGGTGTCCTTGCGGACCGCGGTCAGGTGCGGCAGCGGCGGCGGGGTCACACTGGCGCCGCCGTCGATCAGCTGGACGGTGCCGGTCACGAACGACGCCCGCTCCCCGGCGAGGAAGGCGATCACCGCGGCGACCTCGTCCGGCTGGGCCAGCCGGCCCAGCGCATTGTGGCTGCCGATCAGCCGCAGCTGCGCCTCGACGTCGCCGTCCCGGGCCAGCCGGGCGGCCGCCCGCTCCTCCGGCGGGGTACGGGTGATGCCCGGAGCCAGCACGTTCACGGTGATGCCGTCCCGGCCGACCTCGGCGGCCAGCGACTGGGCGAACCGCACGATCGCGGCCCGGGTCACCCCGGACAGCGCCAGCGGCGCCACCGGCACCGCGGCCGTCTCCGAGGTGATGAACAGCAGCCGGCCCCAGCCGGCCGCCTTGAGGTGCGGCAGCGCGGCCAGCGCCAGGCTCACCGCGGGCAGCAGCACCTCGTCCAGCGCGGCCCGGTACTCCGGCAGGTCGAACTGGTCGGCCGTGCCGATCGGCGGGCCGGCCCCGTTGACCACCACCACGTGCAGCGCGCCGAAATCGGCGGCCACCTCGTCCACCCAGCGGCCGACCGCGGCCGGGTCCCTGATGTCCACGCTGGTCGCGTGCACCCGGCCGCGCGCCACCTCCTTGAGCTCCCGCCCCGCGGCCGCCAGCCGCTCCGGGTCGCGGGCGCCGATGGCGACGTCGGCGCCCTCGGCGGCCAGCTCGCGGGCGGCGGCCAGGCCCAGCCCGCTCGACCCGCCGGCGACGAGCGCGACCCTGTTGTGCAGTCCCAGGTCCACCAGGTCCTCCTTCACGTCCGGGTCCGCTGCGCCGCCCGCGCGCCGGCCGGGATGCCCGAGCCGAAGGTGCCGCGGTACCGGTAGCCGTACCGGGAGAACAACGGCCAGGACAGCGTCACCGCGGCCAGCTTGGCCGAGGCCGGCAGCGCGGTCCGCCAGGAGTCGTCGGACTCCCGCAGCACGGTCGGGCCGGTGACGAACCGGTCCGGGTTGCCGGTCACCGTGTGGTTGGTGTGCAGCTCGACGGTGCGGCCGCGCACCGGGTTCGCCGCCGGGTCGGCGCCGCACAGCCGCAGCAGGGAGTCGATCGTGCCGGCCGGATCGGCCATGAAGTCCTCGTACCGGAGGAAGAGCGAGCGCTCCCGGTGCCGGCGCAGGATGGCGGCCGCCGCCAGGTTGAAGCCGTACCAGTACGCGGTGCTGGTCCGGGACGGCATCACGTAGCAGTACTGCTTCTCCTGGCTCCACGACTGGGCCACCGCCCGCGGGTCCCGGACCAGGTGCACGAAGTACGTCTCGGTCCCCTCCAGGTACGGCAGCAGCGCCGCCTCGCCGGGGATCTTGGTGGTGTCCACCACCACCCGGGCACCGGTTCGCTCGGCGGCGGCGTGGTAGACGCGGGTCATCAGCTCCGCATGCGCGCGGATGTCGGGGCCGTCCAGTCCCCGGTGGAGCACCCGCCAGGTGTGCCGGGTCCGGACGCAGGACCGCTGCCGCCGGATGACCTCGTCCGCGTGCGCCTCCGGGGACATCCCGGCCGGCCGGCCCACCGGCAGGATCTGCGACCACACCGGGCACCCGGTCAGGTGCCGGCCGCAGCCGCAGGAGCTGTTCGCGCCGCGGCCGACCGAGTTCTTCCACAGGAAGTGCAGCTCGCCGACGTGGAAGAGGCCCGGCACCTCGTTCAGCACGTTGCCGACGATGGTGCTGCCGTTGCGGCACCAGCCGGTGATGCAGAGGATCGTCAGCGGGTCCATGGCCTCCCCGGCTCAGCTCCCTGACGGCACCGTCGGCACGGACGGCGCCGGCTGGCGGGTCAGGGCGGCGACGGCGATCGCGGCCGCCGCGCAGGCCGCGCCGAGGACGAAGACCGCGGGGTAGCCGAAACCGGCCGCCACCGCCCCGGTCACCGGCCCGCCGACGATCAGGCCGAGCTCCCAGAAGGACGTGTACGCCCCGATCGCCGCGCCCTGCTTCGCCTTGTCGGTGCGGTCGAGCACCATCAGCGCCAGCGACGGGTGCAGCAGCGAGAAGCCCACCCCCATCACCAGGCCGCCGAGCACGGCGACCGGGAGGTTGGGCGCGACCGCGATGACCAGCAGGCCGACCGCCTCGCCGGCCGCGGACCAGGTCGCCACCCGGCGGGGGCCGAGCTTGTCCGGCAGGTGCCCGATGACCAGCCGGGTCCCGGCGTAGACGGCGCTGAAGCAGGTCAGCACGGCGACCCCGGAGTGGACGCCGCGGGCGTCCAGGTGCAGGACCACGAAGGCGGCCAGTCCGGCGTACCCGACGGCGGCGAGCGCGAGCGCGGTCCCCGGCACCACCGCGGGCCGCAGCAGCAGGCGGCGGCCGCCGGGCTGGCCGGAGCCGGCACCGCCGGCCGCCGCCGGCACCGAGCTGATCAGCAGCAGCCCGAGCAGCGGCGCGGCCAGGCTGAAGGCCCAGACCGCCGAGTAGTCGATCCGCTCCAGCAACGCGCCGATGAAGGTGCCGGCCGAGATCCCGCCCCACATGCTGACCCCGTACAGCCCGATCAGCTGGCCGCGGCGCTCGTGCGGCGCGATCGACACCGTCCACACCGCACCGGCGGTGAACAGCGACGCCTCGCCGACGCCGAGCAACAGCCGGACCAGCAGCAGCCCGGGCAGGCCGAACGGCAGGAAGTAGAGCAGCCCGCCGGTCGCCACGACCAGCGCGCCGAGCTGCATGACCCGGCGGTGGCCGTACCGGTCGGCGAGGCCGCCGGCGACCGGCCGGACCAGCAGCGCGGTCACCGCGGTCGCGGTGACCACCAGCCCGACCACCACGTTGCCGCCGTCCAGCCGCTGCCGGACGAAGCCGGGCAGCACCGGGATGACCGCGGCCAGCCCGAGGTAGCCGCAGAACAGCCCGCCGAAGATGCCGACCAGGGCGAGCCGGGGGATCGCCGGCCGGTCGCTCACCGGGCCGCCGCCACCCGGCGGACCGCCTCGACCAGCTGGTCGCAGTCGGCCAGCTCCAGTGTGGACGACAGCGGGACGTCCACCGCGTCCTGCAGGTGGCGGGTGGTCGCCGGCAGCAGCGCCTGGATGGCCGGCACGTCCATGTCGCCGAAGAGGAACCGCCAGTTCCAGAAGACCCGCACGTTGGTGTCCGCGCCGGAGCCGAGGTTGCGCGCGTCGATGCCCTCCCGGCACAGCGCGTGCGCGAACCACTCCGCGTCCCCGTCCGGGACCCGGAAGATGAACGCCTCGCCGAGGAACGCCCCGGGCGCCACCGGCCGGCGGATCGCGATCTGCGGCACGTCCGCGAGCGCCGCGGCGACGTAGTCGTAGTTGCGGTGGAAGAGGCCCAGCCGGATCGGCAGCCGGGTCAGCTCGGCCCGCAGCAGCGCGGCCCGGATCTCGTCCATCCGGAAGTTGTACAGCGGCAGGTCCAGGTCGGAGCCGATGGGCGGGGCCCCGTCCGGGAAGTGCCGGCGCAGCCGCCCCTCGTACGCGCCGGACAGCACCACGGCCCGGGCGAACAGGGCGCTGTCGTCGGTGACCAGGAAGCCGCCCTCGCCGCAGTTCAGCGCCTTGTCCGACTGCGTGCTGAAGGCGCCGGCCAGGCCGAACGTGCCGAGCTTGCGGCCGCCCAGCTCCGCGCCGAGCGCCGGCACCGCGTCCTCGATCAGCGGCACGCCCATCTCCGCGGCGAAGCTGATCAGCGCCTCCATGTCGGCGGCGAAGCCGCGCATGTGCACGACCACGATGGCCCGGACCTCCGGAGTCCAGCGGCGGCGCAGGTCGGCGACGTCGAGGTGCAGGTTCTCGTCCACCTCGACCAGCAGCGGCCGGCAGCCGGCCAGCACGATCGCGCTCGGGGTGGCCACGAAGGTGAAGCCCGGACAGGCGACCTGCGAGCCGGCCGGCACCCCGGCGCCCATCAGCGCGAGCGCGAGCGCGGTGGTGCCGCTGGAGACCGCCAGCGCGTGCCGGCTGCCGAAGTACGCGCTCAGCTCGTCCTCCAGCTGGCCGCACTCGGTGTCCTGCTGGGCCCGGCAGTCGTAGCGGAAGTAGAGGTGGCTGCGGATCGCCCGCAGCGCCGCCGCCTCGTCCTCCGCGTGCACGAAGACCGCGCCCTTGTCGTACGTCGGCCACGGCGCCGTCCGGACCGGGGTCCCCCCGTCGACGGCGAGCCGGGTACGCTGGCCGCCGCGCAGTGGCCGAGTTGAGATCGCTACCTCGTCAGACTTTTCGATCCGATCCAACGCCCGAACTCCAAGATCGTCTTGTTCGGCGCCGCGAGCTGCTGTCACGGTGTCGGTGTCCGGTTCAGTGTTTACCCAATGATGCCCATCAGGGGAACCTCAATCACCTTGCAGTCTGCTGTGAGGGGACTACCTACAGCCACTTGGACGGGCCGGCGACCGGCCACGCTCGCCGAGACCCGGCTCGGCCCGCCGGTCAGTGCGGGATCTGGGTGAGGCCGGCCACGCTCTGCAGCCCGTACGAGACCGGGTAGTAGCGGTGGTCGTCGGCGGCGACGTACGTGGTGCTCCACCGGCCGGCCGCGTCCGCGGTCAGCGTCCGGCGCTTGACGTAGCCGACCTCCGTCCGCCGGTGGAACCAGACCTCGAACTACTCGATCGCCTCGCTGACCGCCTGACGGCCTGACCGGATGGGCCGGGCCGACCACCCGGCCCGCCCCCGGCCGTCGCTGCTCAGCGGCGGCCGAGGGCCAGCGCGGCCGCGACGCCGGCGTGGTCGGAGGGCCACAGCCCGAAGGGCGCGCCCGGCAGCGGCGGGGTGCGGTCGCGCTGCTGCTCACCCAGCACGGTCGCGGCCGTCGCCCGCAGGCCGACCGGCTGGTAGAGCACGTAGTCGATCCGGTGGTCGAGCAGCGACTCCGGCAGGTTCAGGTCGTCGGTCTGCCCCGAGGTGAAGCCGCCGTCCGGCCCGTGCACCTCCACCCAGGCGTCCGCCAGGTGCAGCGCGCCGGTGAGGATCCCGTACGCGCCGGTGCTGTCGTCCGGCCGGGAGTTGAGGTCGCCGACCAGCACGACCGGCAGCGGCGACCCGGCCAGCAGGGCGGCCAGCTCCTGCGCCTGCAGGGCGCGCACGCCGGCGTGGAAGGCCTCGAGGTGGGTGTCGACGAAGCGGACCGGCTTGCCCAGCACCTGCACGTCCACCGACGCCCAGCCGCGCACGATCGGGGCACCGCCGAGCAGCGGGTTGGGCAGCGGCAGCGCCGCCGCGTACAGGGCGGCCTGCGGGTTGGACACCCGCACCGCCGGGTGCTGGTCGGCCCGGACCAGGATCACGTCCCGGTCGGTGAAACGGGCCAGCCCGCCGCTGGCCAGCGGCACCGCCGGGCTCTGGAAGTTGCGGCTGACCGCCACCGGCTGGTAGCGCTCGCCGCGGGCGGCCAGCGCGTCGAGCAGGATCTGCTGGAAGTCGTACACCGGCTGCAGCGTCGCCGGCGTGCTGCCGCGCTCCCACAGCACGACCTCCTGCAGGCCGACCAGGTCGGGGTCGGACCCGTCGATGAGCTTGGCGATCGCCTGCGCCCGCACCCGGAAGTCGACCTGCTCGACGTGGTCCCAGACCGCCTGGGTCAGCCCGGCCACCGTCTCCGGCGTCGCGGCGAACAGCGGCTGCAGGTTGGCCCCGAGGTAGAGGTTGTACGTTGCGACCTGGAGCTGGCGCTGCCCCGGCCACGAGGCGGACGCCGTCGAGGCGGTGGCCGCCGGCGCCACCAGAGTGACCAGCAGGACGGCGAGGACGCGCAGGACCGCCCGCACCGGGCGCGAGGACGTGACGGACATGGAACCCCCAGAAAGCGACCGGACGGGATGACCAGGCCCAGACCCTATCGGGCCCGGCCTCACCATGCGCCCCATTCGAGAGGTTCGCGCCGCGCCGGCCTCCGCCGTGCTGGCTGACGGCCCGAGCCGGCGCGGCCGTACGGTCTGGGCAGGCGGGCACGGGCCCGGGTGGGCCCGGTAGCGGCGTCCTGGTGAGGTGATGCGACGTGTCAGGTGCGGAGCCGGCCGGTCCCGGGCCGCGGCCCGGACCGGTCCACCCGCGACCCCAGCTGGCCCGGCGGAGGTGGACGGACCTGTGCGGGAGCTGGGGCTTCGCCTACGACGACGAGGACGTGGGCCTGGACGAGGGCTGGCCGGAGCGGGCCGACGTCTTCTCCCGGCGGATCCGGGTGCCGTTCCCGCCGGAGTCCCCGGCCAGCGGGATCGCCGAGCCGGGCTTCCACCCGGTGGTCTGGTACCGGCGGACGTTCAGCGCGCGGCCCCGGCCCGGGGAGCGCCTGCTGCTGCACTTCGGCGCGGTGGACTACCGGGCGTCGGTGTGGGTGAACGGCCGGCACGCCGTCGACCACGAGGGCGGCCACACGCCGTTCCGGGCGGACGTCACGGCACTGCTCGCCGACGCCGACGAGCAGGTGCTGACGGTGCGGGCGGAGGACCTCCCGGCCGACCTGACCCAGCCGCGCGGCAAGCAGGACTGGCAGGAGCGGCCGCACAGCGTCTGGTACGAGCGGACGACGGGCATCTGGCAGCCGGTCTGGCTGGAGCCGGTCCCGGCGGCCCGGATCGAGACGCTGCGCTGGACCCCGGACCTCGACCGGCGGGTGCTGGGCCTGACCGCGCGGGTCTCTCCGGCGGCCGCCCGGCTCGCCGACCCGCGGCTGCGGGTGCGGCTCTCGCTGCGCGGCGAGGTGCTCACGGAGGACACGTACGCGCTCGGCTCGACCATGACCCGGCAGCAGATCGGTCTCGACGCGGCGCGGATCGCGCACGACCGGCGCAGCTACCTCTGGGCGCCGGAGCACCCGAACCTCCTCGACGCGGCCGTCGCCCTGCTGGACGGGACCACCGTGCTGGACGAGGTGGACAGCTACGCCGGTCTGCGGGACGTGTCGGTCTCCGGCGGCCGGCTGCTGCTCAACGGGCGGCCGCTGTTCCTGCGGATGGTGCTCGCGCAGAACTACTGGCCGCAGTCCCACCTCGCCGCCCCGCACCCGGACGCGCTGCGCCGGGAGGTCGAGCTGGTCAAGGAGCTCGGGTTCAACGGGGTGCGGGTGCACCAGAAGGTCGAGGACCCGCGGTTCCTGCACTGGTGCGACGTGCTCGGTGTCGCGGTGTGGACGGAGCTGCCGAGCGCGTACGTCTTCGACGAGGTCGGGCTGACCCGGCTGGTCCGCGAGTGGACCGAGGTCCTGGCCCGCGACGCCGGGTCGCCCGCGGTGATCGCCTGGGTGCCCTTCAACGAGAGCTGGGGGCTGCCTCAGCTGCCCGGTGACGCGGCGCAGCGGCACGCGGTGCGCGCGCTCTACTCGGTCACCAAGGCCCTCGACCCGAGCCGGCCGGTGATCGGCAACGACGGCTGGGAGCACGTCGTCTCCGACATCCTGACCGTGCACGACTACAGCCAGTCGGGCCAGACGCTCCGCGAGCGCTACGGCAGCTACCCGGCGGTGCAGCACACCCTGCAGCGGATCCAGCCGTACCACCGGTCGATCCTGCTGCCCGAGCTGACGCCCGGGGAGGAACCGCTGATGCTCACCGAGTTCGGCGGGATCACCTACCGGCCCGACTCGGACGAGTTCTGGAACGGCTACGGCGCGGTGGACGACCCGGACCAGCTCTGCGCCCGCTACGCCGAGCTGGTCGGCGCGCTGCAGGCCAGCCCGGTGCTCGCCGGCTTCTGCTACACCCAGCTCACCGACACCGCACAGGAACGCAACGGCCTGCTCTACGCCGACCGCACCCCCAAGGTGGCACCGGCCGAGATCGCCCGGCTCAACCGCCGGCCGACCGCGTCGGTACCGGGCGACGCCATCGCCGAGATCCAGCTCGTGCACGGCCGGAGCCGCGGCGCTCCCCCGCCAGCCGCTCGCAGCTGAGCCGGAGCGCGCCACCAGGTGCCGCACGCCAGGGCTCGCACCGCAATCTCTACTGGATTAGCGTGCAGGCCCGTGACCGTCACCGACGAGCTGCTCGCCAACAACGCGACCTACGCCGCCTCCTTCTCCGGTCCGCTGCCACTGCCGCCGGCCCGGCACCTCGCCGTCGTGGCCTGCATGGACGCGCGGCTGAACGTCTACCGCATCCTCGGCCTCGGCGACGGCGACGCACACGTCATCCGCAACGCCGGCGGCGTCGTCACCGACGACGCGATCCGCTCCCTGGCGATCAGCCAGCGGCTGCTCGGCACCACCGAGGTCATCCTGATCCACCACACCGAGTGCGGCATGCTCACCTTCACCGACGACGACTTCAAGGCCGCGATCGCCGCCGAGACCGGCATCAAGCCGCACTGGTCCGCGGAGTCGTTCGCGGACCTGGAGGCCGACGTCCGGCAGTCGATCGCCCGGATCACCGCCAGCCCGTTCGTGCCGCGCAAGGAGTCGGTGCGCGGCTTCGTCTTCGACGTCGGCACCGGCCGGCTCACCGAGGTGTCCTGACCGGTCGGACCGGGCCGCCGGGTCGCCGACGGGGGCGGTCACGGCCGGCCCGCCGCACTGCCGACGTGCAGGACGGCCGCGCCGCTGAAGCGGCCGTGGGCCAGGTCGCGCAGCGCCTCGTCGGCGCGGTCGAAGGCGTACGGCACCGTGGTCGCGGTGATCCGGTGCCGGGCGGCGAGGGTGAGGAACTCCTCGCCGTCCGCCCGGGTGTTGGCCGTGACGCTGCGCAGGCGGCGCTCCTGGAAGAGCTCGTCCGCGTACGTCAGGCCCGGGACGGCGGACAGCCAGATCCCGGCGACGGCCAGCGTGCCGCCGCGGTCGAGCGCCCGCAGCGCGACCGGGACGAGCTCGCCGGCGGGCGCGAAGAGCACCGCGCCGTCCAGCGGCTCCGGCACCGGGTCGGCCGACTCCCCCGCCGAGTCGGCACCGAGCCGGAGCGCCAGCCGCCGGTTGCCCTCGCCGCGGGTGCGCACGTGCACCCGCATGCCCTCGGCCAGCGCGAGCTGCGCGGCCAGGTGCGCCGAGCCGCCGAAGCCGTAGATCCCCAGCCGGCCGCCGGGCGGCACCGCGGCGGCCCGCAGCGCGCGGTAGCCGATGATCCCGGCGCACAGCAGCGGCGCGGCCTGCTCGTCGTCGACACCGGCCGGCAGCGCGTACGCGTACTCCTCCCGTACCAGGCACGCCTCGGCGTACCCGCCGTCGACGTGCCAACCGGTGAAGGTCGGCTGCAGGCACAGGTTCTCCGCGCCGCGCCGGCAGAACCGGCACGAGGAGTCCGTGCCGCCCAGCCAAGGCACCCCGACCCGCTCGCCCACCGGGAAGCGGACCGCCCCGGGTCCCCGCGCCTCGACCACGCCGACGACCTCGTGGCCGGGCGTGACATCGGGCCGCACCGGCGGCAGCTCCCCCTCGGCGAGGTGCAGGTCGGTCCGGCACACCCCGCAGGTGCTGACCCGCACCCTGACCTGCCCGGGTCCCGGCTCCGGCAGCACCCGCCGCACCGGTCGCAGCGGCCCGCCGTCGACCGGCCCCGGCCGTGCCACCACCCAAGCCCGCACCGGGTCACGGTAGAGGACCCGGGCCACCCCGCCCGGCCGCCGCCCCGGAGGTCTCCCCCATGGGGTGGGTGATGGCATCGCCGGTGATGTCGACGGTGAGCCGGTCGACGAGGCCGGTGATGCGGACGAGCCGGTCCAGCTCGGCCGGCACGCCGCGCAGCCGCAGCGAGTTTCCCCCGGTCGAGGCCGCCCGCTGGACGACGGTCAGCACGGCGACGCCGGCGGAGTCCATCGCGGTCACCGAGCCGAGGTCCACCACGACCAGCCGGGCCTCGCCGAGCGCACGCAGCAGCACGTCCCGGAGCTGGGCGGACGTCCGGGTGTCCACTTCTCCGGCGACGGCGACCCACACCTCGCGGTCGAGCCGGACCGACCGGATCTCGACGCCCACGGCACCTCCTCCCGGGGCGGCTCGTCCCGGGCTCTCGGGGGAGGGACCCCGGGACGAGCCGTCGGCAGAGGGACCTCGCCCCCGGGCCGGCATGACGGCATGCTGGGTGCGGTCCGGTAGACGTTCCGGTCCGGTAGACGTTCCGGTCCGGTAGACGTTCCGGTCCGGTAGACGTTCCGGTCCGGTAGACGTTCCGGTCCGGTAGACGTTCCGGTCCGGTAGACAGGGTGCCCAGCCGTCCGTCCGGGACGGCGGCAGCCGCTGAAGGGGGGTGCCGTGCGGCCCGAGGAACCGTCCACGTACCCGTTCGCGTACCCGTCCGCGATCCGGCAGGCGTACGACCTCCTGCGCGCCGGGGCCGGCCCGGACAGCATCGCGCGCACCTGGAACGCGGCGGGCCTGCCGGCGCCGAGCGGGCGGCGCGGCGAGTGGACCGCGGAGATGGTCCGCGCCGAGCTGACCAGCCACGCGCACATCGGCGGCGATGACGCGGTCCTGCCCGCCCTCACCGAGCCCCCGGCGGCGGTCGCGCCGGACCCGGAAGACGCCCTGCTGACCGCGGTCGCGGTCTGCGGCGTCTGCGGCGGCCCGGTGCGCACCGAGCGGCTGCCCGCCGACCTGCCGGCGTACCGGTGCGACGCCGACGGCGGCCACCTCTCCCGCAGCATGGGCCCGGTCGACTCGTGGGTCCGGTTGCGGGCGCTCGACCGGCTCGGCCGCCCGGACACCGCGCAGCTGGTGGCCGACCCGGACCGGCCGGACCTCTACGCACTGCGGGCGCACGCGGCCGGGCTGCGGACCCGGCGAAGCCAGCTGGAGCAGGCCGCTGCGACCGGCGCGGTGGAGCCGTCGACCGCGACGGCCGGAGCCGACCGGCTGCGCGTCGAGCTCGCCGCGGTCGAGGACCAGATGGTCGACCACTCGCGCCGGAACGTGCCCGCGTCGCTGACCGGAGCGGACCCGCTGGACGCGGCCTGGGACCGGCTCGGCACCGCCCGGCAGCGGGGCGTCCTGCTCGCCCTCGCCGAGCGGGTGGTCCTGCACCCGGTCACCGCGGGCCAGCGGGCCGGCGACGCGGACGTCCTGCGGGACACGGTCGTCATCACCTGGCGCCCAGAGCCGGCCGTGACCTGATGACCGCACGGCCGCACCCCGCGCCGGTTGCCCCGGCGGCCCGGGGTGAGCACCCTGGCGCCGTGACGTTCCCTTCGGGTCGGCAGGTCGAGCTGCGGCACGGGACCCAGCGGGCGGTCGTGGTCGAGGTCGGCGGCGGCCTGCGGACGTACCGGCTGGACGGTGTCGACGTCCTGGACGGCTACGCCGAGGACCGGATGTGCGACGGCGGCCGCGGCCAGCTGCTGATCCCGTGGCCGAACCGGATCGCCGACGGCCGCTACGAGCTGGCCGGCACCGGCTACCAGCTGGCACTCACCGAGCCCGCGACCGGCAACGCGATCCACGGCCTGACCCGCTGGTCGCCGTGGCGGCTGGAGCAGCCGGCGGACGGGCGGGCGATCGGGTCCTGGGTGCTGCACCCGCAGCCCGGCTACCCGTTCCGGCTCGACTGCACGGTGACGTACCGGCTGGACGGCGCGGGCCTGTCCGTCACCATGGCCGTGGTCAACCGCGCCGACCGGGACGCCCCGGTCGGGTTCGGTGCCCACCCGTACCTCGCCGCCGGTACCGGCCTGGTGGACGGCGCGCGGCTCCGGCTGCCCGCGTCGACCCGGCTGGTCACCGACGACCGGTCGATCCCGCGCGGGCGCGCGCCGGTCGACGGCAGCGAGTACGACTTCCGGGCCGAGCGCGCCATCGGCTCGACCGCACTGGACACCGCGTACGCCGACCTCGACCGGGACCCGGACGGGATGGCCCGGGTCCGGCTGTCCCGCGCCGACGGCCTGCAGGTCACGCTGTGGGCCGACGCGACCTTCAGCCACCTGCAGGTCTACACCGGCGAGACGCTGCCCGAGCCGCAGCGCCGGCGCGGTCTCGCGGTGGAGCCGATGAGCTGCCCGCCGAACGCCTTCGCCAGCGGCGACGGCCTGCGGCTGCTCGCCCCCGGTGGGACGCTCGCCGGCAGCTGGGGCATCACCACCGGGTGAGGGCAGCACCGGGTGAGGGCAGCACCGGGTGAGGGCAGCCACCGGCTGAGGGCAGCCACCGGCTGAGGGCAGCCATCGGGTGGGTCAGAAGCGGCGCTGCCGGCGGAGCTTGCGCGGCCGCCCGTCCGGGTCGTACACGGTCCGGTAGAGCGGGTCCCCCCACAGCACCGTGGCCGGCGGGAGTCGCTGCTCGACGAGCGGCCGCAGCCGCCCCGGCGGCCGCGGCCCGCGGCGGCCCCGGTCGTGCCAGTCCTGCAGCGCCCCGGCCGCCGCGGCGAATGCCTCGACCGCCGAGCGCGGGTCGAGCAGGTCCGCGTCGTCGCCGTCGGCCCGGTCCAGGTGCTCGCGGGCCAGCCGCAGCCGCAGGTCGCGGGCGTACGCGCGGGGCCGCTCACCGGCGATCTCCCGCGGCGGCCGCTCGTCGAGCGTGTCGTCCAGCACGGCCACCGACAGCTCCGAGTCGTGCGTCCAGGAGCGACGGTTGACGTTGTCCGAGCCGACCGACGCCCACACGTCGTCGACGACGCAGACCTTGGCGTGCACGTACACCGGGGTGCCGGCGTGGTTCTCCGGTCCGTACACGTGGACCCGCTCGCCGCCCGCGGCCCGCAGCAGCGCCAGCGCCTGGACCCGACCGAGGACGTTCGGCGGCAGCGCCAGCCGGCCGTCCAGGTCCGAGTAGTGCGGCAGGACGGCGATCAGGTGCAGGTCGGGCTGGTCCCGCAGCGCGCCGGCGAAGGTGGCGGCCACCTCCTCGCACCACAGGTACTGGTCCTCCAGGTAGACCAGGCGGCGGGCCCGGCGCAGCACCTTGCCGTAGCCGTGGGCGACGCTTCGCTCCCCGTCCGGCGCGAACGGGTAGCGGCCGAGCCGGCGGGGATAGGTGCGCAGCAGCTGCACCGCGTGCGGGCCGGCCGCCGCCGGGTCCGGAAGCTGCGGCGGGAGCCGCCGGGCGGCGCGGTCGTCCCGCCGGAGCGCGTCCGCCAGCAGGTGGACCGGGTTCCGGCTGAGCGGCTGGGGATCGTCCCACCGCTCCCGGAAGACCGTCTCCACGTCCCCCACGGCCGGCCCGTGGATAGCCACCTGCACGTCGTGCCAGGGTGGGCGCGGCCCGTACACGGCCGCCATCGGCTGCCGCTGCGGGTCGCCGGCGTGGGTTGCATCGTCGCGGCGGCTGTGACACAGGTCGATCCCGCCGACGAAGGCGACGTCCAGCTCGGGCCGGCCCGGGTGCCGGAGCACGACGAACTTCTGGTGGTGCGAGCCGCCGACCCGCACCCGCATGTCGAGCAGGCACTGGCCACCGGCGGCGTTGACGTCCTCGTCCAGGTGCCGGTTCTCCACCTCGGAGAACTGCAGCCGGTCCAGGTGCGACCGCCAGACCAGGCCCCGCACGTCGACACCCCGGCTCGCCGCCAGGCAGAGCACCCGGGACACCTCGCTGCCCGGCTCGCCGGTCAGCCGCTCGTCCGGGTCGCCGCGCCAGTCCACGAAGAGCAGCAGGTCACCCCGGACCGCGCGCTGCACCGCCCGCTTCAGCTCGGCGAAGTACGCCGAGCCGTGGACCAGCGGGCGGACCAGGTTTCCGCGCGACCAGGCCGCCCCGTCCGGATGCCGGTCGTCCAGCCGGCTCGCCGGGTTGCCGCGCTCCCCGGCGGTGAGGAACCAGTCAGCGAGAGCCACCGGTCGATCCAACCAGCCCTGTCGATTTCCGGCCGGACCGTTCGTCGGCATCAGTGGGCGCCCGCCGGGCGCGCCGTCCGGGGGCCGAACGGCTTTCCGGCCACCGAGAGGAGTCGAGATGGGCAAGTACCTGTACCTGTACCGGGGCCCGGCCACCCCGATGGACGCCTTCACGCCGGAGCAGGGGGCCGAGCAGGCCCGCGCCTGGGGCGACTGGATGGGCCGGGTCGGGTCGGCGCTGGTCGATGCCGGCGCGCCGTTCGGCGCCCGGACGGCCGTCGCCGACGACGGGTCCAGCCCGGCGCCGAGCGACCAGAACGGCTACAGCATCGTCGAGGCCGACAGCCTCGAGGACGCCCGCAAGCTGGTCGACCAGCACCCGTTCCTGGCCGAGGGCAAGGGCCGGTTCAGCATCGAGGTCTTCGAGCTCGCCCCGATGCCGATGTGACGGACGCCGCCGCCCCGCACCGGGCGGCGGCCGGACCCGGCCGGCGGCGTGCCGGTCACGCCGCCGGCCGGGTCCAGCACGGCCGTTCGGCGGCCTGCCGGCAGCCGGCCGCGGTGCCAGTCTTGGACCGGACGGATCTGCAGGAACCAGCGTCCGGGAACCAGCGTCCGGAACCAGCGTCCGGGAACCAGCGTCCGGGAACCAGCGTCCGGGAACCAGCGTCCGGGAACCAGCCTCCAGAAGCAGCCTCCGGGAAGCAGCCGAGGGAGCAGCGCAGTGCAGATACCGAAGCCGAGTGAGGCGGACAAGGAGCTGTTCCGCTCCGTCGTGCCCGCCGACCCCCGGGTCGAGGTGAAGCCGATGTTCGGCAACCTCGGCGCGTTCGTGAACGGCAACATGTTCGCCGGCCTGTTCGGCGCCGCCATCGGGGTGAAGCTGGCGGCTGCGGACCGCGACGCGTTGGCCGCGGCGGGCGGCGGGGCGTTCGGCCCGCAGGAGCGCCCGATGTCCGGCTACCTGACGGTGCCGACCGGCGAGAGCCCGGCGCGGTGGGTCGGCAGGGCACTGGACCACGTCGCCTCGCTGCCACCGAAGAAGCCGCGCAAGAAATAGCGTCCCGGGGCGCGGCGGGTCGAGGGCAGACGACACCTGTGCTGGCGGCGAGGATCGGCATAGGGTGTTACTGCGTTGAACAGCTGAGCGCCTCCGGCGTCGGCCACCTCCAGACCACGGGCGGCCCGCTGGTCTCGTGTCTCGTCGCCCGTCGTGCCGAGAGCGCGGCGGCTGGGACTGCCGTACGTCGGCGCGCACCCGCGCGTGCAGCCGCCGCATACCGTCGCAGCTTGGCCGCCCCGGCAGCCAGCTCCGACGGGATGCTCCGTGCGCTCCTCCCCGGCCGCGCCGCCGGCGGACCGACGACCGTCTGGAGGCTGAATGGACGTAGCCACCCTCCCCCGCGCCGGGCCGCCGGCCCTGCCCACGCCGCCGTACCCCGCGCCGACCGATCTCCTCGACGGCCGGGGCGACGGCGGCAGGGGCGACCGGGCCCGGCCGCTGTTCTGCCGGCTCGCCGGGCTGGCTCCGGGGACGGTCCAGCACCGCGAGCTGCGCGACCAGCTCGTCGAGATGCATCTGCCGCTGGCACGGTACTTCGCCCGCCGGTACACCGGCCGCAGCGAGCCGTTCGACGACCTCGTCCAGGCCGCCTCGGTCGGCCTGGTCAAGGCCGTGGACCGGTTCGACCCGTGGCGCGGCATGGCGTTCAGCACCTTCGCCGCGCCGACGATCCTCGGCGAGATCCGTCGCCACTTCCGCGACCACACCTGGGCGGTACACGTCCAGCGCACGCTCCAGGAGCTCAGCGGGCAGGTCAGCAGGGCCGCGCGGGAGATGAGCCAGGAGCTCGGCCGGTCCCCGACGGTCCCGGAGGTCGCCGCCCGGACCGGGCTGTCGGAGGAGCGGATCACCGAGTCGCTCGCCTGCAGCGCGGCGTACGCGACGGTGTCGTTCGAGACCCCGGCCGGCGAGGACCACACGCTGGGCGACCGGCTCGGCGGCGACGACCCGGCACTCGACCACGTGGAGCTGCACGAGTCGCTGGGACGCGCCCTGGCCGTCCTGCCGTACCGGGAGCAGCAGATCCTGCAGCTGCGCTACTACGGCAACCTGACCCAGGCGCAGATCGCCGCCCGGCTCGGCATCTCCCAGATGCACGTCTCCCGGCTGCTCGGCCGGATCCTCAGCCGGCTCCGGCAGGAGCTGGTGCCCGACGACTGATCCCGGTCGCCGGTCCGGTCTGACGACGTTTCGAATCCGCCCCTCCGGTCAGGTGTGAGCCATGCCGACGGGGCCGCCGTCCCCGCCTCGCATCCAAACCCTCGAGTGCGGAAGGACCGTGCCGTGACCCGGATCGCCGCCATCACCATCAACCGTCCCGAGGACGAGGTGCGCCGCCGGTGGCCGGGTGTCGAGCCCAAGCTGCCCCCGCTGCACGGCGGCGTGCGGCTGCACCCCGCCCCCGGCGGGCGGGGCACCGAGGTCCGCATCCCGTACGAGCAGGGCGGCATCGCCCAGAGACTGCTCGCGGTCACCGGCAGGGACAGGCGCCGGGTGCTGGAGGACGCGCTGCGCCGCTTCAAGCAGGTGCTGGAGACCGGTCAGGTGGTGCGCTCGGAGGCCAGCCCGCAGGGCACGGACGCGGCCCGGCAGCGCCGCCGCCACCCGGCGCGGCCGGTCCAGGCGCCGTAAGCGCCTCCGACCCGACCACCGCGAGGAGACCAGGAGCCGGCATGCGAGCGAACTGCTGGATGGGACGCAACACCGTCGAGGTCCGGGAGGTCCCGGACCCCAAGATCCTCAACGACCGCGACGCCGTCGTGCGCGTCACCTCGACCGCAATCTGCGGCTCCGACCTGCACCTGTACGACGGTTACATCTCCGCCGTGCGGAGGGGGGACATCCTCGGCCACGAGTTCATGGGCGAGGTCGTGGAGACCGGCCCCGGGGTCGGCAACCTGTCCGTCGGCGACCGGGTCGTCGTCCCGTTCCCCATCGCCTGCGGCGCCTGCACCTCCTGCACGGCCGGCCGGTACGCCCTGTGCGAGAACACCAACCCGAACGCCGGCATGGCCGAGAAGCTGTTCGGGCACTCCCCGGCCGGCGTCTTCGGCTACTCCCACCTGCTGGGCGGCTACCCGGGCGGGCAGGCGGAGTACGTCCGCGTGCCGTTCGCCGACGTCGGCCCCGTCAAGATCGAGAGCGACCTGCCGGACGAGAAGGTGCTGTTCCTGTCCGACATCTTCCCCACCGGCTACATGGGCGCCGAGATGTGCGACATCACCCCCGGTGACGTGGTGGCGGTCTGGGGCGCCGGACCGGTGGGCCAGTTCGCCATCGCCAGCGCCAGGCTGCTCGGCGCCGAGAAGGTGGTCGCGATCGACCGGTTCGACTACCGGCTCGCGATGGCCGCCGACCGCAGCGGCGCCCTGACGGTCAACTACGAGGAGACCGACGTCCAGGACGCGCTGCGCGACATCACCGCCGGGCGCGGGCCGGACGCGTGCATCGACGCCGTCGGCATGGAGGCGCACTCGGGCTTCGCCCCGCTGCACGTCTACGACCGGGTCAAGCAGGCCGCGCGGCTGCAGACCGAGCGGGGGTCGGCGCTCCGGCAGGCGATCATGAGCTGCCGGAACGGTGGGACGGTCTCGGTCGTGGGCGTGTACGGCGGGTTCATGGACAAGTTCCCGGTCGGGTCGTGGATGAACCGGTCGATCACGTTGCGGACCGGTCAGTGCCATGTCCAGCGGTACACGCGTGACCTCCTGGAGCGGGTCGAGCGGGGCGAGATCGACCCGAGCTTCGTGGTCACCCACCGGCTTCCCCTCGACCGGGCGCCGGAGGGGTACGAGACCTTCAAGCACAAGCAGGACGACTGCGTCAAGGTCGTCCTGTCCCCCTGACCGCTCCCCGGGTCGGCGGCTGCTCCCGGCCGAGCTGACACCCGCCTTCCGGTGGGCCCCTCCGCAGGAGGCGGGCCAGCACGTCGTGGTCCGTGGGGCTGGTACCGGGAGGCCCGGATGTTTACGGTTGATGGCGTCGGCAGAAGTCTTGAGTGGAAGCCGAACGCGCTCGACCGGCCCCCGGCCGGCCGGAGATGGAAGAAGGCCATCCATGGTTGACCGCCACGACCAGCATGTCGAGCTCACGGAGGACGGACGGGTCGTCGGCGTCGCGGCCGTCCACCCCGTCCAGGACTCCCCCGTCGTCCGCGCCGAGCTGCACGTCGAAGCGGGGCACGTCCCGGTCGGCACCGGCGCCCGGCTCGTCGACGCGGTGCTGGATCTCCCCGAGACCAGGGAGGGCTGCCGGCTGGAGGCGACGGTCCCGATCGGCGACACGGAGTCGCTGGACCGGTTGCGGGATCGCTGCGACGCCGTCGAGACCCGCCCGGCCGGAGCGACCTGCCTGGTCGACGCCACGCTTCCCGCCGGTGAGGAACGCTGACCGGACGCCGGCCCTACCTTGGCCGGCATGAACTTCCAGGTCCACACGCCGACGGGCTGCCAGGACTACACCGGCGCGGCCCGTTACGACGTCGAGCATCCGGGCGGTGGGCTGCTGACCGTATGGACCGGCGACGGACGCAAGATCGTCTACGGACCGGCCGGCTGGCACCGCCTGGAGGAGCAGCCCGTCGCGGACGACGTCGAGCGGTCGGCGAGGCTGCGGGACGCCCGAGCGGACGGCGGCCCGGACGTCGTCGCCGCCCCGGCCAGCTGAGCGTCGGGGCCGGACCCCGCCCGGTGGACCGGTGGACGGGCGCGACCGGCGTGCCGACCCGGATCGCATACTGTCCGCCATGCCCCAGCAGCAGAACGGCGGCGGCGGGGAGACCGGCCGGCGAGCCGCCGTGCTCGGCTCGCCGGTGGCGCACTCGCTGTCTCCGGCCCTGCACGCCGCCGCGTACGCGGCGCTGGGCCTGACCGGCTGGAGATACGACGCGATCGAGTGCGACGAGGCCGGCCTGTCCGGTTTCGTCGACCGGCTGGGACCGGAGTGGGCCGGGCTGTCGCTGACCATGCCGCTGAAGCGGGCGGCGCTGCGGGTCGCGGACGAGGTCTCGCCGCTGGCCGCCGCGGTGGGAGCCGCGAACACGCTCCTCCTGGACGGCAGCGGCGGCCGCGGGCACCGGCGGGTGGACAACACGGACGTGCCGGGCATCGCCTCGGCGTTGCGGGAGGCCGGCCTGGAGCGGGTCAGCCGCGCGGTCGTGCTCGGTGCCGGCGGCACCGCCCAGGCTGCGCTCGCGGCGCTGGCCGAGCTCGGCGAGCGGCAGCCCACCGTGCTGGTCCGGGACACCTCCCGGACCTCGGAGCTGCGGACCGCAGCCGACCGGCTCGGCGTCCGCCCGACCGTCCGCGGCACCTTGACCCGGGCCCCGCTGCCCGAGGCCGACCTGATCCTGTCCACCCTTCCCCGCGGCGCCGCCGACCGCCTCCGCCCGGTGCGCTGGGACCCCGGCACGGTGGTCCTCGACGTGGTGTACGCGCCCTGGCCCACCCCGCTCGCCGCCGCTGCCGCCGAGGCCGGCTGCCGGGTGGTCAGCGGGCTGGCCGTCCTGCTGCACCAGGCGGTCGCGCAGGTCGAGCTGATGACCGGCCGTCCGGGTCCGGTCGAGGCCATGCGGGCCGGGCTCGCGGAGGCGGTCACCGCCCGCGCCGCCCGCCTCGGCTGAGGCGGCTACCGGATGGCTGTTCGACCAGGTCGTCGACGCGATGTCCGGGGCCCGGTGAGGTCGGTGAGGCAGCGCCGGCGGCCTACGCCACGGTGCCGGCCGGCGTCAGCCCGGTGGTGACGATCTGCCAGGCCCGGTCCAGTCCGGCCGCCAGGCAGCCGTCCACCACCGCGTTGGTCCCCAGCGCGCTGACCCGCAGCTCCGGCAGGATCGGGGCGCGCCGGCGGACCTCCCGGGCGACCGCGGCGAGGAACCCGTCCGCCTGCCCCACTCCGCCGCCGAGCACGATGAGCTCGGGGTCGGCGACCGCCACCACGGTGCAGACCGCCTTCGCCACCAGCAGCGCCTCGTCGGTGACCACCGTGTGCGCGCGCGGGTCGCCATCGTCGGCGGCCGCGAAGACCGCCCGCGCCGTCACCGAGCCGCGCAGGCCGGCACGCCGGGCGGCCCGGACGATCCCGGCCGCCGACGCGGCGGCCTCGAGCGAGCCGCGGCGGCGCGCGTCCCGGACGTCGCCGGGATGGCCGCTGCTCAGCGGCAGGTAGCCGATCTCGCCGGCCGCGCCGTGCGCCCCGCGGTGCAGCCGGCCGCCCAGCACCAGCCCGAGCCCGATGCCGGTGCCGATCGAGACGAAGGCGAAGTCGGCGACGCCGCGGCCGTGCCCGTGCGCCTGCTCGGCGAGGGCGGCCGCGTTCACGTCGTTCTCCAGGCGCAGCGTCGGCCCGAACGCGGACCGCAGCTCGGCCAGGACCGACGGCTCGTCCCACCCGGGCAGTCCACCGGTCAGCTCCATCACGTCCCGCATCGGGTCGTAGACGCCCGGGCTGCCGAGCACGGTCTGGGTCACGTCCGCCAGCTCGATGCCGGCGGTCGCGCAGAGGCTGTCCGCCAGCCGCCGCAGCTCGGCCACCCGCTCCTGCCCGGTGGCCGCTTCGGTCCGCACCGAGGACCGGGCCCGCGCGGCCCCGGACAGGTCGGCCACCGCGCCCCGCAGGAACTCGCTGCCGACGTCGAGGGCGAGCACGTAGCCCACCTCGGGCCGCACCTCGTAGAGGATCGCGGCCCGGCCCGGGGCACCCGTCCTGGTCCCGGACCGGCGGATCAGCCCGGCCCGCTCCAGGTTGGCCAGCGTCAGCGACACCGTCGGCTTCGACAGCCGGGACACCCGGGCCAGATCGGGCCGGGACACCTGGCCGTTGCCGCGGATGTAGTCGAGCAGCAGCTGCTCGTTGAGGGCACGGATCAGCTGCTGTCGCGCGGGCGAGCCACTCGCCACCCCTACCGACACGGGTGATCCTCCTCGGCGCGACGGGTGATCGACGACGGGCTCTTGCCGTCGGCTGATTGGAAGTCTAGTTTCCTAACTATCAGCCGTCCACCAGCACCGAGGAGCTGCTGATGCACCCGCCGGTCGTGCCCGGGCCGGACTTCGGCGCCCCGGCACGCCGACGGCGTCCCCCTCACGAGCCGCTCGGCCGGCCCGGCACGACCCTGCTCAGGAAGGGACTGTCAGGATGAGGCGCACCACGATCGCCGCCGCCGTCGCCATGTCGGTCAGCCTGCTGGCGGCCGCCTGCAGCGGGTCGACGACGGCCCAGTCCCCGAACAACGGCTCCGGCTCCGCCGGCAAGGAGGGGAGCAGCACCGACAAGGCCACGCACAAGCAGGGCGGCTCGCTCACCATCGCCAACGTGCAGGGCCAGACCTGGACCTGCCAGTTCAACCCGTTCAACCCCGCGGTCAACACGGTGTCCCTGGGCTTCGTGTACGAGCCGCTGGTGTTCGTCAACCTGCTGCAGGACCAGAAGGAGACGCCGATGCTGGCGTCGTCCTACCAGTGGAGCGCGGACAAGAAGTCCATCGTCTTCACGATCCGCGACGGGGTGAAGTGGAACGACGGCCAGCCGTTCACCGCGGAGGACGTCGCCTACACCTTCGACGTCATGAAGAAGGTGCCCGCGACCGACCTCTACGCGCTGTGGACCGGGGCGGGACTGAAGAGCGTCACCGCGGCCGGGAACAAGGTCACGATGACATTCGGCCAGGCCGCCGGGCCGTACTTCTTCAACTTCGCCAACCAGGTCGGCATCGTGCCGAAGCACATCTTCTCCACCGGCGAGGCGGCCGCGCATCCGGACACGTGGGCGGACAAGAAGCCGGTCGGCACCGGTCCGTACACAGTGGACCCGTGTTCGGCGAACAACATCCAGTACGTCGCGAACCCCAGCTACTGGCAGCCGGGCAAGCCCTACGTCCAGAAGGTGCAGTACCCGGCGTACCTCGACAACGGGCCGGCCAACCTCGACCTGGCCAACGGCAAGGCGCAGTGGGGCAGCCAGTTCATCCCGAACATCAAGGCGCTCTACCTGAACAAGTCCAAGGACAACCACACCTGGTCGCCGCCGGTCACCAACGTGGAGATCGTCCCGAACCTCGACCCGTCGCACCCGGCAACCAGCAAGCTCCCGGTGCGGCAGGCGATCGCGCTCGCCATCGACCGGCAGAAGATCTCCCAGATCGGCGAGGGCGGCCAGCAGCCGCCGGCGAACCAGACCGGCATCGTGGTGCCGACCTTCGAGAACTACTACGACCAGGCGGCGGTGGCCGCCGCGGGCTACGACAAGCCCGACCCGGACAAGGCCAAGACCCTGCTGGCCGGCCTCGGCTACACCGAGTCCAACCCGCTCAAGCTGACGATCATCACGATCACCGGCTACACCGACTGGGACGCCTCGCTCGCCGTGGTCAAGCACCAGCTGAAGCCCGTCGGCATCGAGCTCACGGTGGCCGACCTGGCGCAGCAGACCTTCGACGACCGGCTCTACAAGGGCGACTTCGACCTGGCCTACTACGGCCAGCCCGGCGGCCCGACGCCGTACTACGAGCTGCGCCAGATGCTCTACTCGAAGAACTCCGCGCCGATCGGCAAGCCGGCGAGCTTCAACTACGAGCGCTACCTCAACAAGGAGGTGGACGCGCTGTTCGACCAGTACCCGACGGCCGACGCGGCGGGGCAGGTCGAGATCATCAAGAAGGTCGGGGCCGCGATGCTGCGGGACATCCCGATCATCCCCACCACCGAGTCGGTCAACTGGTTCCAGTACAACACCGCTGACATCGCCGGCTGGCCGACCGAGAACGACCCGTACGCCCAGCCGGCGGCGTTCAACGTCCCCGACGTCGAGCAGGTCCTGCTGCACGTCTACTCGAAGTCGGCGCAGAAGTAGAGCCACCGCGGCGGTCGCGCCGATGATGGCGGCACGGACGGCGGCACCGCCCGGCAGGGTGGGCAGGAGGAGGTGGGCGCTGTGCGGTATGTGCTCCGGCGGCTCGGATTCTTCCTGCTCACCCTGTGGGTGGCGCTCACGCTGAACTTCTTCATCCCCCGACTCATGCCGGGCAGCCCGCTGCAGGCGCTGCGGGACCGCACCCACAACAGGCTCTCGCCGGCCGCGCTGGAGCAGATGCTCACCTCGTACGGCTTCAAGCCGGACGAGAACCTCCTGGTCCAGTACCTGGACTACCTGAAGAACATGGTGACCGGGCAGTGGGGCGTCTCCATCGGGGCCACCCTGGGTGAGCCGGTGACCCGGGTCGTCGGGCAGGCACTGCCGTGGACGCTCGGCCTGGTCGGCATCACCACGGTGCTCGCCTTCCTGCTCGGCTCGCTGATCGGCGTCCTCGCCGGCTGGCGTCGCGGTGGCCGGCTGGACTCGGTGCTGCCACCGGTCTTCGTGGTCACCTCGGCGCTGCCGTACTTCTGGGTGGGGCTGCTGCTGATCCTGATCTTCTCGGTGTGGACCGGGGGGCTGCTGCCGAGCGACTTCAACTACGACACCGGCCTGCAGCCGTCGCTCACGCCGGCCTTCGCCGGCAACGTGCTGCGGCACGCCGTGCTGCCGGCCGCCACGATCCTGATCGCCTCGATCGGCGGCTGGATCCTGACGATGCGCAACAACATGATCACCACGCTGGCCGAGGACTACGTCCGGATGGGCCGGGCCAAGGGCCTGTCCGACCGCCGGATCATGACCGCGTACGCCGCCCGCAACGCGATCCTGCCCAACCTGTCCGGGTTCGCGATGTCGCTGGGCTTCGTGATCTCCGGCGCGATCCTGGTCGAGTACGTGTTCAACTACCCGGGCCTCGGCTACCTGCTCTACAACGCGGTGCAGAACACCGACTACCCGCTCATGCAGGCGCTGTTCATGCTGTTCACCGTCGCCGTCCTGGTCGCCGTGCTGCTCTGCGACGTCGCGACGGCCTGGCTGGACCCGCGGGCGCGGGAGAAGGGATAGCCGATGACCGCGCTGCTGGTCGACGCCGGCACGCCGGCCCCGGTGCCCGGGCCGGTCCGGCGCCGGGCCGGCGGCGGCCTGTGGGCCGCGGTGCGGGGCAGCCGCAAGGCGCTGGTCGGCCTGGCGATCTTCGCGGTCTTCTCCGTCCTGGCCGCCGTGCCGCAGCTGTTCACGCCGGTACGCGACCCGAACGCGCTGGAGTTCCCGCCCGGCCTCGGCCCGTCCCGGGAGCACCTGCTCGGCACGACGGCGCTGGGACAGGACATCTGGGCGCAGCTGGTCTACGGCACCCGGCAGTCGCTGGTGATCGCGCTGGTGGCCGGCTTCTTCGCCACCGTGCTGTCGGTGCTGGTCGGCGTCTCGGCCGCCTACCTCGCCGGGGTCCCGGGCGAGGTGCTGTCCATGCTGACCAACGTCTTCCTGGTGATCCCGACCTTCCCGCTGATCATCATCCTGGCCACGTACGCCGGGAAGGGAACCCTGCTGGTCATCCTGATCGTGCTCGTGCTCACCGGCTGGTCGTACGGGGCGAACCAGCTCCGGGCGCAGGCGCTGTCCCTGCGCAACCGGGACTTCCTCGAGTCCGCCCGGGTCAGGGGCGAGCGCCGGTCGTACGTCATCGTGTTCGAGATGCTGCCGACGATGACCTCCCTCATCGTCGCGAACTTCCTCGGGGCCGCGCTCTACTCGGTGCTGACCGCCGCCGGCCTGCAGTTCCTCGGCCTCGGCGACCCCAACTCGATCAGCTGGGGCACCATGCTCTACTGGGCGCAGAGCCAGCAGGCGCTGCAGAGCGGCATCCCGCAGTGGTCGATCGCGCCGGGCCTGTGCGTGGCCCTGCTCGGGGTGTCCTTCGCCCTGCTCAACTACGCGTTCGACGAGATCGGCAACCCGGCCCTGCGTCCGGTGAGGAGGAAGCGTGCCCGCCGCACCCGTGCTGGAGGTTCGTGACCTCCGGGTCGAGTACGCCACGTCGCGCGGCGCCGTCGCCGCCGTCGACGGCGTGGACCTCGACGTCCGGGAAGGCGAGTTCGTCGGCATCGTCGGCGAGTCCGCCTGCGGCAAGTCGACCCTGCTGTTCGCGATCGCCCGACTGCTCAGCCCGCCGGCGGCGGTCCGCGCCGGCAGCGTCGTCTTCCACGGCCACGACCTGGTCACCATGACCGACCGGCAGCTGCGGGCGCTGCGCTGGCGGGACTACTCGGTCGTCATGCAGAGCGCGATGAACGCGCTGAACCCGGTGGCGTCGATCGGCGCGCAGCTCGAGGACGTGCTCGCCGCGCACACCGACATGTCCGACCGCGCCATCACCGAGCGCTCGGTCGAGGTGCTGCGGCTGGTCGGCATCGACCCGATCCACCTGCGCAGCTACCCGCACCAGCTCTCCGGCGGGATGCGGCAGCGGGCGATGATCGCGATGGCGCTGCTGTTCACCCCCGACCTGGTGATCATGGACGAGCCGACGTCGGCCCTCGACGTGGTCGCGCAGCGATCGCTGATGGTGCAGATCAAGGACCTGCAGCGGCGGCTGGGCTTCGCGGTCGTGTTCGTCACCCACGACATGTCGCTGGTCAGCCACTTCTCCGACCGGCTGCTGGTGATGTACGCGGGCCAGGTGGTGGAGGCGGGTCCCACCCGGACGGTCTTCGACACCCCGGCACACCCGTACAGCCGGGGTCTGCTGGACGCGTTCCCGTCGATCCGGGGCCTGCGGGTGCCGCTGACCGGGATTCCCGGCAGCCCGCCCGACCTCGCCCAGCCGCCGGCCGGCTGCCGCTTCCACCCGCGCTGCCCGGTCGCGTCCGACGACTGCACCCTGGTCGCCCCGGAGCTCTATCCGGTGCGGGACGTGCGGGCACGGTGCCTGCTGCACGCTCCCCACCACCCGCCGGCGCCCGAGGCGGCGACCCGGGCCGAGGAGGTGCGTCGGTGACCGCCCCGCTGATCGAGGCGCGCGACCTGACCAAGCACTTCAAGGTCGGTGGTGCCCTGTCCCGCACCGTCCTGCATGCGGTGGACGGCGCGAGCTTCGTCCTGCACCCGCGGGAGATCGTGGCGCTGGTCGGGGAGAGCGGCAGCGGCAAGAGCACGATCGCCCGGCTGCTGGCGCGGGTGCACAAGCCCACCGGCGGCGAGATCCTCTACCAGGGCCGCTCGCTGGCCTCGATGCGGACCCGCCGACAGGCGCTGGCCTACCGCAGCGACGTGCCGATGGTCTTCCAGGACCCGTTCAGCTCGCTCAACCCGGCCTACCGGGTCTCGCACGGGATCCTGCGCGGCCTCAAGCTGCACCGGCCCGAGCTCGGCCGCGCCGCGCGGTCGGCCGAGGCCGAGCGGGTGGTCGAGGCCGTCGGGCTCACCCCGGCGTGGGAGGTTCTCGACCGCTACCCGTACGAGCTGTCCGGCGGCCAGCGGCAGCGGATCGGCTTCGCGCAGGCACTGGCGTACCGGCCGAAGCTGATCCTCGCCGACGAGCCGGTGTCCATGCTGGACGTGTCCATCCGGATCGGACTGCTGAACGTGATGGCCGCGCTGCGCGAGCGGGAGGGCGTGTCGTTCCTCTACATCACCCACGACATCGCCAGCGCCCGCTACGTCTCCGACCGGCTGCTGGTCATGTACGCCGGGCACATCGTCGAGTCCGGACCGACGGAGGACGTGCTCGCCGATCCGAGGCACCCGTACACGCAGCTGCTGCTGTCCGCGGTGCCCGACCCGCGGGCGCCGCTCGCGGTGGACGCCGGCGACGTCAGCGAGCCGCCACGGGTCGTCGACCCGGGAGAGGGATGTCGCTTCCGCGGGCGATGCCCGCTGGCGATCGACGAGTGCGCCCGGATCACGCCGGTGCCGCGCGAGCTGGCACCGGCCCACAGCGCGGCCTGCCACGTCGCGGGCACCGACAGGCCCGGCCCGGTGGGGGTGCTGCAGCGATGAAGATCGCAGTCGTCGGCGGCGGGAGCACGTACACGCCCGAGCTGATCGAGGGATTCGCCCGTCGCTCCGGCGTGCTGGCGGTGGACGAGCTGGTGCTGCACGACATCGCCGCGGAACGGCTGGAGGTGGTCGGCGGGCTGGCCCGGCGGATCCTGGCCAAGCAGGAGTTCCCCGGCCGGCTGGTCACCACCGGCTCGCTGGAGTCCGCAGTGGACGGTGCGACCGCCGTGCTCGTCCAGCTGCGCGTCGGCGGGCAGCAGGCACGGCTGGTCGACGAGACGCTGCCGGGCCGCTTCGGGCTGCTCGGCCAGGAGACCACCGGTCCCGGCGGCTTCACCAAGGCGTTGCGGACCGTGCCGGTCGTGCTCGGGATCGCCGAGACCGTCGCGAAGCTTGCCGAGCCGGACGCGTGGATCGTCGACTTCACCAACCCGGTCGGCATCGTCACCCGGGCGCTGCTGGACTCCGGGCACCGTGCGGTCGGGCTGTGCAACTCCGCGATCGGGTTCCAGCGCCGGCTGGCCCGCACCTTCGGCGTCGCGCCGGAGCGGGTGCGCCTCGACCACGCCGGACTCAACCACCTGACCTGGATCCGCCAGGTGTTCGTCGACGGGGTGGACCGGCTGCCGGAGCTGCTCGGCTCGGCGGCGGCGGACGAGCTCGCCGCGGACAACGGCCTGCCGGCCGACCTGCTCCGGACGCTGAGCGCGATCCCGTCGTACTACCTGCACTACTTCTACTGCACCGACGAGGCGGTCCGGGCCCAGGCGACCGGCCGGCAGCGGGCCGAGGAGGTGCTGGAGATCGAACGGACGCTGCTGGCCATGTACGCCGACCCCGCCCTGGACCGCAAGCCCGAGCTGCTGGAGAAGCGTGGCGGCGCGTACTACAGCGAGGCCGCCGCGGCGCTGGTCACCTCGCTGCTGACCGGGGACGGGGCGCACCACTACGTGGACGTCCGCAACGACGGCAGCATCGCCGGCCTGCCGGACGAGGCGGTGGTCGAGGTACCCGCGCTCGTCGACACCGACGGCCCGCACCCGGTGCCGGTGCTGCCGCTCGCCCCGGAGATGCTCGGACTCGTCCAGGCCGTGACCGCGTACGAGGTGCTCACGATCGAGGCCGCCCGGACCGGGGACCGCGGCACGGCACTGCGGGCCCTGGTAGCCCACCCCCTCGTCCGGCAGTGGGACGTCGTGGTGCCGCTTCTCGATGCGCTGCTGGAGGCCAACCGGCGGTACCTGCCGCGGTTCTCCGACGGGCGCCCGCCAGCGGCCGATGGCTGAGCACGTCGTCGGGGTCGACGGGGGCAACTCGAAGACCGAGGTGCTGGTCGCCTCGACCTCGGGCCGGGTGTTGGCCCGCCGCCGCGGGCCCGGCGTGGTGTCGCCGCTGGCGGACCCGCCCGGCTGGCGCGACCGGCTCAGCACGCTGGTGGAACAGACCCGGCGCGACGCCGGGATCCGGCCCGGCCGGCCGGCGGCCTGCGCCGTCTACTTCCTCGCCAACGTCGACCTCGCCGCCGAGCGCCGCATCGCCCAGCGGGCGCTGGAGAGCACCGGCCAGGCCGAGGTCACGGTCGTCCGGAACGACACGCTGGCGGTCCTGCGGGCCGGCGCCGGTCGCGGCTGGGGGGTCGCGGTCGTCTCCGGCGCCGGCATCAACGCGGTCGGCCTGCACCCGTCCGGGCGCTCGGCGGGCTTCCTCGCGCTCGGTGACTACACCGGCGACTCCGGTGGCGGTCTCGATCTCGGCATCGCCGGGCTGGGCGCGGCGGTCCGGGCCCGGGACGGCCGGGGCCCGGCGACCCTGCTCACCGCGTCCGTGCCGGCGCACTTCGGGCTGCGCCGGCCCGAGGACGTCGCCGTGGCCGTCCACCTGGGATCGATCCGGTACGACGGGCTGCACGTGCTCGCGCCGGTGGTCTTCGCCGCCGCGGCGGCCGGGGACGAGGTCGCGGTGCACCTCGTCGACGCCTTCGCCGACGAGGTCGCCGTGATGGCCACGGCGCTGATCCGGCGGTTGCGGCTGGTCCGGACCGACGTCGAGGTGGTGCTCGGCGGTGGCACGCTGCAGACCGGCGACGCCGTGCTGCACGACCGGGTGACGGCGGGCATCACGGCGGTGGCTCCCCGGGCCCGGGTCGGCGTGCTGGACGTGCCGCCCGTCTTCGGCGCCGTGGCGGAGGCGTGGGCCGCGGTCGGCGCCGCCGACCCGGCGCTGCGCCGGATCCGGCGTGCCCTCGCCGCCGGCTAGGCCGGCGGCGACTGCCGCTGCCGCCTGGCGACAAGGCGGGAGGCCCGCGCGGTGGCGGGCCTCCCTGCTGGTCGGGTGGTGGTCAGCAGAAGCTGAGCCGTCCGATGCGGGTGATCCACTGGCCGTTGGACTGGAAGATCTCCTGCGCGGTGACCGCGGTGCGGCCGGCGGGGCAGGTGGGGCTGGCCGCGGTCGGGTCGATGGCGACCGAGGAGAGGTCACCGAAGCGGGTGTTGCTGGAGGTGGACGATCCGGTGGCGAGGACGAGCCCGGTGCCGATCAGGGCGGGGACGCCGCCGCCGGGAGTGACGCCGTCGACGGTGTTGGAGGTCGGGACGCCGGCGGGGGTGTCCGTGTAGGCCCAGTTCAGCCAGAGGTAGACGACGTTGGCACCGGCGTCGGCGACGCCGATGGAGGGGTTGAAGTCGTCGCTGGTGCCGCTGCGGAAGGCGTTCTGGGCGGTGACGGTGTTGCTGGAGACGCTGATCGCGCCGTAGCGGACGCCGGGGAAGCTGCCGATGGCCTGGGCGTGCGTGAACCAGACGAAGCCTTCGTCCTGGAAGGGTGGTGCCTGGATGCGGCCGTCGAGCGGGTCGAGGGTGGTGGCGGTGCCGGGCTGGTTGACCCGCCGGGGCGGGGCGCTGAAGGCGGAGCTGGCGACCGCGAGCGGGGTGAGGGTGGTGCCGGGACCGGCCGAGTTGTTCATGCGGTAGAGCTGGTAGCCGGTGCCCGGGATGGACCGCAGGTAGTAGGTGTCGGTGGTGGCGGCGATCGGGATGCCGGTCACGGTGACGGGGGCGGTGGAGAAGCCCACGGCGAAGGAGGAGAAGCTGAAGCCGGCGCCGGCGTAGGCCGCGGACTTCGGGATGGCGAACACGGCGGAGTTGATGTAGGTGAAGCCGCCGGTGCTGGTGCGCCGGAAGTTGTTCGACGAGGAGAGCAGCGCGACCCGGTCCTGCCCGAGGTAGGGGTAGTCGAGCAGCGTTCCGGCCGGGTAGAGCGACCCGGAGAAGGTGACGGTGTAGACCCACCAGGTGCCGCAGCCGTCCGCGGTCTGGCTGGTCAGCAGGAACAGGGTCGGCGTGGCGGCGGTGCTGGCGGGCACCGGGATCACGACCAGGGAGAACCGGTTGTTGAGGTTGTCCCACTGGATGTGCGGGTCGGAGATCGACGCGCTGGTCCCGATGAACGTGTTCAGGCCGACGCCGCAGAGGGTGCCGCCGGTCTTGTTGAACACCTGCAGGCGAAGGTTCACCACGTGCGCGATCTGGGTGGGGCTGACCGCCGCGTTCGGGTCCGGTGGCTGGCAGCCTCCGCAGTTCGAGCCGGCCTGGGTGATGCCGTTGAAGTTGGCGTCGACGGTGGTCGGCGCGGTCAGCGGCCGTACCGTCCGAAGGTCGGTGTTGGGCCCGGTGCGGGTAGCGGTGGCGCCGAGCACCGGCTTCGCGGCGGTCGCCGGACGGGCCGGCAGCGACCGTCCGGCCGGCCGGCCGTCGCGGCCGAGCGGGCCGAAGCTGCGGCCGTGGGGAAGCAGCTGCGCGCCGGCGGCGG
This sequence comes from Mycobacteriales bacterium, assembly GCA_045806925.1. GTDB lineage: Bacteria > Actinomycetota > Actinomycetes > Mycobacteriales > CADCTP01 > CADCTP01. The sequence goes on from JBJMII010000085.1 coordinate 48,480, forward strand.
CGCGGTGGACGTTGACCGGGCGCGCCACCGCGACACCCTCGCCCTGTGGCGCCTGGCCAACAGCCGACGAGGTGGTTGACGCGGGTGACGCTGGTGAAGCGGAGGCGCCGCCTGCGCCGGCGGTGAGCATGCCGAGGACGACGGCACCGGCGGCGGGGAGCGCCACGCGGTGATACCAGGATCGCACGATTTCTCCTCGAAGGACGTGATGATGGCCGACCGGTACGATCTAGCGGCCAGTGACGGGATCCCTGCGACGGAGTGTGCTCTGACGATCACATTGCGTCAAGGATGCGCCGGATGACCCCGGTGCCGGAATCAGACCGCCGGGAAAGAGGGCGCCTGGACGACCATGCTCGGCCAGCCGAGGAACCCCAGCCGGGCCTGGCTCGTCACATCGGGGTGAGCCGCATGACCCGAGTGGTGCTTCTGGCGGCGGTGGGCGTGCTGGCAGTGTCCGGCTGCGGACGCGGAGACACCGGCGCCGGCGCCCCCGACTCCGGTGTCGAGGGCCACACCATGGTCGATGGCGGCTGCCCCATCCTGCGGCCCGGCTCGCCCTGCCCGGACCTGCCCATCCGCGCGAGGATCACCGTCACCGGCCCGGACGGCGAGCAGGTCACCACCCAGGAGACCGGTGTCGACGGCCGCTTCCGCATCCCCCTGCCACCCGGCAGCTACCTGCTGCACCCGGCCAACACGACCGACGCGCTGCTCCCGCGGGCCCTGCCGGTCCGCGCCACCGTCACCGCCGGTCGCTACCAGGACGTACGGATCATGTTCGACTCCGGTATCCGGGCACCCTCCCCCGGCGGCTGACCGCCACGCCCATAGGCTGGCGGCGTGCACCTGCGGGTGGGTCTGCACGCGGGCCAGCAGTTCGCCACCTTCGCCGAGTGTCTCGACCTGTGGGTGCGGGCGGAGGCGCTCGGCTACGACTGGGTGTCGGTCTTCGACCACTACCGACCGCCGCTCGGGGGTCCGGACGGGCCGTGTCTGGAGGGGCCGACCCTGCTCGCCGCGCTCGCCGCCCGGACCGGCAGGGTCCGCTGCGGCATGCTGGTGCTCGGCGTGCACCACCGGCACCCGGCCGCAGTGGCGTCCATCGCCGCGACGCTCGACCAGGTCAGCGGCGGCCGGCTGGAGCTCGGGCTGGGTGCCGGCGGCCCGGACCTGGCGCACGAGCAGTGGGGACTGCCGTGGCCGGCGCCGGCCGACCGGGTCGCGCTGCTCGACGAGACCTGCCGGATCCTGCGCTCGCTGTGGCAGCGGGACCGGACGACGCACCACGGGCGCTGGTTCCGGCTGGAGGGGGCGACCCTTCAGCCCAAGCCGGTGCAGTCCCGGCTGCCGCTGGTCATCGGCGGCGCCGGGCCGCGGCTGCTGCGGGTCGCCGCGGAGCACGCCGACGTCTGGAACACGCTGCCCGGCACGGTGCACCGCTACCGGGCGACCGCCGGGCTGCTGTCCGACCGGTGCGCCGACGTCGGCCGGGACCCGGCCGCGATCCGCCGGTCGATCACGTTCCGGGCGGTGCTCGGGGAGACGCCGGCCGAGGTGTCGGCGCGGCGGGACGAGGTGTTCGGCCGGCTGCCGGCCGGGTCACCGGACCTCGCGGAGTATCTCAGCGTCGGCACCCCGGAGCAGTGTGTCGCCGACCTGCTGCCGTACGCCGAGCTGGGTGTGCGGGACTTCCTGCTCGGGGCGCGGCCACCGGTCGACTGGCGCACGGTGGAGCTGATGGCGACGGCCGTCGCTCCGGCCCTGCGGGCCGCGGTGGGGTGAGCGCGCTCAGACCCGACCCGGCTCGTCGGCGCGGAACGGGGCCCGGCCCAGCCGGCGGGCCACCCCGGCGGCGAGCGGCGCGGCGAAGCCGCCGTACACGAACGGGGACAGCTCCTCCGCCACGTCACCGGGCACCGGCAGCGTGACCAGGGCCTGCCCGGCGACGGCGGTGTCCGCCTCGTGCACCACGGCGACCACCCGGCGGCCGGCCGACCGGGCCCGGGCGGCGACCTCGGCGGCCCGGGCGTGCGCCCCGCCCGGGGGCGCGACCAGCACCACCGGCATGTCCAGCGGGTAGGCGAACCTCTCGACGTGCCACCACTCCTCGACGTCCTGGCCCACCGTGAGCGTCCCGGCGGCCTCCACCAGCTTCGCGGCCGCGAAGAGCGCGGTGCCGTGGCTCGGGCCGCCGCCGAGCACGACCGCGGCCGGCGAGCTGGCCAGCACTCCGGCGGCCTCCGCGCACGGGCCGGCGAGCACCTCCAGCGTGACCTCGAGCAGGTCCGCCGCGGCGGCGATCGGCTCCGCCGGGCGGCCTCCGAGGCGCAGCGCGAGCAGGGTGAGCCCGAGCAGGCTGGCCTGGTGCGTGCGGACACCGGCGGACCGTTCCGGCCGGGGCAGCTCGACCAGCACGGTGCGGTCCGCCGCGGCGCTGAGCGGGCTGCCTCCCGCACCGGTCACGGCCAGCGTCGTCGCGCCCGCCCCGGCCGCCGCGCGCAGCGCCCGCAGCACCCGCTCGGTCCGCCCGGACGCCGAGGTGCCCACCACCAGGGGGCGGCCCGGGCCGTCGAGGTGGAGCGCCGCGGCGCCGTACTCGGCGAACCGCAACGCGGGCTGCGGCTGGCAGGCCACGCCGGACCGTTGGAAGGCCAGCTCGGCGGCGTTGCCGGCGTGCAGCGAGTCACCGTCGCCGACCAGGTAGACCCGGGACGGGGACAGCCCGCGCAGCGCGGCGTCCACCCGCCGGGTGACCACCGGCGTCAGCGAGCGCAGGTCGCCGACCAGCGCGGCGGACTGGCGCAGCAGCACGTCCGGCCCCGGCAGGTCAGCCACGCGGCTCCAGCCCGCGCACGATCCCGACGTACGAGCGGACCCGCTCCACGTCGATCCGGCCGCCCCAGCCGCCGTCCTCCAGGCAGCTGCCGACGAACGCGCCGTCCACCCCGGCCAGCAGCCGGGCGGCACTCGCGTGGTCGGTGTGCCCGGACAGCAGGATCGGCAGGTCCGGGGTGACCGCGCGGACCGCGGCGACCGCCGCCAGCGTGCGCTCCGCGTCCGGGTGCCCGAGCGTCACGGCGTCGGCGCCGACGAGCCGGGCGGCGCGGGCCGCGGGCCCGGCGTGGTCCCGCTCGCCGGCCCAGCGGAACTGGCTGGAGTCGACGTCGGCGACCACCGCGACGTCCCAGGCGTCGATCTTCGCGCGGTACGCCATCACCGCCTCCGGGTCGGCCTCGACCGGCCCGTGCGCGCTCAGCGTGGCGCCGACCAGCGCCCCCGCCCGGACGAATGCGCCGCCGGCGGTCTTCGCCACCGCGAGCGACGCGCGCACCGCGTTGCGCATGATCTGCACGCCGACCGCGAACCCGGGCCGGGTGGCGTCCGCCACCGCGCGCACGATCAGCGCCATCGCCGCGGTCCGGGCCGGGTCCGCCTCGTCGCCGGTCGGGTAGACCCGGTCGACGGTCTGGACCAGGCAGCCGTCCGCACCACCGGCGTCCAGCGCCTGCGCCGAGCCGACCGCGGTCCGCACGATCTCGTCCAGGCTCCCGGCCCGGTGGAACGGGGTGCCGGGCAACGGCTGCAGGTGCACCATGCCGATGACCAGCCGGTCTCCGGTACCCAGCCGCAGCTCCCCCATCAGCGGATCCGCAGCCGCTTCAGGTGCCGGCCGGACGGCGCGGCCCCGGTCGGCGCCGCCGTACGGCCGTGGAAGTAGCGCCGGTTGTCGACCACCACCACCATCCCGGGTGCCCAGCGCACTCCCGCCGCCGGACCGGGCCGGTAGAGCGCGGCGAGCAGCCGGCGCAGCACCGCGCCGACCTCGGCGGCGCCGGCGTCGCCGGTGTGCACCCAGTCCAGCCGCTCCCCGGCGAAGTCCCGGAACGAGAAGACCGTCCGGTCCCCCACCGTACGCACGATGCTCGGCCCGGCGGTGCTCGCCCGGTAGCGGGTCTGCGCGAGCACGCCGAGCGAGCGCTCGTCCAGCGCCGCCGCCACCTCGGCCATCGGCACCAGCGCGGTCTGCGCGCCGACCGCACTCCGGCCGGGCTGCAGGCACATCAGCACGATGTAGCGCGGCTGGTCGGCGACCGGCCGGCCGCTGCCCTCCGAGTGCAGGGTGAGCGGGCCCTGCGAGAACGGCTGCAGCGCGACGTCCGCGGTCCGCCCGTGCAGGTCCCGGAGGTTGAGCACGACGCCGTCCTCGACGAACGGCTGCACCGCCGGGTCCAGTTCCGGGGTGAGCGTGCCGAGCAGCCTGCCCAGCGCCCGGAACTCGGCGGTGTCCAGCGACCGGTCCAGCGCGAGCACGGCCAGCCCGTCCCGGCCGAGCGCGGCCAGCACCCGGTCCGCCAGCAGCCGCGGACCGTCCGCGGCGGCTGCCGGCATCGGCTCCGGTGCCGGGCCCGGCAGCACCGCGCCCCGGTCGAGCAGCTCGGCTCGCAGCCGGACGTGCCGGTCGCCGGCGGCCTCCACGAACGAGCCGGTCAGCACGAGGCCGAGTAGACCACCTCGCCCGGACCGCAGCCAGCGACCGCCCGCGCGGTTGTCCGGGCCCGGTCGTGGTCCGTACGGTGCGGGGAACCTCCTGCCGCTGCCGGAAGGACGGTCATGGACCTCAAGTTCGACCCGGATCGGCACATCCGCAGCGTCCGGCACGGTCGCCTGGTCAGCCTGCTGGACTCCGAGCGGCGGGTGCTGCGCGGCGTCCGCGGGATCGTCGGGGTGTTCGAGGAGCTCGACGACGGGACCGAGATCGGCGCGGACAGGCTGATCATGGAGTCGGGCTCGGAGTTCGAGCTGCACACGCACCCCGGCGCGCACATCCTCTACGTGCTGCGGTCGCGGGGCCACATCCACGTCGACGGCGTGGACTACGAGATCGGCGAGGGCGACACCGTCCTCGTCCCGGCGCGGTACGTGCACGGCGTCCGGACCATGCGCTCGGTGGCCGCGCCGCTGGAGATCCTCGCCTTCGGGGTGCCGCACCTGCCGCTGGCGTCGGCGGAGCGGATGACGCTGGTGAACCCGCCCCGCCCCGCGCCCGCCGACCAGGGCGGCGGCTCGTGGGAGGTGGCCACGGACCCGGCCGAGGTGCACCAGCTGCTGCACGACTCGGACGCCCACCAGGCCCGGCAGAGTGGCTCGCCGGTGCCGCAGCGGCAGCTGGAGACGACCGTGCGGCACGTCCGGGACGGCGCGGTCCACCTGCTGCGCCGGGACGGCGTGGCGGTGGCGATGTTCACGCTGAGCTGGTCGCCGGCATTCGACGAGGACGAGTCGATCTTTCCGATCGCGGTCCGGGCGGCGTACCTGTCCCGGCTCTCGGTCGCTCCGGCGGCGCTGGCGAGCGGATCCCTGGACGGCCTGCGGTGCGTCCGCCGGGCTGTCGAGCTGGCCGCCGAGGCCGGCGCGGACGCGCTGCGCTGCGAGGCCAACCCGGACCTGGCCGGGACCCGGGCCATGCTCGACCGGCTCGGCTTCGTGCAGTGCGGGCCGGTGCACGCCGACGACCGCGGCCGCCGGTGGGTCTACCTGCACCGGCCGCTGGTGGCCTGACCCGGGTCAGCGCCCGCCCGGGACCGGCCGCCAGCCGTGCCCGCGCTGCTCGGCGACGTACGCGCGCAGCAGCGCCGCGGCGGTGCCGTCACCGATCGGCGTGTCCGGTGCCGGGTGCACGAACAGCGGCAGCGAGACCCGGGACGACCGGTCGCCACCGGCCGGCGGGTTGCGTACCCGGTGCTCGACCGCCGGGTAGTGGCCGCCGGTGGCGGCCTGCAGCAGCAGGCCGCCGTTCACCACCGCCGAGCGGGGCGGCAGCGGCAGGTCCCGCCACCGCCCGGCCGGGTCGCGGACCTGGAGGCCGGGACGGCTGGGCGCGGGCAGCACGGTGAGCAGGTTGACGTCCTGGTGCGCCGCGGCCCGCAGCCGGCCGGCCGGCGGGCGGTCCACCGGCACGTAGTGCTGGATGCGCAGCAGCGAGCCGGTGGCGCCGGAGACCATCGCGTCCAGCGGCACCGCCGGGCGGGCGGCCGCGGGCAGCCCGTCCTGCAGCCAGCCGAGCAGCGTGCGGGCCAGCCGCAGCGCGCCGGTGAGGTAGTCCCGCGCGGCCGGACCGACCTCGACCGGGTAACGCCCACCGACGCGCAGGTGGAAGTACTCCTTGCGGTCCCGGCCGGCCGCGGCGTCCTCGGGCCGGCTCGGGAAGTAGCCGCCCGGCTCCCCCGGGTGGGCCAGGTACGCGTGCTTCGCCGGGGTGCCGAAGAAGTCGAGCCACTCCGCCGGGATGGCCGCGGCCAGGTCGGCGAGCCGGTCCGGCAGCGCGAGCACGGCCAGCCCGCACTCGTGCATCGAGCCGGCGAAGCGCGCCGGCGCGCCCGACCCGGCGACGTCGACGCTGACGGGTCGGCCGGAGCCGACGCGGACCGGCCCGGCGGGGTCGCCGGTCCCGGCGGCGGGGGTCACCGCGCGCCGGGCGGCGCCGGGTCGCCGTCGTCCCGGTCCCGCAGCGTCTCGGCGAGCTGCGGCCGCAGCACCTTGCCGGTGGGCGTGCGCGGGATCCGCTCCAGCCGGACGATCCGGCGCGGGCCCAGCCGGGCCGGCAGCGCGGCGCCCAGCGCCGCCCGGACCCGCTCGTCCAAGCCGTCCGCGCCGTCCGCGCGGGCGGGGCCGTCCAAGCCGGCGGGGCCGTCCGGGCCGGCGCCGGTCACGATGCCGGTGACGATCCGTTCGCCCAGGAACCGGTCCGGAACGGCGACGCTGGCCGCGTCCCGGATCCCCGGGACGCTCAGCAGCACCCGGTCGATCTCCTCCAGCGAGACGCTCTCGCCCTGGACCTTGGCCACGTTCTTGGTCCGGCCGGTGAGCACGAGGTGCCGCCGGCCGTCCGCGCCGACCACCTCGTGGCCGAGGTCCCGGGTGTGGAACCAGCCGCCGGCGAAGGCCTCGGCGGTCGCCTCCGGATTGCCCAGGTAGCCGGTCATCACGTTGTGCCCGCGGACGCAGACCTCGCCCCGGGTGCCCGGCGGGGCCGGCTGCCCGTCCACCAGCACGGCGACCTCGTTGCCGGTCACCGCGGTGCCCACCGCCGGCACCTCGGCGTCCAGCACCAGCCGCCGGTACTCCGGCTCGGGCAGGTCGACCGGCAGCGTCGTGGCGAAGTTGACCGTCTCGGTCAGGCCGTAGCCCTGGACCACCCGGACGCCGAGCCGGTCCAGCACGGCCCGCGCGGTCCGGGCCGGCAGCGGGGCGGCGGCCGAGACCAGGTGGTCGAGCCCGGCCGGCGGCGGCCGCCGCCAGGTCTCGACGAGCGCCTCCAGGATGCTCGGCACGACGCTGGCGACCCGGGGCCGGAACCGCTCCACCAGGCCCGGGTAGCCGAAGGGGTCGAAGCCGCCGGCGAGCACCGCGTGCGCGCCGGACCACAGGGTGCCGAGCAGGGTGAAGTGCAGGCCGTTGACGTGGTGCACCGGCAGGCAGCCGAGGAACCGGTCGCCGGCGGACAGCCGGTGGTGCCGCCGCACCGCCTCGGCGTTGACCACCGCGTTGTAGTGCGACTGCACCACCAGCTTGGACTCCGCGGTGGACCCCGATGTGCCGAAGCACAGTGCTGCCGACGCCGGGTCGAGGTCCGCCGCCGGAGGTGTGGGCCGGTCCGGCAGCGCCGCCGGTGCGGGCAGCGGCAGCGCCTCCGGCAGCGCGCCGGCCGGCACCGCCGGGGACCGCAGGGCGAGCCGCGCGCCGGCCGCCCGCAGCTGCCGGCGGTGCCGGTCGGGCGGCCCGTCCGGCGGCAGCAGCAGCGCCGGGCAGCCGGATCGCAGCAGCGCCAGCACGGCGAGTGCCGACGGCAGGTCGTTGACCGGCAGCAGGCCGACCGGCTCGCCGGGCCGGAGCTCGAGGTCGGCCCGCAGCCAGCCGGCCAGGCGGCCGGTCAGCTGGCCGACCTCCGCGTACGTCACCGTGCCCGCCGACCCGTCCGGTGCGACGGCGGTGAGGTACGGGTCGCCGCCCCGGCGCGCCGCCTGCTCCTCCAGTCGCGCGGCGAGCGTCGGCGGGATCGGCAGCCGGTCGGCGAAGCGCCGGCCGCGCCACCGGTGGGCGAGCTCGGCGTCGGAGCCGACCGCCCAGCCCGCCCGCGGAGCGCTCGTCATCCGACCGGTGCCTCCTGCTGCGCGGGCGCGTGACGACAGCCGCCGAAGCGTGCCGACGGTGCCAGACTACGAGCCATGTACGCCTATGACGAGATCCGTCACGTACATCTGGAACCCACCAGCCGGTGCAACGCCGGCTGCCCGATGTGCGCCCGGAACTCCTGCGGCCGGCCGGCTCCCGGGCTGCGGCTGACCGAGCTGTCGGCCGCGGACGTGCGGGCCATCCTGCCGGCCGACTTCCTGGCCCACGTCGAGGGCTTCGACCTCTGCGGCGCGTACGGCGACCCGGCGCTGACCACCGAGCTGACCGACATCCTCGAGCACGTCCGCGGCGGCTCGCCGGACTGCCTGGTCACGCTCTACAGCAACGGCGGCATCCGGTCGGCCGGCTGGTGGCGGCGGCTCGCCGGCGTCCTCGGTCGGCCCGGCCGGGTGGTGTTCGCCATCGACGGGCTGGGCCGGACCAACGGGATCTACCGGCGCGGGGTCGACTACGACAAGGTGATCGAGAACGCGACCGCGTTCATCGACGCGGGCGGCGAGGCGCGCTGGGAGTTCCTCGCGTTCCGGCACAACGAGCACCAGGTGGCCGAGGCCCGCGCGGTCAGCGAGCGGCTGGGCTTCGCCGAGTTCTCGGTGAAGAAGACGCAGCGGTTCCTGGAGCCGACCTACGACCACGTGCCGGAGGTCGCCCGCGGCGGCGGCGACCTGAGCCGGTTCCCGATCTACAGTTCCGCCGGGACGGTCGTCGGGCACCTGGAGCCGCCGGCCGACCCGCAGCTGGTCAACCGCACCGCCGCCGCCTTCCCCGAGCTGGTGGCCGAGCACGGCTCACTGGACGCGCTGTTCTCCGCCACCCCGATCTCCTGCCCCGTGCTGGACACCGCGAGCGTGTTCGTCGGCGCGCAGGGTTACGCCTTCCCCTGCTGCTGGACGTACGTGCAGGCGACCCGCCCGGCACTCAACGGCTTCCGGCCCGACGCGGACCGGCAGACCTACGACCTGGTGCAGGCCACCGGAGGCTTCGAGGCGATCGACGCCCGCCGGGTGGGCCTGCGCGCCGCCGTGCACAGCGAGCTGTTCGCCGCGATCGAGCGGAGCTGGTCGTGCTCGTCGGTCGGCGAGGGCAAGCTCAAGGTCTGCGCGCGGGCCTGCGGCACCCGCTTCCCGGCGTACTTCGACCAGTTCGTCTCGGTCGACCTGCTCCCCCGGTCGCTGTACCGGCCGGCCGCCGGCTGAGCGGCCCGGCTCAACGCGCCGAGAAGGCGTACGTGGTCCGCCACCGCTGCACCTCGCCCGGGTCGATCCGGGCGCTCGGGAAGTCCGGCCGGTTCGGCGCGTCCGGCCACGGTCCTGGCTGCAGGCACAGCCCGGCCCGCGGGCGCCGGTAGCCGTCGGCGGAGTAGACCCCCAGCCCGCTGTGGTCGGTGTGCACGGACAGCACCCGGCCGCTGGCCGGGTCGTGCAGCTCGGCGGCCGGCCCGGCACCGGGGACGAAGAAGGCGTCGAGCACGGTACGGCCGATCGGCCGGCCCCGGCCGAAGTCCAGCGACGAGCCGGCGACGTCGCGCGGCGGCCCGGGCAGCGGCACGAACCCGGCGTCGGCGGCCAGCACGCGGGCCGACGGCAGCCGGAGCAGGTGCCGGTCCACCGGCCCGGCGCCGGCGAGGTTCCAGAACGCGTGCGTGGTCAGCCCCCAGACCGTGCTGGCGGTGGTGCTCGCCCGGTGCTCGACCACCAGCCGGCCGGCCGCGACCCGGTACTCGGTCTCGGCGGTCAGCTCGCCCGGATAGCCCTGGTCACCGTCGGGGCTGCGCAGCCGCAGCAGCACGGCCGGCTCGCCCCCCACGGTCGCGTCCTCGGCGGCCCACACGTGCCGGTCGAACCCGGCCGGACCGCCGTGGATGTGGTGCGGGCCGGCATTGCGGGCCAGCCGGTGCTCGACCCCGTCGAGCCGGAAGCGGCCGCGGCGGATCACCCGGCAGAACCGGCCGAGGGTGGCGCCGACGTAGTCGCGCCGGCCCAGGTCGAGGTGCGCGGCGAGCGGCAGCCGGAGCAGCACGTCGCCGGGCCGCCCGCGCCGGTCCGGCACCCGGACCCGGGCCAGCGACGCCCCGTAGGTCCACACCGTCACCACCGGCCCGGCCCCGCCGGGATCGAGCGTGTAGGCCTCGACCTCGACCGGTCCACGGCAGCCGGGTGCGATGCCGACCGGCTCGCGCCGGACCCCCCGGCGCCCCGCACCCATGCGGGCAGTATGGGCTCCGCGTGCTCAGCCGCCGGTGCCGACCGCGGCCCGCTCCTGCAGCCGGCTGATCGCCGCCCGCAGCTCCGGCCAGCGGCGGGCCGAGGTGACCCGGACGACCGACCCGGACAGGCAGAAGGTCAGGATGCCGGGCAGGACCGACACCCCGGTCTCCCGCAACAGCTGCCGGAAGCACAGGTAGGAGTCGTCCCACTCGGCGAACCGGACCGCCGCGTTCACCGACCAGTGCGGCCGCAGCACGTCCGCGACCGCGGACAGGCCGGACACCGCGGCGTCCCGGAGCACCCGCAGGCCGTCCTCCCGGCCGGCGCGGTCGGCCAGGTAGCTGTCGTACGCCGCCTGCAGGTGCCGCCCGGTCAGCCCGTACGTCGGCTCGAACTCGGCCAGGTGCGCACCGGAGAGCTGCCCGTCACCGGCCACCCGCCAGCGCTCCATCCGGGCCAGCACCTCGACCAGCGTGTAGAGCACCGACGGCGGACCGCCGTACGTCGTCGAGGCGTACTCGTAGTACTCCGCGACGAACCTCGGGTCGGCCAGCAGCCAGCCGATCTTCAGGCCGGGCGCCGACCAGTTCTTCGACAGGCTCGACACGCGCACCACGTTCGGCGCGCACCGGGCCGGTGAGCACCGGCGCCCGGGGCCGAGCCACTCGTGGCACTCGTCCAGCACGACGGTGGTGGCCGGCGACGCGGCGTGCACGAGGCGGCCCAGGTCGGCCTCCGTGACGGCGGCGCCGGTCGGGTTCCCGACGGTCTGCAGCAGCACCAGCGGGGTGTCCGGGCGCAGCGCGGCGATCAGCGGCTGGAGGCCGGTCTCGCCGCCGTCCGACGCCAGCGGGACCAGCCGGACCGGCCGGCGCCGGGCCACCGCCTCCACCAGCGGCGGGTAGTTCGGGACCGCGCACAGCGCGACGCCGGCGGTGGCCGCCGTCGAGCTGAGCACGAAGTCGGCGACCGAGCTGACCGCCATCGTGCCGCCCATCGTCAGCGCGACGTTGCCGGCGTCGTACGGCTCCCGGCCGAGCAGCGCGTTCTCGTAGCGGGCCACCGCCTCCCGGACGGGCAGCCGGCCGCGCGAGTCGGAGTAGCCGTACCAGTCCTGGGCGAGGGCGAAGCGGACGCAGTCCTTCAGCGTCCCCGGCAGCCCCCAGGCCTGCTCGTCGACCGCCCCGCCGGACAGGACGACGTCGGCGCTCGCCCGCAGGTCTCCGTAGAGGTCGTCCCGGAAGAACCAGTTGAACAGCTCCTTGACGAAGCGCGCGGTGCCGGCGCCGGAGAGCACCTCGTCCGGGTGCACGGTGCGCAGGACCGGCCGGGACCGCCACCGCTCCGCCAGCCAGGGCCGGTGCCCGTGCCGCCCGAGCTCGCACTCGACCCGGCCCAGCCAGAGGTCGCGCAGCTCGAACGGGTCGCCCGGGTCGCGGGCGCGCCGGTAGACGTCGAGCACCCGGTCGTCCACCCCGGTCCGGAACCGGTCCCCGAGCCGGCCGGGTGCCGGTGCCCGGCGGGCGGCCAGCCGCGCGTCGTCGGGCAGCTCCGGTGCGCGCGCCGGCGGTGGTGGGTCGAACAGTGGCATCTGGGTTCCCGGTGCGTCGAGGCAGGGGCGGCACCCGCCACGGCGGGTGCGGCCGCGGCGCCGGGCGCGGTCCGGCGACCACGGCCGCCGGCCCCCGGCCGGTTAGATTGCCGACATGGGCGACCTCATCGCGGCGGTCGCCGCCGTGGCCCGACGGCACCTGCCGGCGGAGGCCCGGGCCGCGGCGGTCGACCAGGACACCGACCTCGCCGAGCTCGGCCTCGACTCGGTGCGCGTGGTGGGCTTCATGGTGGACGTGGAGCGCACCTTCGCCGTCTCCTTCCCGGACCAGCTCGTCGACGCCGCGACCTTCCGCACGCCGCGGGCGGTCGCAGAGGCGGTCCGGACGCTGCGCGGCGCCGGCTGATCCCGTGCCACCCGGCGCCTCGCGCCGGTTCCCGGAATCTATCCTGCTGCCCCGGCGCCCGGGCCGGGCTCGGGAAGTCGCCGGCGCCAGCGCGGTCGCTTCGGGCGGCCCGGTCTTGCGACCCGGCGCGGCGGACACCAGGCTGGCGGCGTGTCGGCCAGCAGGAGCCGGTCCTCCCCGTTGCTGGCGGCGACCGTGCAGAACGCGAGACGCTCGCCGCTGTACGCGGCCGACCCGGACTGGCAGGCGGTGGCCGCGGGAGCCGGGGCGTTCGAGGACCTCCCGTTGATGACGAAGGAGATCTACCGCAGCCGCAGCACCGACCTCCTGCAGCCGCCGGACGTCGCGATCCAGCACACCAAGGGCACGACCGGGGAGGTCACCTTCCGCTACCGCAGGGCCGGCGACGCCGAGTTCCTGGCCGGCGTCCTCGCGGCGGTGTGGGAGTCCGGGTACGAGCCCTCGGTGCGGCGCCCGCTCGTGCTGCGCGAGCTGGACGGCTCGCACGGCGGCCCGGTGGCGGAGGCGGCCGGCACCGGCGTCCTCACCGCCAGCGACGATCCCGCCGGGTTCGAGCGGGCGGTGCACCTGCTCACCCGGCGGTTCCGCGTCGCCGGCCTCGGCGACCGGGTCGCGGTCGTCTCCGGCCGGCTCCGCTTCCTGATCATCCTGACCACGACGCTACGGGAGCGCGGCATTCCCGCGGCGTCGCTCGGGGTCGGCGCCGTGCTCACCTACGGCAGCTTCGTCTCCCGCCGCTGGCGCGCCTTCCTGGAGGACTTCTGGGGGGTGGGCCTGCTCGACTCGTACTCGCTCTCCGAGATCTTCGGCTCGGCCACCAGGTGCCCGGACTGCGGGGACTACCGCTTCGACGAGCCCTCGGTGCACGCCGAGTTCGTCAGCCCGGCGACCGGGGGGCCGGTGGACGAGGGGTGGGCGGTGCCGGTCCTCACCGAGCTCTACCCCTTCGTGACGCACGAGCCGCTGGTCCGGTACTGGACGGGCGACCTGGTCCGGCTGGATCCCCGCGGCTGCTGCGGGCCCGGCTCCTTCGCGGTGAAGGGACGGCTGGAGTCCGCGGTCCGCGACCTGGACCGCACACCGGCGCGGGTGCTCGTGCCGTGGACGGAGCTGGTCGAGGTCCTCGAGGACGTCGAGGGTCTCGCCTGGGAGGTGGACCCCTTCGACTGGTCCACCCGGGACCAGCGGGTCAGCGCGGCGCTGCGGGCCGCCCCGCTGGGCGTACCGCAGATCGCCACCCGGGTCCGCGAGGCAGCGCCCGGCGTCCGCCGGATCGAGCTGGACGCCGTGGTTCCGGACTGCCGCGCGGGCGGCGGGGAGCAGGTCGCCGAGCACCTGCGGCAGCGCCTGCTGGTCGGCTGCGCGCTGCTGGCGGAGGCGGTGCAGGAGGGGGCCTACCAGCTGCACGTCCGGGTCGTGGACCGGCTCCGGCCCCGACCGGGGCGGGAGGCGAGGACGCTGATCGACCGGATGGGCAGCTAGGGCCGGCCCGCCCCGGGCCTCAGGGCCTCAGCGGCCTCAGGGCCTCAGGGCCTCAGGGCCTCAGCGGCCGGTGCGCAGGCCGTCCCGGGCGACCTGCTCGGCCCGGTCCATGGCCGCCTGGTCGATCCGCGCGCTCGCGCCCTCGAACGTCATGGCGAAGGCGGCGCGGGACCGGGACCGGGAGCGGTTGGGCAGCGCCCGGTGGACGGTCACCGGATGGTGGGCGACGGCGTCGCCGGCCCGGAGCTCGACCACGACCTCGGCGGCCTCCTCGGCCGCCGAGAAGTCGGTGATGCCGAGCGAGAAGCCCCGGACCCCGGTGAAGGCGTGCGGCCGCATCCCGCGTCGGTGCGAGCCGGGGAGATACCGGAGGCAGCCGTTCTCCAGGTCCACCGGCTCCGTGGCGAGGAAGATCTGCGTCCCGCTCGGCGGGGTCAGGCAGAAGGCGATGTTGTCCTGGTGCGGCGGGGTGGGGTGGTCGGCGCCGGCCGGCTTGTTGAGCCACATCGGCGGCCGCGCGGTCACCGGCTCCCCCAGCAGCGCGCCGGCCAGGGCCACCCAGCGCGGGTCGCGGCGGTAGTCCTCGAAGAACGGGTCGACATTCATCCGGTGGATCTGCCGGACCACCCGCCGGCCGTCCGGGAACTCGTGCCGGAAGACTTGGCTCGCCGGCAGCCCCGGCACGACCTCCCGCAGGAACCGGTCGATTTCCGAATTCAGCCGGTCCAGGTCGTCCGGCCCGAGGAATTCGCGGACCACGACATAGCCGTCCCGGTCGTATCGCGGCTTGTGCTCGGAGTAGTCCACGCTGCTGCCGATCCCGACGCCCGAGTCTTGACAGAGCCGGCGAATAGTAGCATAGTATTTCGCCGAGAGGCAAGCCGACTCATTGTCGTGGGGGGCGCCATGGATCCGCGGGCCGGCGCGCGAAATGCCTTCCGGGAGTCGTGTCCCGCCGCCGTCCGGAGCATTCCGTGACGATCGGGCTGGCGCGCCGCATCCCGAACCCGCGATTTCTCTGTCTCTACGCCCCCTTGCAGTACACCCCGGAGGAGGTGATCCGGCCGGACAGCTCGCTCGGCCTGCCCTACCTGTACGCCGCCCTCGCCGCGGCCGGCTTCGAGGTGAGCCTGCTCGACACCAGCATCGGCCGGCCCGACCGGGACCGGCTGGCCGACACCTTCTACCGGCGGACGCCGCTGCCCGAGATCTCACCCGACCACTTCCGCATCGGGATGACCCCCGAGCGGATCCTCGAGGAGGTCGAGGACTTCGACGTCGTCGCGGTGAGCTCGATCTTCACCCAGCAGACGTCGCGCTGCCTGGAGATCGGCCGGCTGGTCAAGCAGGCCTACCCGGACAAGATCCTCATCGCCGGCGGCGTCAACGCGCGGAGCCTGAAGTCGGTCTTCTTCGACCACGGCTACGACGTGGTGTTCGTCTCGGAGTCGGAGAAGCCGCTGGTCGCCTTCGCGTCGTTCCTGA
>JBJMII010000086.1:0-15001 GCA_045806925.1 Mycobacteriales bacterium
CGAGGGAGACGCCGAAGCGGGAGCGCCGGGAGAAGTCGGCCTGAGCGGGGAGGCTGGTTCAGCCTGCTCCGCTTCGCTCCGCCGCTGAGCCCCGCTCACATGCTGGGCTCACATGCTGGCCGGGGGGACGACCCCCCGAAAACCCCCCGTGCGGGGCGTCTAGGTCGGGAGTGCGTCGCCGGTGCGGGTGCGGCCGGCGGGGCCCTCGAGGATCTCCCGCATGTCCCGGCGCATTGTGGAGCGCAGGTCGGCGCGGAGCTCGCCGAGGCGCTGGTCCCCCTCGCCGAGGCCGGACTCGATCCGCTCCAGGCGGACCGCGATCGTCTCCAGCGTCTTGGCCATCGACCACACCTCGTCGCGCACGCGGTCCACCCGGTCGATCGAGTGGAACAGCGCCCGGGACAGCAACACCAGCAGCGCGCCCGTCGCCACCGTGAAGACCACCAGCGCGGACCACGCGAACACGACCACCGAAGTGCTCCCTCCCGGACGAAACCGTCGACACCGGACCGTAGAGGCTCAGCGGTGCACCGGACCAATCGAGCCGGCAATCTGTGGACGACGAGGATGCCTGTGGATGGCCGTTCGCACTGCCCCCGCCGCGCTCCGTACCATCCCTGCGTGACCGTGACAGAGCCCACCCACCGCGACCCCGCCGGGCCGCCGCCCGGTGCCGACCTGCCCAGCCAGTACGTTCCGGCGCAGGTAGAGGGGCCGCTCTACGAGCGGTGGACCGAGCGGGGCTACTTCGCGGCCGGCCGGCCGGAGGCGGCGGACAAGGTGCCGTTCTGCATCGTGATCCCGCCGCCCAACGTCACCGGTTCACTGCACCTCGGCCACGCGTTCGAGCACACGCTGATGGACGCGCTGACCCGCCGCCGGCGCATGCAAGGCTACGACGCGCTCTGGCTGCCGGGCATGGACCATGCCGGCATCGCCACCCAGAATGTGGTGGAGCGCGAGCTGGCCAAGGAGGGCCTGTCCCGGCACGACATCGGCCGGGAGGCCTTCGTCGAGCGGGTCTGGCAATGGAAGGACGAGTCCGGCGGCCGCATCCTCGACCAGATGCGCCGGCTCGGCGACGGCGTCGACTGGTCGCGCGAGCGGTTCACCATGGACCCGGGGCTGTCCCGGGCGGTGCAGACCGTCTTCAAGCAGATGTACGACGACGGCCTGGTCTACCGGGCCGAGCGCATCATCAACTGGTGCCCCCGGTGCCTGACGGCGCTGTCCGACATCGAGGTCGAGCACTCCGAGGACGACGGCGAGCTGGTCTCGATCCGGTACGGCGACGGCGACACGGCGATCGTGGTGGCGACCACGCGCGCGGAGACCATGCTCGGCGACACCGCGGTCGCGGTGCACCCCGACGACGAGCGCTACCGGCACCTGGTCGGCACCGAGGTGGAGTTGCCGCTGACCGGCCGGCGCATCCCGGTCGTCGCCGACGACCACGTCGACCCGGCCTTCGGCACCGGCGCGGTCAAGGTGACGCCGGCGCACGACCCCAACGACTTCGAGATCGGCCGGCGGCACGGGCTGCCCGCGGTGATGATCCTCGACGAGCGGGGCGTCGTGACCGTGCCAGGGCCGTTCGAGGGCCTGGACCGCTACGAGGCCCGGCCGGCGGTGGTGGCGGCGCTGCGCGAGGACGGCCGGATCGTCGCCGAGAAGCGGCCGTACGTGCATGCCGTCGGGCACTGCTCCCGCTGCCGCACGACGGTGGAGCCGCGGCTGTCGCTGCAGTGGTTCGTGCGGGTGGAGTCGCTGGCCAAGGCGGCCGGCGACGCGGTCCGGGACGGCCGGGTGCGCATCCACCCGGCGGCCCTGGAGCCGCGCTACTTCGCCTGGGTCGACGACATGCACGACTGGTGCATCTCGCGGCAGCTGTGGTGGGGCCACCGGATCCCGGTGTGGTACGGGCCGGACGGCGAGGTCGTGTGCGTCGGCCCGGACGAGACCCCGCCGGCCGGCGGGGGCTGGCGGCAGGACCCGGACGTGCTGGACACCTGGTTCTCCTCCGGGCTGTGGCCGTTCTCCACGCTCGGCTGGCCGGACGACACCTCCGACCTGCGCCGCTTCTACCCCACCAGCGTGCTGGTCACCGGTTACGACATCCTCTTCTTCTGGGTCGCCCGGATGATGCTCTTCGGGCTGTACGCGATGGACGGCGTGCAGCCGTTCCAGGTGGTCGCGCTGCACGGCATGGTCCGGGACAAGCACGGCAAGAAGATGTCGAAGTCGTTCGGCAACGCGGTGGACCCGCTGGACTGGATGGACGCGTACGGGTCGGACGCGCTGCGCTTCACCCTTGCCCGCGGCGCCAACCCCGGCACCGACGTGCCGATCGGCGAGGAGTGGGTGCAGGGCAGCCGCAACTTCTGCAACAAGCTGTGGAACGCGGCCCGCTTCGCGCTGCTCAACGGCGCGACCACCGCGCCGCCGCCACCGCCGGCCGCGGACCTGTCCACTGTGGACCGCTGGCTGCTGTCCCGGCTGGCGAGCGTGCTGGACGAGGTCGACGCGGACTACGAGGACTTCGAGTTCGCCAAGGCGGCCGAGTCGCTCTACCACTTCATCTGGGACGACTTCTGCGACTGGTATGTCGAGCTGGCCAAGGTGCCGCTCGCCGCCGGCGGCGAGCCGGCCGAGCGGACCCGCCGGGTGCTCGGCCACGCGCTGGACACCGTGCTGCGGCTGCTGCACCCGATCGTGCCGTTCGTGACCGAGACGCTGTGGACGGCGCTGACCGGCGGCGAGTCGGTGGTCGTGGCGCCGTGGCCGGCGGCGGAGCCGGAGCGGCGGGACCCGGCGGCCGAGGCCGAGTTCGCCGTGCTGCGGGACGTGGTCACCGAGGTGCGCCGGTTCCGGTCGGACCAGGGGCTGCGGCCGGCGCAGCGGGTGGCGGCGCGGCTGACCGGGCTGGACGCGGCCGGGCTGGCCGACCACGAACCCCTGGTGCGGTCGCTGACCCGGCTCGAGGAGCCGGCCGCCGGCTTCGCACCGACCGCGTCGGTGTCGGTGCGTGGCGCGCGGGTCGAGCTCGACCTGTCCCGGGCGATCGACGTCGCGGCCGAGCGGGGCCGGCTGTCCAGGGACCTGGCCGCGGCCCGCAAGGAGCTGCAGACCGCGACGGCGAAGCTGGACAACGCCGACTTCGTGGCGAAGGCCCCCGAGCCGGTGGTTGCCAAGGTGCGCGGCCGGCTGGCGGCGGCCGAGGCCGAGATCGAGCGGATCTCCGGGCAGCTCGACGCACTGCCCGCACCATGACCGGGAGCCGGTCCGACGACGACCGGGCCGAGCTGGCCCGGGTCCAGGCCGAGCTGCGGGAGCGGTGGCCGGAGTCCCGGCTGGACCCGTCGCTGGACCGGATCCGGGCGCTGATGGACCTGCTCGGCGACCCGCAGCACAGCTACCCGGTGATCCACATCGGCGGGACGAACGGCAAGACCACGACCGCCCGGGTGATCGACTCGGTGCTGCGCGGCTTCGGGCTGCGGGTCGGTCGCTTCACCAGCCCCGACCTGTCCTCGGTCACCGAGCGGATCAGCCTGGACGGGGAGCCGATCAGCGCCCGGCACTTCGTGGAGACGTACGAGGACATCAAGCCCTACCTGACGCTCGTCGACAAGGATCAGCACGTCGCGCTGTCCTACTTCGAGGTGCTGACGGCGATGGGGTTCGCCGCCTTCGCCGACGCGCCGGTCGACGTGGCCGTGGTCGAGGTCGGCATGGGCGGTGCCTGGGACTCCACGAACGTGGCGGACGGCCGGGTCGCGGCGGTGACCCCGATCGCGCTGGACCACACGGCGTACCTGGGCGACACGCTCGACAAGATCGCGACCGAGAAGGCCGGGATCATCAAGCCGGGCGCGGTGGCCGTGCTCGCGGCGCAGCCGGCGGCCGCGGCCGAGGTGCTGCTGCGACGGGCCGCCGACGTCGGCGCCACCGTGGCCCGCGAGGGCTCGGAGTTCGGCGTCGCCGGGCGGTCCGTCGCGGTCGGCGGGCAGGTCCTCACGGTGCACGGCCTCGGCGGGATCTACGACGAGCTCTTCCTCCCGCTGCACGGGGCGCACCAGGCGCAGAACGCCGCGGTGGCGATCGCGGCGGTGGAGGCATTCCTCGGGGCCGGCGCGGACACCGGGGTGATCGACCGGGAGGTGGTCCGCGAGACACTGCTGGGGGTCAGCTCGCCCGGCCGGCTGGAGGCGCTGCGGAGTGCGCCGACGGTGCTGGTGGACGCGGCGCACAACCCGCACGGGATGGCCGCCACGGTGGCCGCGCTGGCGGAGTCGTTCTCGTTCCGCCGGCTGGTCGGCGTGGTCGCCGTGCTGGCCGACAAGGACGTCACGGGCATGCTGAGCGCGCTCGAGCCGGTGCTGGACGAGGTGGTGGTCAGCGAGAACTCCTCGCCCCGCCGGATGCCGGTGGACGACCTCGCCGCGCTGGCCGTGGAGGTCTTCGGCGCAGAGCGGGTGGCGGTCGAGCCCCGGCTGGACGACGCGGTCGAGACGGCGGTGCGGCTCGCCGAGGAGGGCGAGGAGCAGCTCGGCGGGTCCGGCGTGCTGGTCACCGGCTCGGTGGTCACCGCCGGGGAGGCGCGCACCCTCCTCGGCGGCGGTGAGCCGCGATGAGCGGCCCGTCCGGGCACACCGACCGGTCGCCGCCGTTCCGTCGCCCGACCGAGGACGCCCTCCCGGGCGGGCCGGCGCCGGAGGTCGGCTCGGAGCCGGCCTCCGGCGGCCCCCGGGACGGGCCGGGGACCGATGTCGCGTCCGGGCGGCCGCCGGCGGGGGACGGCCAGCCGGTGAGGGACGGCCCTGCGGACCCGCCGGGGTCCGACGCCGCGTCCGGACCGGTGCCGGCCGACGCTGCCTCCGACGACGGCCCCGTCGACGAGCCGCCGCCGGAGGCAGCGTCCGGGCCGATGCCGGCCGGTGTGCGCCGGGCGCGGGTGGAACGGGCGGTGCGCGGCACGCTGGCCGGCTCGCTCATCCTGGAGGCGCTCATGGTCCTGTTCGTGCCGCGGGCCATCGCGCCGCTCAGAGACGAGGGCCTGACCGGCGGCCGGCTCGCCTTCCTGCTCGGCCTGGCCGCGGCGCTCGTCGTCGCGTCCGCCCTGCAGCGGCGCAGGGCCGGCCTCGTCCTGGGCACCGTGCTGCAGGTGCCGGTCATCGCCGCCGGCCGCCTGGTCGCGGTGATGTACGTGCTCGGCCTGCTCTTCGCCGGGGTGTGGATCTACCTGCTCCGGGTCCGCCGGGAGCTGCTCGGCGCAGCCCCGCCGGCCGGCACGCGGTAGCAGGTCCTAGGCTCAGCGCCGTCCGACCGAGCACGAAGGAGTTATGTGGACACCGAGCGCACCCTCGTCCTCGTCAAGCCCGACGGCGTCGCCCGCGGCCTGGTCGGCGACGTCGTCGGCCGGGTGGAGCGCAAGGGGCTGCGCTTCGTCGCGCTGGAGCTGCGCACCCTGGACCGGGCGACGGCCGAGACCCACTACGCCGAGCACCGGGAGAAGCCGTTCTTCGCCCCGCTGGTCGACTTCATCACCTCCGGCCCGCTGGTCGCCGCGGTGGTCGAGGGACCGCGCGCGATCGAAGCCTTCCGGCAGCTCGCCGGCGCGACCGACCCACTCAAGGCCACCACCGGCAGCATCCGCGCCGAGCACGCCCTCGATGTGCAGACCAACATCGTCCACGGCTCCGACGGTCCGGAGTCGGCCAAGCGGGAGATCGCGCTCTTCTTCCCCGGCCTGTGACCGGCGGGACCGGGTCGGGCGCACCGCCCGACCCGGTCCCGCACGGCTCGGCAGCGGGATGCTCTGGTGCAGGTGGGTCCCGTTGCGGTCGTCGTTCGAGGCGACGTACCGGCGGTCGATGACCCCGTCATACGCCGGCCGCGGGTAGCTATTGGTCCGGAGACTCTCCCCGGCCGATCGCGTCGCTCCGCGGCGTCCGCCCGGCGGGAAACTCGCGCGATTCTGTCGGACCCGCTCGGTAGCGTCGCGACCATGACCGAGACCCCGACCGAGCCGCTGGTGTACGCGCGTGGCCTGACCAAGCGCTTCGGCGACTTCACCGCGGTCGACGCCATCGATGTCGAGGTGCGGCGGGGCGAGGCGTTCGGGTTCCTCGGTCCCAACGGCGCCGGCAAGAGCTCCACCATGCGGATGATCGGCTGCGTCTCCCCGGTGACGGAGGGCACCCTGCGGGTCCTCGGCATGGATCCCGCGACCGAGGGCTCCCGGATCCGGGCCCGGCTCGGCGTGGTCCCGCAGGAGGACTCGCTGGACCTGGAGCTGACCGTGCGGGAAAACCTGCTGGTCTACGGGCGCTACTTCGGGCTGCCCAAGCCGCTGATCCGGGAGCGGGCCGAGCAGCTGCTCGACTTCGTGCGGCTCGGCGACCGGCGCGACGCGAAGGTCGACGCGCTGTCCGGCGGCATGAAGAGGCGGCTCACCATCGCCCGCAGCCTGATCAGCGAGCCGGAGGTGCTGCTGCTGGACGAGCCGACCACGGGACTCGACCCGCAGGCCCGGCACGTGTTGTGGGACCGGCTGTTCCGGCTCAAGCAGCAGGGCACCACGCTGATCCTCACCACGCACTACATGGACGAGGCCGAGCAGCTGTGCGACCGGCTGGTGGTGATGGACAAGGCCCGGATCGTCGCCGAGGGCTCCCCGGCCCAGCTGATCACGCGCTGGTCCAGCCGGGAGGTGGTCGAGGTCCGCTTCCCGCCGGGCGAGCACGAGGCGATGGCGGAGAAGATGGTCGACCTGGCCGAGCGGGTGGAGGTGCTGCCGGACCGGATCCTGCTCTACACCGACGACGGCGACGGGGCCGCCTCCGCGCTGCACGATCGCGGGCTGCGGCCGGTCGGGGTGCTGGTGCGCCGGTCGACGCTGGAGGACGTGTTCCTCCGGCTGACCGGCCGGACGCTGGTCGACTGAGGGGAGCGGAGAGGTGTCCTCGCTGAGCGTGCCACTCACGCTGCGGTCGTACGGATACTGGGTCTTCCAGTACAAGCGGACCTGGCGTGGTTCGGTGGTCAGCACCGTGCTCTTCCCGGTGCTCTTCCTGGCCGCGATGGGGCTCGGGCTCGGCTCGCTGGTCGACTCGTCCGCGTCCCGGGGCGTCGACGGCCTGCCCTACCTGGTCTTCCTCGCGCCCGGACTGCTGGCCGCGACGGCGATGCAGACCGGGGTCGGCGAGTCGACCTACCCGGTGATGGGCGCGATCAAGTGGGTCAAGACCTATCACGCCATGCTGGCCACCCCGATCGGGGTGCTCGACGTGCTGCTCGGGCACCTGCTCTACATCGCGACCCGGGTGCTGCTCGGCTCGACGATCTTCCTCGCGGTGATGGCCGTCTTCGGAGCGGTGCGCTCGCCGTTGGCGCTGCTCGCGCTGCCGGCGGCGGTGCTGACCGGGACGGCGTTCGCCGCGCCGGTGTTCGCCTTCGCCGCCAGCACGGAGAACGATGCCGGTTTCGCCGCTCTCTTCCGCTTCGTGGTGACGCCGCTGTTCCTCTTCGGCGGGGTGTTCTTCCCGGTGCAGCAGCTCCCGCCGGTGCTCGAGCAGCTGGCGTACGCGACGCCGCTCTGGCACGGGGTGGCGCTGTCCCGCGGGCTCGCGCTCGGCACCGCGACCGCCGGCGGTGTGCTGGTGCACGTCGTCTACCTGTCCGCCTGGACCGCGGTCGGCGGCATGCTGGCCGCCCGGGCCTTCCGGCGTCGCCTGGCCGTCTGAGAGAGGAGAGCGCACCCGTGACCGCCACGCTGGCCACCCGGACCACCCCGCTGCCGCTCGCCGGCAGCCGGGCCTGGCTGCTCGTCGAGCGAAACCTGCTGGTCTACCGGCGGATCTGGCTGCTGATCGTGTCCGGCTTCTTCGAGCCGGTGTTCTACCTGTTCTCGCTGGGGATCGGGATCGGCGCCCTGGTCGGCACCGTCGCCGGACCGGACGGCCAGACGATCGACTACACCGCGTTCGTCGCGCCCGCGCTGCTCGCCTCGTCGGCGATGAACGGGGCGGTCTACGACTCGACGATGAACGTCTTCTTCAAGCTGAAGTTCGCGAAGACGTACGACGCGATGCTGGCCACCCCGCTGGAGCCGGCGGACATCGCGGTCGGCGAGATCGCCTGGGCGCAGCTGCGGGGCACGCTCTACTCGGCGGCGTTCCTGCTGGTGATGCTCCTGATGGGGCTGATCCGGTCGTGGTGGGCGCTGCTCGCGCTGCCGGCGACCGTGCTGATCGGGCTCGCCTTCGCGGCGGTGGGGATGGCCTGCACCTCGTTCATGCGCAGCTGGCAGGACTTCGAGTTCGTGCAGCTGGCGATCCTGCCGATGTTCCTGTTCTCCACCACCTTCTTCCCGCTGTCGGTGTACCCGCGGCCGCTGCAGCTGGCGGTCCAGCTCACCCCGCTCTTCCACGGGATCGAGCTGGTCCGGCCGCTGACCACCGGGGTGGGCGTGGGGATCGACCTGGTCGGCCACGCGCTCTACTTCGTGGCCCTGGCAGTGCTGGGTCTCACCGTCACGGCACGCCGGCTGGAGAGGCTGCTGCTGAAGTAGTCGACGGGGTCCCGCGAGTAGCATCGGGACGCCCGGCCGACCCCCCTCGCGCCCCGAGGAGATCCACCGCATGTCTGGCACCACGCTGTCCTTCCTCGGCCGAGACATGGCGATCGACCTCGGCACCGCCAACACGCTGGTCTACGTCCGCGGCCGCGGCATCGTGCTCAACGAGCCGTCCGTGGTGGCCACGAACACCAACTCCGGCGAGATCCTCGCCGTCGGCGTCGAGGCCAAGCGGATGATCGGGCGCACGCCGGCGAACATCGTCGCGGTGCGGCCGCTCAAGGACGGCGTCATCGCCGACTTCGACACCACCGAGCGGATGCTGCGCTACTTCATCCGCAAGGTGCACCGCCGGCGCTACCTGGTGCGCGGCCCGCGGGTCGTCGTCTGCGTGCCGTCCGGGATCACCGGCGTCGAGCAGCGCGCGGTCAGGGAGTCGACGTACGCGGCCGGCGCCAGCAAGGTCTTCATCATCGAGGAGCCGATGGCCGCGGCGATCGGGTCCGGCCTGCCGGTCAGCGAGCCGACCGGCAACATGGTCGTCGACATCGGCGGCGGCACCACCGAGGTGGCGGTCATCTCGCTCGGCGGGATCGTGACCAACACCAGCATCCGGATCGCCGGCGACGAGATCGACCAGGCGATCATCTC
This sequence comes from Mycobacteriales bacterium, assembly GCA_045806925.1. GTDB lineage: Bacteria > Actinomycetota > Actinomycetes > Mycobacteriales > CADCTP01 > CADCTP01. The sequence continues at coordinate 9,230 of JBJMII010000086.1, forward strand.
CTACATCAAGAAGGAGTACTCGTTGATGCTCGGCGAGCGGACCGCCGAGGAGATCAAGATCGCCATCGGGTCGGCGTTCCCGATGCCGGAGGAGGACCAGGCCGAGATCCGCGGCCGGGACCTCGTCACCGGGCTGCCGAAGACGATCGTGGTGTCCGGCGAGGAGATCCGCCGGGCGATCGAGGAGCCGGTCAACGCGATCGTCGACGCGGTCAAGAACACGCTGGACAAGTGCCCGCCGGAGCTGTCCGGCGACATCATGGACCGGGGCATCGTGCTCGCCGGCGGCGGCGCCAACCTGCGTGGTCTGGACGAGCGGCTCCGGCACGAGACCGGCATGCCGATCCTGATCGCGGACAACCCGCTGCACTCGGTCGCGATCGGCTCCGGGCGGTGCGTCGAGGACTTCGAGGCGCTGCAGCAGGTGCTGGTCTCCGAGCGGAAGCGGACCTGACCGGCCCGCGCCGCCGTCGGTCCGAAGTGGACATCGGTGGCGCGGTCGGAGGCCGGTGTCGACCTCCGGTGCGGAGACCGGCGTCACCAGACGGGGGGTGCTTGTCCATGCCGGGGAGGCCCGCGCCGATGCCGAGGAGGGGAGCGTCGTGACCGCACCGACGCGCGGCCAGCGCCGCGCCCTCGTGCTGCTGGCCGTGCTCTCGGTGATCCTGGTGACGCTGGATGCGCGCGGCGACTCGTTCCCGGGGCTGCGCTCCGCGGCCCGGTCGGTCTTCGAGCCGGCGCAGGCCGGGCTGACCACGCTCGTCGCACCGGTCGGGCGGTTCTTCGGCGGGCTGGGCGACCTCGGTGGCTCCCGCCCCCGGATCGAGGAGCTGGAGAAGCAGAACGCGGACCTCCGCCGGCAGTTGCGGGAGGGCGAGCTGACCGGGGCGCGGGCCGAGGAGCTGCGCCGGCTGCGGCTGCTCGCGGGGCAGGGCCAGTTCACGGTCATGCCGGCGACTGTCACCGGGCTGGGCCCGGCGCTGGGCTTCGAGTGGGCGGTGACGGTCGACGCCGGCCGCCGGGACGGGGTGCGGCCGGACCAGACGGTGGTGAACGCGGACGGGCTGGTCGGCCGCGTCAAGGAGGTCGACGACTCGTCGGCGGTGGTGGTGCTGGTGGTCGACCCGGGCTCGTCGGTGGGGGTGCGGCTGGCCGGCGGCCGGCAGCTCGGGCTGGCCTCCGGCAACGGGCTCGGCCCGCTGACCTTCACCCCGCTTGACCCGCAGACCCGGGTCAAGGTCGGCGACCGGCTGCTGACCGGGCCGTACGGGGGGTCGACGTACGCCACCGGCATCCCGGTGGGCGAGGTGACGGCGGTGTCCGGTGACCCGGGCGCGCCGGCGCGGGAGGCGACGGTCCGGCCGTACGTGGGCTTCAGCTCGCTGGACCTGGTCGGGATCCTGCTGGACGTGCCGCGTACCGACCCGCGTGACCGGCTGCTGCCGGACCGGCCAGCGGCGAGCCCGGCCGGGACCGGTGCCGGCGCCCCGGCCCCGAGCGGCACGCCGTGAGCAGGACCCACCCGGCGCCCGGCCCGACCCGCCGGCCCGCTGCCCGCCGACCCGGGTGCGGCGCGGTCGGCGCGACTGGGGATGCGCGGTGAGGACGGGGGCGGCGCCCGGGATCGCGGTGGCGCTCGCGCTCGCGGTCGCGGTGGTGCTGCAGTCCTCGGTGCTGGCCCGGCTGCCGCTGCCCGGCGGTGCGCCGAGCCTGGTGCTCGTCCTGGTGGTCGCCGTCGGTCTCATCGGCGGCGCGTCCGCCGGGCTGGCCACCGGCTTCGCCGCCGGCCTGCTCACCGACCTGCTGTCCGCGCACCCGGTCGGCCTGCTCGCGCTCTGCTTCGCGCTGGTCGGCTTCGTCGCCGGGCTGCTCGAGGCGGACGTCGAGCGGAGCGTGCTGCTACCGATGGTGGTCGTCGCCGTCGCCACCCTGGCGGTCGGACTGACGTACCTCGCCGTGCTCGGCCTGCTCGGCCGTCAAGCGGCGGGCGGGATCGCCGACCTGCCGGGCACGGCCGTCTACGACGTGATGCTGACGCCCTTCGTGTTCCCGCTCGTCGCCGTCGCCGCCCGGCGGTTCGTCCCGGCGAGGCGTTGATGCCCGACTCGTACCCGGTGCGCCTCGCCGTCCTGCGCGTGCTGGTGCTCTCGCTGCTGCTGACCCTCGGCGCCCGGCTGTACTACCTGCAGGTCCTCGACCAGGACAAGCTGGTCCAGACGGCCAGCCGGCAGCATGTCCGGGAGGTGATCCTGCCGGCCCCGCGCGGCGCGGTGGTCGACGACCGCGGCCGCCCGCTGGTCACCAACCGCACCTCGCTGGTGGTCTCGGTCAACCGCAGCGAGCTGCTCGCCGAGCCGGACGGCGGGGCCGCGGTGCTGCAGCGGCTGGCCGCGCTGATCAAGGTGTCGACGGCGGAGCTGGGCCGCCGGATCACCCCGTGCGGCAAGGACGTGCCGAAGCCGTGCTGGAACGGCTCGCCGTACCAGCCGGTCCCGGTGCTGACCGACACCACCCCGGAGGTCGTGCTCAAGATCGCCGAGCGGCGGGAGGACTACCCCGGGGTGTCGGCGGACGCGCAGACGCTCCGGCAGTACCCGTACGGCAGCCTGGCCGCGCACTCGCTCGGCTACGTCGGCCCGGTCAACCAGAGCGAGCTGGACGCCGCGGAGCAGGCCGGGCGCACCGACCTGCATCTCAACGCGCAGATCGGCCGCGCCGGGCTGGAGAAGACCTACGACGGGGACCTGCGTGGCGGCGACGGCGTCCGCTACGTCACCGTCGACAACCGCGGCACCGTCCTCGGGGTGCAGCGCGAGACCCGGCCGGAGCGCGGCGACACGCTGGTCACCAGCCTGGACCGGGACGTGCAGCGGATCGCCGACCGGGCGCTGTCGGCGGAGGTCGCGAAGCGGCGGACGCAGGTCGACAAGGAGGGCAGGCGGTACGCGGCGCCGAGCGGGGCGGCCGTGGTGATGGACCCGCAGACCGGCCGGGTCATCGCCCTGTCGAGCACGCCGACGTACGACCCGACGGTCTTCGTCGGCGGCATCTCCCGCACCGAGCTGTCCCGGCTGACCGACGAGAAGGCCGGGGTGCCGCTGGTGTCCCGGGCGGTGGCCGGGCAGTTCGCGCCCGGGTCGACCTTCAAGCTGTCGTCCACCTCGGCCGAGGTGATGAGCGGGCGGGCGTCGCTGTCCGGGACGTACACCTGCCCGGGCTCGCTGCAGGTCGGCAACCGGGAGAAGCACAACTTCGAGGGCCGCGGCATGGCCGGCCGGATCGACCTGCGGATCGCGCTGGCCAAGTCCTGCGACACGATCTTCTACGGTTTCGCGCAGACCGACTGGTACGCCGACGAGTCCCGGCTGGACAGCGGGCAGCGACCGGTGGAGGCGCTGCAGCGGATGGCCCGGGCCTACGGCTTCGGGCGCGAGCCGGGCATCGACCTGCCGGCCGGCGAGCAGACCTCGGGCCGGATCGTGGACCGGGCGTTCAAGCAGGCGCGCTGGGACGCGGACAAGGCGCAGTACTGCGCGGACGCCGAGCGCGGCTACCCCGAGGTGACGAACGCGGCCCGGCGCAGCTTCCTGACCCGGCTGGCCCGGGAGAACTGCGTGGACGGCTGGCGGTTCCGGCTCGGCGACGCGGCCGACCTGTCGATCGGGCAGGGCGAGACCACGGTCAGCCCGCTGCAGCTGGCGGTGGCGTACTCGGCGCTGGTCAACGGCGGCACTGTCTGGGAGCCGCGGATCGGGCGCGCGGTGCTCGGGCCGGACGGCCGGCTGGTCCGCCAGATCAAGCCGAAGGCGCGCACCAGGGTGCCGGTGCGCGCCCAGGTGCTGGACTACATCAAGTCCTCGCTCGCCTTCACGCCCGCGAACGGAGCCTCCGGGTCGTTGGCGTTCGCCGGCTTCCCGCTGGACAAGGTGCTGGTCGGCGGCAAGACCGGGACCGCGGAGGTCTTCGGCAAGCAGGACACGTCCTGGTTCGCGTCCTGGGCACCGGCGGACCGCAAGGCCCGGTACGTGGTGGTGGCGATGATCGAGCAGGCCGGGCTCGGCGCGCAGGCCGCGGCGCCGGTGGCGCGGGCGATCTACGAGGGGATCTACGGGCTGAACGGGACGCCGGCCGCGTTCCCGGCCGGGTCGGCCCCGGCCGCGGTACCGAAGGTGACCGGGGACGCGGCGGCCCGCTCCGACCACCGGCCGCCCGCCGCGGCATCCCCGGGCGCGGCATCCCCGGGCGCGGCATCCCCAGGCCCGGCGGCCACCTCTCCCGCCGCACCGGCCACCACCCGCTCCCCGCGGCGCCGGCGGCGGTCCCGGTGAACACCATCCGGGTGCGGCCCGGCGGCTCGCCGGGGCTGCCGCCGCTGGGCCGGGCGCCGCTGGACCGCGGTCTGGTCGGGCGCCGGGAGCGGGACGGCGTCTGGTGGCGGGTCGACTGGATGATCGCCGGCTGCGCGCTGCTGCTCTCCCTGGTCGGCGCGCTGCTGGTCTGGTCGGCCACCCGGCCGCGACTGCTGGAGGCCGGCGGCGACCCGGACGCCTACCTCAAGCGCCACCTGTTCAACCTCGCCATCGGGCTGGTGCTCGGCCTGCTCTTCGCGGTGGTCGACTACCGGGCGCTGCGGGCGTACGCACCGCTGATCTACCTGGCGTCCTGCGCCGGCCTGCTCGCGGTGCTGCTGGTCGGCATGACGATCAACGGCGCGCACTCCTGGATCGTGCTCGGCGGCGGCTTCCAGGTGCAGCCGAGCGAGTTCGCGAAGGTCGCGCTGGTCGCCGGGATGGCGGTGCTGCTGGCCGAGCGGCGCACCCAGGAGCGCGCGTCCCGGGGGTCGGACGTGCCGCTCGTGCTCGCGCTCGCCGCCGTCCCACTCGGCCTGGTCATGCTGCAGCCGGACCTCGGCACCGCGATGGTCTTCGTCTTCACCGTGCTCGGCGTGCTCGCGCTGGCCGGCGCGCCGGCCCGGTGGCTGCTCGGGCTGATCCTGCTCGGGGTGGTCGTCGTCGTCGGCGCCGTGCGCTTCGGCGTGCTCGAGGACTACCAGCTGGAGCGGTTCCGGGCGTTCACCAACCAGGACGCGGACACGCTCGGCGCGGCGTACAACATCACCCAGGCGCGGATCGCGATCGGCAACGGCGGGCTGACCGGCACCGGGCTGTTCCACGGCAGCCAGACGACCGGGAAGTTCGTGCCCGAGCAGCAGACCGACTTCGTCTTCACGGTGGCCGGCGAGGAGCTGGGCCTGCTCGGTGCCGGCGGGATCGTGCTGCTCTTCGGCCTGCTGCTGTGGCGGGCGCTGCGGCTGGCCGGCCGGTCGCCGGACCTCTTCGGCCGGATGGTCGCCGGCGGGGTGGCGTGCTGGTTCGCATTCCAGGTCTTCGTCAACATCGGGATGACGCTCGGGATCATGCCGATCACCGGGCTGCCGCTGCCGTTCGTGTCGTACGGCGGGTCGTCGATGTTCGCCAACTGGATGGCCGTCGGGCTGCTGCTCAACGTCGGTGCCCGCCGTTCCGGGTAGGCTCGAGGCCCATGCCTGTCGAGTCCGTCTTCCCCCGGCTGGAGCCGCTGCTGCCCAGGGTGCAGAAGCCGATCCAGTACGTCGGCGGCGAGCTGAACAGCACGGTCAAGGACTGGGACGCCGTCCCGGTGCGGTGGGCGCTGATGTACCCCGACGCGTACGAGGTGGGCCTGCCCAACCAGGGCGTCATGATCCTCTACGAGGTGCTCAACGAGCGCGCCGACGCGCTGGCCGAGCGCTGC
>JBJMII010000087.1:0-12316 GCA_045806925.1 Mycobacteriales bacterium
CCGGCGGCCGCGGCGGCCGGCCCGGGCCGGACGCGCCGGCCGGCCGCGCCGCAGCACCCGAGCGGCGCCCGGAAGGCGCGACCCCCGGGCCCACCGGCACCGCGGTGCGGGAGCGCTCCACGAGCCGCGGGTCCTCCGGGCCAGCCGAGGTGGCCCAGCCGAGCTCGTCCCCGGCCACCGCCAGCACGCGGTCGCCGCCGCCGAGGTCGGCGGTCATCGGCACGTCCAGCAGCCTGGCCAGCAGGCCGGCCGGCAGCTCGGGGTCCGGCGCGGCGCCGATCAGCGCCTTCGCCTCGCGCTGCGCGTCGACCTCGGCCCGGCACTCCGCGCAGCGACGCAGGTGCCGCTCGGCCCGCTCGTCGGCGGCCGGGGACAGCACCCCGTCCACGTACGCGGCGAGCGCATCCTCGGCCAGGTGCACGTCGGGCAGTGTCACGACGTACCTCCCTCCGACGCCGGCGTCGGGGCGTGCTCGCCCGCGGCCGCCCGCCGGAAGGCGGCGCCGGGAGCACGGTGCGCGAGCGCCTCACGCAGCAGCACCCGGCCGCGGTGGATCCGCGACCGGACGGTGCCCAGCTTGATCCCGAGGGTCGCCGCGATCTCCTCGTACGACAGGCCCTCGATGTCGCACAGCACGACCGCCGCCCGGAAGTCCGGCGGCAGCGAGTCCAGCGCAGCCTGCACGTCCGGGTCGAACGCGCCGTCCGCGTACACCTGCTCGGGGCTGCGCTCCCGCCCCGGCAGCCGCTCGGTGTCCTCCGGCAGCGCGTCGAAGCGGATCCGCTGCCGGCGGCGGACCAGGTCGAGGAAGAGGTTGGTGGTGATCCGGTGCAGCCAGCCCTCGAAGGTGCCGGGCGTGTAGTCGGCGAGCGAGCGGAAGACCCGGACGAACGTCTCCTGGGTCAGGTCCTCGGCGTCCTGCGGGTTGCCGGACAGGCGGTAGGCCAGGCGGTAGACCCGGGCGGAGTGCTCGCGAACCACCTCGTCCCAGGTGGGCGGCACCCACGTCGCAGCCGAGGCGTCCATCACGGCACCTCCGGCTTCGGTTGCGGGCGACATCCTGAGCGACACCGTCATGGTGCCTGACACTCCCCTCGACTCCAGCATGCACCGCGTCAGGTCTCAGTGAGCCCACAGGTTCCGCGGCCGTCGACGGGTCAACGCGCGGCCTGCCGCCGCCGTTCCCGCCGCGGGTCCGGCCAGGGCGTGCCGCCCGGCCGCCGGTGGAAACGGGCGGCGTCCGGCGCCGGCGCTCCGGGCGTCGACCGCGCCGCCGGACGGCCGGGCGGATGCCCTAGGCTCGCGGCGTGCCGGAGCTCGCGGCGGTGCTCGCCAGCAGGGAGTACGCGGAGACCTACCTCGCCGAGGACGCCGTGCTGCAGGCCGCCCGGCGGCGCGGGCATGAGCTCGGCTGCATCCCGATCGGACCCGGCGCGGGCGCGGCGCTGCGCTTCCTGGCCGCCGCGACCGCGGCCCGCGCCGTGGTCGAGGTGGGCACCGGCGCCGGCGTGTCCGGCCTGTGGCTGCTGCGCGGCATGCGGCCGGACGGCGTGCTGACCACGGTGGACCGGGACTCCGAGCACCAGCGGGCGGCGCGGCAGGCGTTCGCCGAGGCCGGTATCCCGTCCGGGCGGGCGCGGCTGATCAACGGCACCGCTCTGGAGGTGCTGCCGCGGCTCGCCGACGGCGGGTACGACCTGGTCTTCGTCGACGCCGCCAAGAACGAGTACGCGGACTACCTGACCGAGGCGCTGCGGCTGCTGCGGCCGGGTGGCGTGGTGGCCTTCGACAACATGCTGTGGCACGACCGGGTCGCCGACCCGGCGCAGCGCGACCCGGAGACGGTGGCGATGCGCGACCTGGGCCGGGCGGTGCGGGACGACGAGCGGCTGGTCCCGGTCCTGCTCCACGCCGGCGACGGCCTGCTCGCCGCCGTCAAGCGAGGCTGAGGCGGGTCCAGGGGCACGCTCTAAGGCCCGGCCCCGGGGCAGAGCGCGGCGAGGTCGCCGCTGTAGGCGAGCAGCGCGGGCTGGCCGGCGCACAGCGGCGACCCGGACGGGGTCGGCTGCTGCCGCACGAGCCCGGCGAAGACCCCGCCGCGGTCGCCCAGCACCTGGTCCACCCGGTAGCGGTCCAGCCCGTTCAGCTCGGCCGCCCGCGCGTACGCCTGGTCGCGGTTGCCGACCTCGTCGACGAGGCCCAGCTCGCGGGCGGTCTGCTCGTCGTACACGTGCGCCCCGATCCGCTCCACGATCTGCTGCCGCGGGATCCCCCGCGCCTGGCTCACCCAGCCGACGAAGTCGTCGTACGAGCGGGTCACGCCGCGCTGGATCACCCCGCGCTCCTCCGGGGTGAGCCGGCGGAACGGGTTGCCGGCGTCCTTGCCGCGCCCGGCCGTCACGTACTCCACGGTGATCCCGTTGCGGGTCTGCACCCCGCCGACGAGCAGTCCGTGGTCGATCGCCGTCGGCCGGTCGTAGTACGTGATCGGTCCGTAGATGACCCCGATGCTGCCGATCCCGGTGCCGTGGTCGGCGACGATCCGGTCCGCGCCGGCCATCGCCCACATGCCGCCGGACGCGGCGAGCGAGGCGACGTAGGCGACGACCCGGTGGCCGGTGGCCTTCTGGTAGTCCGCCACGCCGTCCGCGATCGCCCTCGAGCCGTAGATCGTCCCGCCCGGGGTGTCCATCTCCAGCACGACGCCCCTGACCGAGGGGATCCGCGCGGCCCGGCGCAGCTCCTCCTTGACCTGGTAGCCGGCGGTGCCGGCCGGCCCGAGCAGCCCCCCGGCCTGGTCGCCGAGGATCGTCCCGCCGACCCGGACCAGCAGGAGGCGGTCGCGGGCGCCCGCGTCGCCGGCCGCGTACCGGGTCCGCAGCGGCGGCGGCCCGTCGCCGCCAGCCCGGGCGAGCAGGCCGGCGAAGCCCACCAGCAGGGCGCCGAAGAGGACCAGCACGGTCAGCACCGCGGCGGTCTTGCCCGCGGCGCGCAGCACCGGCTTCCAGAAGAAGCCCTCCCGCCGCGGGGGTACAGAGACCGGCGGGTACGGGGCCGGCGCCGGCCAGCCCCCGGTGGGCGGGTATCCCGCTGCGGCCGGGTACGCCGGCGCGGCCGGGTGCGGCCCGGACGCCCCCGGGTACGGCCCCGGCGCGGCCGGATACGGGCCGGGCGCCGCCGACTGCGGCCACGGCGTGGCCGGCCGCTGCCCGGTGCCGGCCGGTGCCGCGGCGTCCGGCGGCTGCCCGCCGGACGGCCGGTCGGCTCGGTCACGCTCGCCGGCTCCGCCGGAGCCGGCGTCAGTGGGGGTGCTCATAGCCGGCAGGCTTCCCCGGCCGGGCCGCTTCAGCCCGGCCCGGCCGCGCCCGCAGCACCTCGGAGGTCACAGCCACCCTGGACAGTCACAGCACCTTGGAGAGGAAGGACGCGGTGCGCTCGTGGCGAGGTGAGCTCAGCACGTCCCGGGGGCGGCCGGCCTCCACCACCACGCCACCGTCCATGAACACCAGCTGGTCGCCGACCTCGCGGGCGAAGCCCATCTCGTGCGTCACGACGACCATCGTCATCCCGTCCCTGGCCAGGTCCCTCATCACGTCGAGCACCTCCCCGACCAGCTCGGGGTCCAGCGCCGAGGTCGGCTCGTCGAAGAGCATCAGCTTCGGCCGCATCGCCAGCGCCCGGGCGATGGCCACCCGCTGCTGCTGCCCGCCGGACAGCTGGCTCGGGTACGCGCCCGCCTTCGCCGCCAGCCCGACCCGCTCCAGCAGCGTCCGGGCCCGCTCGTGCACCTCTCTCCTCGGTTCCCGCTTCACCCGCAGCGGCGCCTCGAGGAGGTTGCCCAGCGCCGTCATGTGCGGAAAGAGGTTGAAATGCTGGAAGACCATGCCGACGTCGATCCGCTGGCTCGCGACCTCCTTCTCGCGCAGCTCGTGCAGCTTGTCGCCGCGCTGCCGGTAACCGACCAGCGTGCCGTCCACCCAGAGCCGGCCGGCGTTGATCTGCTCGAGGTGGTTGATGCAGCGCAGGAACGTCGACTTGCCCGACCCGGACGGGCCGATCACGCACATGACCTCACCCCGGTCGACCCGCAGGTCGATGCCGCGCAGCACCTCCAGCCGGCCGAAGCGCTTGTGCACGCCCTCGGCGAGCACCATCGGCGGCGCGCCGCCCGATGCCGGAGCCGCGGTCACCTGCCCTCCCCCGTCCCGCCGCTCAGCCGGCCGTCGCCGACGCCGCCGGGCCCCGTGACCGCGCCGCCGATCCCGGCCTGGTCCGCGCGGCGCGGCCCGCCCGCGAGGCGCAGCCGCATCTTCTGGATCGGAGTCAGCGGCAGCGCCCGCTGGCTGCCGCGGGCGAAGTACCGCTCCAGGTAGTACTGCCCCACCATCAGCACCGAGGTGACCGCCAGGTACCAGATGGCCGCGACGATCAGCAGCGGGATCGGCCGGAAGAGCCGGCCGGCGATGTCGCGGCTGGTCGAGTAGAGGTCGGTGGTCAGCGGCACAGCGATCACCAACGACGTGGTCTTGAGCATGGAGATCAGCTCGTTGCCGGTCGGCGGGATGATCACCCGCATCGCCTGCGGCAGCACGATACGGCGCATCACCAGCGGGCGCGGCATGCCCAGCGCCGCCGCCGCCTCCGACTGTCCCTCGTCGACCGAGAGGATCCCGGCGCGCACGATCTCGGCCATGTAGGCCGCCTCGTTGAACGCCAGGCCCAACATCGCCGCGACGAACGGCCCGATGAGGTCCGCCGTACCGAACGTCGCGAACTCCGGTCCGAACGGAACCCCGAAGCCGATCTGCTGGTAGAGCACGCCGATCAGGCCCCAGAAGACGAGCTGGGTGTAGACCGGCGTGCCGCGGAAGACCCAGAGGTAGACCCAGGCGACCGAGGACAGCACCGGGTTCGGCGACAGCCGCATGACCGCGAGGGCGACGCCCATCGCCACACCCAGAGCCATGGCCAGGACCGTGAGCTGCAGGGTCACCAGCACGCCGCGGAACACCCGCCGGTCGAACAGGTACTTCCCGACGGTCGACCAGTCGAAGGCGTCGTTGGTCACGATGCTGTGGACCAGCATCGCGACCAGGACGGCCAGCACGGCGATCGCCACCCACCGCCCGGGGTGCCGGACGGGGATCGCCTTGATCTCCTCCGGAGCCGCGCCGGCGGCCGCCGGCTCGGCCCGCTCCACCGATCTGGTCATCCGCCCGCTCCGGTCAGGCCACTGCGCCGTTGATGACCGGGTTGGTGATCGCACCAGCGGCGAGACCCCATTTGTCCAGGATCGCCTTGTACGTCCCGTCGGCCATCAGGGCCTTGACCGCGCCGAGCACGGCGTCCTTCAGCGTGCCGCCGTTCTTCGGCAGCAGGATTCCGTACGGAGCGCTGTCGTACGTCTGGCCGACCCGGGACAGCTGACCGCCGGTCTGCTTGATCGCGTAGTCGACGATCGGCGAGTCGGCCAGCATCGCTTCCGCCTTGCCGGTCACCACGGCGCTGGTCGCCTCGTCCTGGCTGTCGTACCGCTGGATCTGGATGGCAGTGCCCCCGCACTTCTTCTGCCGGGCCGGCAGGTCGTCGGTGTCCTGCGCGGTGGTGGACTGGACGGCCACCTTGTGGCCGCACGGGTCGTCCGGGTTGAACGACTTGTCCTTCGAGGCCCACGCCGTACCCGCGCTGAAGTAGGTGACGAAGTCGAACTTCTGCTCCCGCTCCTTCTTGTCGGTGAAGGACGAGATGCTGAACTCGTACTTGGTGCCGGTCGCCGGCGACAGCAGGTTGTCGAACGACGATTCCTTGAACTCGGGCGTCAGTCCCAGCTTCTTCGCCACCGCGCTGGCCAGGTCGATGTCGAATCCCACGATCTTGCCGCTGGCGTCCTTGAACTCGTTGGGCGCGTAGGGCAGGTTGGTGCCGATCGTCATCTTGCCGTCCGCCTTGACCGCGTCGGGAACCTGACCGGCGAGCGCGTCGTCCTTCTTCACCGAGTCGAGGTTGAACGTGGCCGCTCCGGACGACTGCCCGCCGCCGGCGGCCGTCCCGCTCTCCTCGTTGTTCGCACAGCCGGCGGCAGCCAGCGCGCCGGCCAGCGCGGCGGCGACGTATACGCGACGGACCTTCACCTTCGGGCCTCCTCAGGAAGCGGATGCGCAGACCCTAGGCCACGCCTACGACGGACGACATGCTGGTGACCACATCGTGACGGCCCGGACCCGCGGCTACGGCAGCGCGAGCTCGCCCTTGCCGAGGACGGTGACCCCGCCCTCGCTGACGTGGTAGCGCTGCTTGTCCAGCTCCGGCTCCACGCCGACGTGCGCGCCGGCCGGAACGACCACGTTCTTGTCCAGGATGGCCCGGCGGACCACCGCGCCCGGCTCGATCCGGACGCCCGGCATCAGCACGCTTCCCTCGACGTACGCCCCCTGCAGCGCGGTCACGCCCGGCGAGACGACCGAGCTCCGGATCGTCGCACCCGCCACGATCGAGCCGGCCGACACGATCGACTCCTGCGCGATCCCGCCCTCGACGAACTTCGCCGGCGGCAGCTGCGGCGGCGAGGTGAAGATCGGCCACTGCCGGTTGTAGAGGTTGAAGACCGGGTGCACGGCGACCAGGTCCAGGTGGGAGTCGTAGTAGGCGTCCAGCGTCCCGACGTCGCGCCAGTAGCCCCGGTCCCGGTCGGTCGAGCCGGGCACGTCGTTGTCCGCGAAGTCGTACACCCGCGCGGTGCCGCCCTCGGTCAGCATCGGGATGATGCTGCCGCCCATGTCGTGCACCGAGCCCTCGTCGCCGGCGTCCGTGCGCAGCGCCTCCACCAGCGCCTCGGTGGTGAAGACGTAGTTGCCCATCGACGCGTACGACTCGTCCGGGCTGTCCGGCAGCCCCGGCGGGTCGGCCGGCTTCTCCAGGAACCGCCGGATCCTCCCGCTCTCGTCCGAGTCGATGATGCCGAACGCGGACGCCTCCGCCCGGGGCACCCGGATCCCGGCCACGGTGACCGCGGCCTTCGTCTCGACGTGCTGCTCGACCATCTGCCGGGGATCCATCCGGTACACGTGGTCGGCACCGAAGACGACGATGTGGTCCGGTTGGTCGTCGTACACCAGGTTGAGGCTCTGGAAGATGGCGTCCGCGCTGCCGGTGAACCAGCGCGGCCCCAGCCGCTGCTGCGCCGGCACCGGGGTCACGTAGTTGCCCAGCAGCGTGGACATCCGCCAGGTCGTGGTGATGTGCCGGTCGAGCGAGTGCGACTTGTACTGGGTGAGCACGCAGATCCGCAGGTAGCCGGCGTTGACCAGGTTGGACAGCACGAAGTCGACGAGCCGGTAGTTGCCGCCGAACGGGACGGCCGGCTTCGCGCGATCGGCGGTCAACGGCCACAGCCGCTTGCCTTCGCCGCCCGCGAGAACAATCCCGAGGACGCGGGGGTTCGCCCGCATGATCTGACCCTAACCTGTGCGTTGTGAGAGTGGGAGTGCTGACGCGCGAGTACCCCCCGGACGTCTACGGCGGGGCCGGTGTGCACGTCGACTTCCTGGTGCGGGAGCTGCGCCGGCTCGTCGACGTCGAGGTGCACTGCTTCGGCGCGCCCCGGGAGGGAGCCGTCGCGCACGCCTCCCCGGCCAGCCTGGCCGGGGCGAACCCGGCGCTGCAGACCATCGGCGTCGACCTCGAGATCGCCGAGGCGGTGGCCGGCTGCGACGTGCTGCACTCGCACACCTGGTACGCCAACGTGGCCGGGGTGCTCGGCGGCCTGCTGCACGGCGTCCCGCACGTGCTGACCGCGCACTCGCTGGAGCCGCAGCGGCCGTGGAAGGTCGAGCAGCTCGGCGGCGGCTACCGGGTCTCCTCCTGGGCGGAGCGCACCGCGTACCGCAACGCCGACGCGGTGATCGCGGTCAGCCGCGGCATGAAGACCGATGTGCTCGCGGTCTACCCGTTCATGGACCCGGACCGGGTGCACGTGGTGCACAACGGCATCGACACCGGGCTCTACCAGCCGGACCGCGGCACCGACGTGCTGGAGCGGTACGGGGTCGACCTGACCCGGCCGTACGTCGTCTTCGTCGGGCGGATCACCCGGCAGAAGGGGGTCGCGCACCTGCTGGCCGCGGCCCGGTCCTTCGTGCCGGAGGCGCAGCTGGTGCTGTGCGCGGGGGCGCCGGACACGCCGGAGATCGGCGCGGCCACGGCGGCGGCGGTCGAGCAGCTGCGGGCGACCCGGACCGGAGTGGTGTGGATCTCCCAGATGCTGCCGCGGCCGGACGTGGTCCAGCTGCTCACCCACGCGACCGTCTTCGTCTGCCCGTCGGTGTACGAACCGCTGGGGATCGTCAACCTGGAGGCGATGGCCTGCGAGACGGCCGTGGTCGCCAGCGAGGTGGGCGGGATCCCGGAGGTGGTGGCGGACCGGGTGACCGGTCTGCTGGTGCCGTACACCGCGACCTACCCGGAGGGCTTCGAGGCCGGGCTGGCCGAGGCGGTGAACGCGCTGGTGACCGACCCGGACCGGGCCGCCGAGATGGGGCGCGAGGGGCGGGCCCGGGCGGTGCGCGAGTTCGGCTGGGACGCGGTGGCGCGGCGGACGCTGGAGGTGTACGGCTCCCTCCGCTGATCCAGCGGGCCGGTCACCGATCACGTTCACCAAGCCGGCGACCACCCCGCCCGGTCACCGATCACGTTCACCAAGCCGGCGACCACCGCGGCGGCCGGTTTGTCCCATTCGGTGGTCACCCACCTGGTGAACGTGATCGTTGGGGGCGCAGGGCGGGGTGGTCGGCGACGGCGGTGCAGGTGCCGGCGGCGATCTCGGTGAAGCCGGCCTCGCGGACCAGCGGGAGGCCCGCTCGGAGGAGGTGGGGCCAGCGCGCGCGGCTCGCCGTCCGGACGGCGAGGTCGAAACCGCCGTCCTGCCAGCGCTCCCGGTCCGCCTGGTCGAGGGCCTCCCAGCCGAGCTGGGCGGCGTGGCCGACCTGGGCCATCGCCTTGCCGGCGGTCAGCTCGAGGTGCGGGTTGAGCCAGAGGACGGGCACGCCCGGGCGCGGCGGCGGTGGCTCGGCCGGGTCGGCGAGGTCGGTGCCGGAAACCTGCAGGCGGGCGAGGTCGCGCGGCCAGCCGTCGAGCGGGACCGGCGGGAAGACGCGGACCTCGGCGGTGCGGTGCGCGACAGTGATCCCATCCAGCGCCGCGGCGCGGCGCCACTCGGCGCCCCGGGCGCGGCGGACGACCTTCCCGATGCGGGCGTCCGCCCACTCCCGCACCGCCGCCGCCCACTCTCCCGCGCCCGCAGGCGGGACGGCGGATGCACCGCCGGGGCCGGGGTGGTCCGCCGGTACGCCCATGGCCGAGGCGGCCGGGTCCGCGGCCGCGAGGTCCGCGCCGGGATGGTCCGCGGCGGGATGGTCCGCGGCGGGATGGTCCGCGGCGGGATGGTCCGCGGCGGGGTGGTCCGCGGCGGGGTGGGAGCGGGGGTCGGTGAGGAGGGTGAGGACGGCGATCGCGGCGGCTTCCAGGGCATCCGTCCGGGTCGGCGGGTCGGCCCGCTCGACCCGGACGACCAGCGGGAGCACCCGCTGCGGCGCGGTATCGCGCGGGTCCACCGGCTGGGGGGAGCCGGTCATCGGACGCCCCGCTCAGCCGCCGTCACGAGATCCCTGACCGTCGTCACCGATCCGAACGCGACGAGCACACCCGTCACCCGCCCGGAAGGTGGACGTGGCGAGGCCCCGGCCGGGTCGGCCGGGGCCAGGCGAACGTGCAAGGTGGTCAGCCGGCGGCGGACTTGAGGGCATCCCCGAGCGCGCTGGCCTCCTCGGCCGACATCTCGACGACGAGACGGCCGCCCCCCTCCAGCGGGACGCGCATCACGATGCCGCGACCCTCCTTGGTGACCTCGAGCGGACCGTCACCCGTCCGCGGCTTCATGGCCGCCATGCGTGCCTCCTCCAGCGGGCCCGGTGGGGCCGCGTCTGTCCTCGCTGTGATACTCCGCCCGTCGGCGGAAAACCTGCCGCCGATCATTGTCCCTGATCGCGGGCATGGTAGGAAACCGGGCCACCCGTCCACCCCGTACGGTGGGGCGGGAGGGGCCGCCGCCCCGCTCCGCGCCGCCGCCGTCCCGGGAGGTCCCGTGTCCGACACCGTCCTGCTCGACTCCGCCGACGGCGTCGCGACGATCACGCTGAACCGGCCGGACGCGCTCAACTCCTTCACCGTCGAGCTGAAAGAGGCGCTGCTGGACACCGTGCGGCAGGTGGCCGCGGACCCGGCCCACCGGGCGGTGGTGATCACCGGCGCGGGGCGCGGCTTCAGCGCCGGGCAGGACCTCCGCGAGCACGCCGAGCTGCTGGCCTCCGGCGACCCGGCGCCGCTGGTGACCGTGCAGAAGCACTTCAACCCGATCGTGCTCGCGGTGGCGAGCATGCCCAAGCCGGTGGTCGCCGCCGTCAACGGCACCGCCGCCGGGGCGGGCGCGTCGCTGAGCTTCGCCGCCGACTTCCGGATCGCCGCGGACAGCGCGAAGTTTCTGCTCGCTTTCGCCAACGTCGGGCTCGCCCTGGACAGCGGCGCCTCCTGGACGCTGCCGCGGCTGATCGGGCACGCCCGGGCGACCGCGATGGCGCTGCTCGCCGAGCCGGTCAGCGCCTCCGCCGCGCTGGAGATGGGGCTGGTCAACGCGGTCGTCCCGGACGACCGGGTGCAGGCCGCCGCGCACGAGCTCGCGGCCAGGCTGGCGGCCGGTCCGACCACCGCCTACGCGGCGATCAAGGAGCAGCTCGCCTTCAGCGCGACCCACCCGCTCGCCGCGTCGCTGGAGCGCGAGGGCGAGCTGCAGAACTCGCTGGGCACCACCACCGACCACCAGCAGGCCACCGCGGCCTTCGTCGCGAAGCAGCGGCCCACCTTCACCGGGCGCTGAACGCACGGCCGCTCACCGCGCCGGAACCGGCGCGCCGGTCGCCCGCCAGCACGCCGTCAGGTGGTCGTCCACCAGCCCGCAGGCCTGCATCAATGCGTAAGCCGTGGTGGGGCCAATGAACCGGAAGCCGCGCCGGCGCAACTCCCGCGCCATCGCGGTCGACTCCGCGGTGGTCGCCGGCACCTCGGCGAACGAGCGCGGCCGCGGCCGCGCGGCCGGGTCCGGGGCGAAGGACCACAGAAGCGCGGACAGCCCCTCGGGCAGCTGCTGGGTGGCCCGCGCGTTGGCCACCACCGCCTCCACCTTGGCCCGGTTGCGAACGATGCCGGGGTCGGCGAGCAACCGCTCCACGTCGGCCGGGCCGAAGGCGGCCACCCGCTCCGGCACGAAGCCGGCGAAGCCGGCCCGGAACGCTTCGCGCTTGCGCAGGATGGTCAGCCAGGACAGGCCGGACTGGAACGCCTCCAGGCACAGCTTCTCGAACAGCCGCACCTCGTCCCGCTGCGGCACCCCCCACTCGTCGTCGTGGTAAGCCAGGTAGTCGGCGGTCGCGCCGGCCCAGCCGCACCGGCCCCGGCCGTCCGCCCCGATCACGATGTCGTCCACGGACCGGAGGCTAGCGGCCGGCACCGACAGAACCGGTCAGCCCGGGTGACGCTCCGCCCAGGCGGCGAAGGACCGCAGCGAGCGGCACAGGCCCCAGCCGACGGCCGGCCGCACCAGCCGGAACCCGAGCCGGCCCAGCGGGCCGAGCGGCAGGTCCAGCTTCTCGGACCAGACGAAGGTCGAGCCGCCGGCACGCTCCCGCACCTCGAAGGCGCCGGTGCCGCGGACGACCCGTCCGGTGTGCCGGACGTACGCGCCGTACGGCGGGGTCCAGCCGGTGATCTCCATGGTGTCGACCACCCGGAACGGGCCGAACCCGGTGACCGCACGGAGGCCGCCGCCGAGCCCGCGGCCGTCCCGCGCGGTGGCCTCGACCCGGCTGCCGAGCATCCACTCGCCCTGCCGGTCCCAGTCGGTCGCCGCCGCCCAGGTGCGCTCGACCGGAGCCCCGACGTCCACCTCGAGGACGATCTCGTCCGGCGCGGTCGACATGTCGCGGACCCGCGCCGGCGAGGTCACCGCCGGTCCCGGCCCGGCGGGTCCGGACGCGGGCCACCGACCGGGTCGGTGCCCGGACCGGGCCGGCCCCGCGCCGGCGCCGGGCCGGAGCCCTCCTCGCGGGACCGTACCGGCACGGCACCGGACGGCCGCGCCGGCACCGGTGCGGCGCCGTCGCCGCGCACCGGCGCCGGCTCGTCCGGCGCGGTAAGCCGCTCGTCCGCGGCGGTCAGCCCGCTCGTCGTGCCCCGCACCGAGCCCTCGGCGGCCGGCGGGCCCGGGACC
>JBJMII010000088.1:0-27219 GCA_045806925.1 Mycobacteriales bacterium
CGCGGCCCGGCGACGGGGGCGGCTCCGGCGGCTCTCCACCCGGCGGCGCCGCAGCCGCCGGCGCGTCCGCGGCCGGCGGGTCGGTGAGCGGCGGGTCGGTGGGCGGGGCAGCGGCGTCCGGGCGGCCGGCCGGCACCGACCAGGACACCGGGGCGCCGGAGGAACCGGTCGGCGCGGACCCGAGCGTGCCGTCCGCTTCGTCGTCGGTCCGGGCCGGTTCCCGCGGGCGCTGCCGGTAGTCCTCCATCAGTGCCAGCGCCGGGCCGGGCAGCGACGGTGGCCCGTCGGAGTCCACCGGCACGTCCGGGGCGAGGGTGGCGAGCAGCACCGCCGGGGTCGGCCGGTTGGCCGGCTCCGGCTCCAGGCATCCGGACACGACGCCGACGAGGTCGCCCGGCAGGCCGGTCAGGTCCGGCGGCTGGGTCGCGAGCCGGACCAGGATGTCCGTCACGGTCTCGCCCTCGTACGGCGGGTGGCCGGTCGCCGCGTACGCCAGCGTCGAGCCGAGCGAGAAGACGTCGCTGGCCGGGCTGGCCCGCCGGGTGTCCCGGGCCTGCTCCGGCGCCATGTAGGCGGGGGTGCCGACCGAGCCCCGGGTGGTGGTGAGCTGGACCCGCTCGACCGCGCGCGCCACCCCGAAGTCGATCACCCGCGGCCCGTCCTGGGAGACCAGCACGTTCGACGGCTTGAGGTCCCGGTGCACCAGACCGGCGGCGTGGATGGAGTCCAGCGCCTCCGCGCAGCCGGCCGCGAGCCAACGCACCGCCGGCACCGGCAGCGGGCCGCACGCCGCGACCAGCCGCGCCAGCGACGGCGCCGCGACGTACGCGGTGGCCAGCCATGGCACCGGCGCGTCCGGGTCGGCAGCGACCACCGCGGCGGTGAAGACGCCGCTGACCCGCCGGGCGGCGGCGACCTCCTGCCCGAAGCGGGCCCGGAAGTCGGCCTCCTCGGCGTACTCGACCCGGATCGTCTTGACCGCCACCAGCCGTCCGGACGCGGACCGGCCGAGGTAGACCCGGCCCATCGCACCGGCCCCGAGCCGGCTCAGCAGCACGTACGGCCCGATGCGGTCGGGATCCGGGCGGCGCAGCGGCTCTAGTTGCGGGTGCCGCGGAAGCACAGGCACCCCCAGATCAGGCGCGACAGACACAACGACAATGATGCCCAGCCGGAGCGGCCCGGGGCGGCCACTTCACCCAACTCGTTGCGGTCGTCCCCGCCGACACGCATCGGTCGTCAGCCCGGCAGAGCGTAGACGACCACGTTGTCCCGGTAGCGACCGGCGTCCTCGTCGAACGGCCCCCCGCAGGTGATCATGACGAGCCGGGCCCGTCCGGTGACTTTGAAGACGTCGGGCGGCAGCTCGTACTTCGGGTAGAGCCGGCGGGCGGCGACCCGGTAGCGGTGCTCGGCACCGAAGGCGTCGGTCAGCAGCACCTGACCGCCGACGTCGATGTCCCGCAGAGCCGCCAGCGCCCCCACCCCCTCGGCTGCCGAGTCGACATGTCCGGCGAGCAGGATGGAGTCCCGCCGGTCCCCGGCGGGCGCGCTGCGCACCCACCAGCCGACCACCCGCGGCGAGGAGGGCAGCCGCAGCTCGCCGTCGGGGCGGGTGCCGGCCGGCACGACCGGCGCGCTGACCCGTTCCGTCGGCAGTGCGAGCCGGACCGGGATGCCGGGCGGCGTGATCCGCCTGGAGGCGGGCGCCGGGGACCGGCTCCCGGTCGGGCCGGCCGCGCGGGTGGTCGCCGCGGTACCGGTCGGGCTGCCGGTACCGGTCGGGCTGCCGGCGCCGGTCGGGCTGCCGGCGCCGGTCGGGCTGCCGGCGGCGGCGGGCACCTCTCCGGAGTCCGGCGACCGGGTGACCCGGATGCCGTCGAGGAGGCGGACGCCGGCGACCGCGCTCACCGCGGCCAGCAGGACCAGGGCGAGCGCGGTCAGGACCCGGGCCGCGGCCGACGGCCGCCGGCGGTGCCGCCCGCGTCGCCGTGGCCCGCCGATCAAGCCCGTCTCCGGCGCTGGAGGACCAGCAGCGCGCCGGCGGCCAGCACCACCGCCACCCCGATCAGGGCGAGCCCGAGCGGAGCTCGGCGGGCCGGCTCGCCATTGGCAGCGCCGCCGGCGCCGCCCTCGACGGCATCCGGGCGGCGGTCCGCGGCGGTCTCCCGCAGGATCGCCAGGTGCGCCTGGACGACGGGCGCCGCTCGGCGGGCCAGTGCCCTGGCCTGCGCGTCCGAGCCGCGGGCCAGCTGCGTACGCCCCACCTGCAGGCAGTGCCGGAGCAGCGCGACCTGCTGGTCCAGCCAGGCGGCGTCGAAGCTGCTGCCGGAGCGGGCGGAGAGCTGCACCAGCTGCGCCTGCTGCGACCGGGTGGGCGCGGTCGGCAGCGGCACCGCCAGTCGCTCGGCCAGCGCGCGAACCTCCGCATCGAGCCGCTGGTGGTCGTCGAGGAAGAGCTTGGCGTGCCGGCGGAGCTCGCCCGACCCGGCCCTGGCCAGGCCCAGCCGGCCGGCCGAGATCTCGGCGAGGTTGAGCTGGTGGGCCGCCTGCAGGTACGCCCGGTCCTGCCCGGACGGCGCGGCGGCGGTCGCCGTCCCGGACCATCCCAGCCCGGCGAGCATCATCGACAGGATCAGCGTGGGGGCAGCGGACAGCCGTCTCATAGTAGCGCTCCTCCCCGTGCCGATCGGGCGCGACGACCTCTCCCGAACCCGCCGGCATCGCTCGCATACCCCCTGATCGCCCGCCCTATCGCGGCGGCGACGGTGGCCTCGTCGGGTCCGGTCCGGACTACCCACCGCGAGCGGACCAGCCCGAACCGGACGCCGTCGAGGTGACGATCACGCGTACGCGCTAGGAGGAGGCCCGGGACGAGTACTGCGTCACCTCCTCGGCGCGGATCAGCCCGTCCTGGATCGCCTGGGCGAGCAGCTGGGTCCTCGTCGGCGCCGGCCGGCCGATGTTCGCGTACTTGATCCGGGCCCGCTGGATGTACTGCCGGACCGTCGACTCGGCGATGCCCATCCGGGCCGCCACCGCCGCCTTCGACATGGACTGGAACCACAGCAGCAGCGCGGTCCGCTCCTGCTCGGACAGCACCGGCCGGCCCGGCCGCTCGTCCGCCGCCATCGTGCCGGCGGCCAGCGGCGGCACGTACGGCCGGTCCTCGGCCGCCGCGAGGATGGTCGCCACGCAGTGCTCCCGGGCCTCCCGCTTGGCCAGGAAGCTGAACGCGCCCCGCTCCAGCACCGCGAGCACGGTCCCGTCGTCGGCGTGCTCGGAGTAGACGACCACCCGCCGGCCCTGCTCGGCCAGCCGGCTGACCTCCTCGATCGCCATGTGCCCGTGCAGGTTGAGGTCGAGCAGCAGCACGTCCGCGTCCCGCCCGGGCCCGGCCAGCACGCCGGCCACGCTGTCCGCGGCCGCGACCAGCTCGATCCGGTGCTCCGGGTCCTGCTCCAGCCAGGACCGCATGCCCTCGTGCACGACCGGGTGGTCGTCCACGAGCGCGACCGTCACCTTCGCCACCGCGCCTCCACCCACCGCCGGCCCGCCGCCCCCAGCACCGTCACCGTCACCGCCGGATCCGGCACCGGCACCGGCCCGGCCGCCCCGCCCGGCCCGCAGTCGTCGACCAGGACGCTCACCGCGACCTCGTCCGACCGGCCCACCACGGTCACCCGCGCGTACCGCTCCGCCCCGGCCAGCGCGAGCAGCGGCGCCTCGGTGAGCACCCGCCGGACCGTCCGGTCCAGCCCCGGCAGCCGGCCGAGCACCTGCAGGTCGACCAGCACGCCGCGCTGGTCGGCGATGTAGCTGCAGGCCCGCAGCTCGTGCAGCAGCGGGTCGGCGACGTCGTCGGTCTCCGCGAACAGGCGGCGCAGCCGGCTCGCCTCCACCGCGCACCGGTGCCGGACCTCTCGGTCGGCCGGGTCGAGCTCGCCGCCGGCCAGGCCGGACAGCAGCGGCGCCACCGACCGGTGCACGCTACGGTAGCGGTCCCGGCGGCCGGTGTGCAGCTCGTCGGCGATCTCCCGGTGCCGCCGCACCTCTGCCTCCGCCTCGGCCACCGCGGCGGCCCGGCGCGCGGTCGCGTCCAGCGCGCGAGCGGCGAGCAGCACGGTCAGCTGCAGCGCGGCGGTGCCGTAGAGCACCGTCGCGAACCGGGCCACCCCGACCCGGTCCAGTGCCCCGTCGTGCGCCAGCACCGCCAGCGTGACCGCCGAGTTGGCCAGCACGAAGCCGACGAGCTCGGCCGGCGGCCGGCGCAGCAGTATCAGCGCGCCGAACCAGCCGGCCGCGCCCCAGGTCCAGTTCGCGCCGCCGAAGACCGCCGGGCCGGGCACCGCGGCGGTGCCGGCCGCGCTCGCCACGAGTGCGACCGCGGCGAGCGACCAGGCGCCGGCCCGGTCCGTACGCCGCCGCAGCAGCCGGACGGCGCCGGCCGCGCCGGCCGCGCCGAGAGTCAGCCAGGCGAGCACCTCGACCGCCACGGACCGGTAGGTCCCCGCGTTCGTCACGGTGGCGACCAGGTCGTTGCCGACGTGCCACGCGCCGACCAGCAAGATCACGGCAAGCGCGAAGCCGTGCCGGTACCGAACGGCGATCACCTCCCCCAGTCCGGCCGTCCGCCGGTCCGGCTCGGTCCGGTCGGGCTGGGTCCCGTCCGGCTGGGCCCGGTCCGGCTCGGCCGGCCAGCGCAACACCACCCGGGTGCCGAGGCCGGGCACCGAGGAGACCGTCGCCGTACCGCCGACCGACCGCATCCGGCCGACCAGCGACTCCCGCACCCCCCGCCGGGAGGCCGGCACCTCGGTCGGCTCGAAGCCGACCCCGTCGTCGGCCACCTCGACCGTCACCCCGCCGCCGTCCGCCGGCCCGGCGTGCACCCGGACCCGGGCCGGGCCGGCGTGCCGGACCACGTTGGCCAGCGCCTCGGTGACTGCGCCGGCCAGCGCGCCGCCGACCTCGGCCGGCACGTCGGCGTCGGCGACCGTGGACTCCGAGACCAGGTCCGGTCCGGCGCCGTCGAGCACCGGGGCCAGCCAGCGGCCCAGGTCGCCGTGCCGCTCGGGCGCCGGGGTGTGCAGCCGCTCGACCACGTGCAGGTCCCGGCGCGCCTGGGCGCGCAGCACCGGCGAGCTGCCGGGCAGCCCGCCGGCGGCGACCACGGTCAACGTCGCCGAGACGCTGTCGTGCAGCATCCGGAAGTGCTCCCGCTCCTCGGCGCGGCGCGCGGCCCGGACGGCCGACTCCCGCTCGGCCGCCTCGCGCTGGGCCACCGCCAGGTCGGCGGCCCGCACCGCCCGGCGCAGCACCGTCATCAGCGCGGCGACCAGCGCCCCCTGCGCCAGCAGCAGCACCGCCGCTCCGGGCGGGGAGGCGGCGGGGGCCAACACCAGCCCGCCCACGTACGCGCCGGGCACCACCGCCGTGGCGGCCAGGCCGAGCACCGGCCAGGGCGACAGCTGGCTGACGATGACGGTGGTGCTGGCGATCAGGAAGACCCAGCTGGTGGCGTCCGCCGCCACCGCGGCCGGGACCAGCCAGCCGTGCCCCAGGCAGAGCACCGCCGCCACCCCGACGTCCAGGCCCACCGGCCAGGGTCGCCAGTGGCGGAGCAGCACCGCCGCGTACACGCCGGCCCAGACCGTGCCGAGGACCACCGCGACGGCCACCGGCAGCGGCGAAGCCGGTGCGGCCAGGCCGACGGACGCGGCCACCCCGACCGCGACCGCGGCCCCGACCCGCAGCCCGACCGCGCAGCGGGCCATCAGCCGCTCGAACGCGTCGCGCGCGGCACGACTGCCCGTGGGCGGCATCGACGGTCACTCCTCGCGGTGACGGACGGACGACGGGGTGAAGTTACCTGAACCGAGCAACAACGATGGCGCTCCAACACGCCCGGCCCTGGCCCATCCTGTCCTGCCGTCGCCCTCCGTGACCACCGATCGGCTGTCATGACCCGTGCCCTCATGCCCCTTACGGTCTCCGGACGGGTGGCCCGTGCGGAGCGTGTCCTGCCTGGACACGGGGATCAGGCACTACGCGCATCCGCGCGGGCCACGCTCGCCTATCGACTGTCCGGAAACCGCACGAACCGGCCGAGGATCGGGTATTCCTTGAGTGCCACCCCGTCTCTGCGGTTCCCCGTGCCGCGGGGGCGGGGTGGTCACGGGAGCCGGCCCGGTCAGCGCGGCTCGAGCACGAGGTCCAGCTCGCCGAGGCGGTCCGGGTCGGCGAGCAGGTCGATCGCCACGATCCGGCCGTCGGTGATGGTGAACGCGAAGACCACCCGCGGCCTGCCACCCTGCACCCAGACCGCTCCCGCGGAGCCGTCGACCAGCGCCGGTTGCGCGGCCCGGGCCCGCCCGGCGAAGGTCGAGGCCACCGCCGCGGCACCGAGGACCTGCGCCGCCGCGCCGGCCCGGACCCCCGCCGGGTCCGCCCGGAACACCACGTCCGGGTCGAGCAGCGCGAGCAGCGCGTCGAAATCCCCGCCGCGGGAGGCGGCCAGGAACGCGTCGACGACCTCCCGGCGACCGGCCAGGTCCGCGTCCGGGCTGGTCCCGCCCTGCACCCGCCGGCGGGCCCGGCTGGCCAGCTGCCGGGTCGCGGTCGGCGTCCGGTCCACGATCGGCGCGATCTCCTCGAACGGCACCGCGAACAGGTCGTGCAGCACGAAGGCGAGTCGCTCGGCCGGGCTCAGCGTCTCCAGCACGACGAGCAGCGCCGCGCCGACCGAGTCGGCCAGCAGCGCCTCGTGCTCCGGGTCGCCGCCGGCACCGACGGCACCGACGGCACCGACGGCACCGACGGCACCGACGGCGTCCAACGGCTCCTCCCGCCGCGACCGCCGGGACCGGAGCATGTCCAGCGAGACCCGGGCGACCACGGTGGTCAGCCAGCCGCCGAGGTTTTCCACCGCGCTGGTGTCGGCGCGGCTGAGCCGCAGCCAGGCCTCCTGCACCGCGTCGTCCGCGTCGCTGGCCGAGCCGAGCATCCGGTACGCCACCGCCTGCAGGTGGCCGCGACTGTCCTCGAACCGTTGCGCCAGCCAGTCGGTCTCGTCCACGGTCACATCCTCCGGTCGCGGTCCGTCATACCGCTGACGAACGCCGGCACGGCGAAGTGACACGACGAGACGAGGGAGTCACACCATGACCGAAGGCATGCGGACGATCATCTTCCCGGTCCGCGACCTGGACAGGGCCAAGGCGCTGTACGGCGCGCTGCTCGGCACCGAGCCGACCAGCGACTCGCCGTACTACGTCGGGTTCAGCGTCGGTGACCAGCAGCTCGGCCTCGACCCGAACGGGCACCGCCAGGGCATGACCGGACCCGTCGGCTACTGGCACGTCGATGACATCGGGGCGACGATCGAGCGGCTGGTCGCGGCCGGCGGGCAGGTCCAGCAGGGCGCGCACGGCGTCGGCGGCACCCGGCAGATCGCCACCGTGGCCGACGCCGACGGCAACGTGATCGGTCTGCTGCAGGACTGACCGGCGGCCGTCGATCGGGCCGGCGCCACTCCGGGGGCCGTGGCCGGGCCGTCGCGGGCGACAGCCCGCGCCGGCCCTCGCTCCGGGCGGGGGTCACGGCCGGTGGCATACACTGGCCGACTTCCTGAGCCGGAAGAACGGCATTCAAGGCGATACTCGGAGGAACCCGGCGTGCTTCCCGCACCTCCCGTCACCATCCTCGACGGCAACCGGTTTCTCGTCGCGGACGCCTCCGGGGACGTCGGCAGCGGCAGCGAGGGTCTGTACGCCGACGACGTCCGGATGCTCCGGCTGTGGCGGCTGCGGCTCGACGGGCATCGGACCGCCCTGCTCGGCGGCGGCGAGGACGGCGGGCACTACGCCTGGTCGACGTACGGGCAGATCCTGGACCCGACCCGGTCGGGGGCGCCGACGATGAGCACCCGCCGGCGCCAGGTGGTGACCGCCAGCGGCATGCGGGAGTTGCTGGAGGTGACCAACCACGGCGCCGCGACCGAGCACGTGCTGGTCCGCTACGAGTTCGACGCCGACTTCGCGGATCTGTTCGAGGTCAAGCGGCGTGAGTTCGGGCGGCCGGACCTGCACTTCGCCGGCACCCTGCCGCCGTCGGCCTTGACCCGCGAGTGGCTGCCCCACCTGGGCGCGTGGCGGATGTGGGCCGAGGAGCGGGCCCCGGGCCGTCCCGGTCGGGAGGCGAAGTGGCAGACCGGCATCCAGATCTCGTTCTCCGAGCCCGGCGTCCCGGGTGAGGGCGAGGTCTTCTTCGAGGTCAAGGTGCCGCCCCGCAGCACCTGGCGGTTGGACGCCTGCCTGCTGCTCCTCGGCCGGGCGGTGACCAGCGAGCACCCGGACGCAGCCGGCGAGCTCGCCGCGTCCGAGCGGCTGGCCCGGGAGGGCTACGAGCAGTGGCTCGAGTCGGTGCCGCGGGTGCACACCGCGTTCACCCCGTTGCAGGCGACCTTCCAGCGGTCCGTCACCGACCTGGCGGCGCTGCGGATGCCGGGTCCACGGACCGGCTCCCACCGGGCGCTGCTGCCCGCGGCCGGGCTGCCCTGGTTCATGGCGATCTTCGGCCGGGACACGCTGATCACCTGCCTGCAGACGATGGCTCTCGGTCAGGACCTGGCCCGGACCGCCCTGCTGGCACTGGGCCAGCTGCAGGCCACCGAGGACGACCCCGAGCGGGACGCCGAGCCCGGGAAGATCCTGCACGAGCTGCGGGTCGGAAAGGTGGCGGCGGTCGGCAGCTCGATGCCGTACTACGGGTCGGTCGACGCGACGCCGCTGTACCTGATGCTCGCGGCCGAGACCTGGCGGTGGACCTGCGACAAGGGGCTGATGCGGGAGCTCGAGCCGGTGCTGCGGGCGGCGCTGGCCTGGATCGAGGGGCCGGCGGACCTGACCGGCCGGGGCTGGGTGGAGTTCCGCCGCCGGGCCAGCCGGGGCATCGACGTGCAGTCCTGGAAGGACTCGTACAACTCGATGCTGTTCGGCGACGGCACCCGGGCGGAGCCGCCGCTGGCGGTCTGCGAAGTCCAGGGTTACGCGTACGCCGCCCGGCTCGGGCTGGCCGAGATCGCCCGGCACGCGTGGGGGGACCTGGCGCTCGCGAACCGGCTGGAGCGCGCCGCGGCGGACCTCAAGGAGCGGTTCGACCGCGACTTCTGGGTGGACACGCCCGCCGGGGGGCACTACGCGCTCGCGTTGACCGCCGACGGCCGGCAGGTCGACTCCGTCACCTCCGACATCGGCCACCTGCTCTGGACCGGGATCGCCGCGGACGCCCGGGTCGAGCGGACCGCCGAGGCGCTGCTGGCCCCGGACATGTTCTCCGGCTGGGGGGTGCGCACGATGAGCACCACCGGCGCCGGCTACAACCCGGCCGAGTACCACGACGGGACGGTCTGGCCGCACGACACCTCCATCGCCTGCATGGGCCTCGCCCGGTACGGACATCGCGACCGCGCCGCCACGCTGTTCGACGGGCTGCTCGCCGCGGCGGGTCACTTCGACTGGCGGCTGCCCGAGGTGCTGGCCGGCTTCGGGCGCGAGGAGACCCGGTTCCCGGTCCTGTACCCGACGAGCTGCTCGCCGCAGGCCTGGGCGGCGGCGGCTCCGGTCGCGGCCCTGTCGGCCGTGCTCGGACTCGAACCCGACCCGGCGGCCGGCAGCCTCTCCGTGGCCGACCGGGTCCCGGCCGCGCTCGACCTGACGTTCGGCGGCATTCCGGCGTTCGGCCGGCGCTGGACGGCCGTCGCCCGGGACGGGACGGTCGACCTGCGGTCGGCCGCGGAACAGGTCGCGGAATAGGTCCGGCCTTTCCCGGGAAGAGGTGGTGGTCATGACGGCGCCGACCCGGGGCGGGGAGTCCCGGGACCAGTCGCTGCGCGTCGCCCTGGTCGCGCCGCCCTGGTTCGAGGTGCCACCGCAGGGCTACGGCGGCATCGAGGCGCTCTGTGCGGATCTCGCGGACGGGCTGGTGGCCTGCGGTCACGAGGTCCACCTGTTCGCGAGTGGATCGCGTGGCACCGACGCACACTTCATCCGCACCTACGAGGATCCGCCGTCGGAGCGGGTGGGTGACCCGATCCTGGAGATGATCCACGCTGCCCGTGTCGCCGCCGCGATGACGGACATGCAGCTCGACATCGTGCACGATCACACGCTGGCCGGCCCGCTGCTCGCGAGGGCCCGCCGCTGTCCGACCATGCTTACCGTGCATGGCCCGCTGGATGGTGAGCTGGGTGACTACCTGGAGCTGCTGGGGAGCACCGTCCACCTGGTGGCGATCTCCGCCGCGCAGCGGCGCAGCCGTCCGGAGCTGAACTGGGCGGCCACGATCCCGAACGCGCTCCGCGTCGCGGACTACCCGTTTCGGGCGGAGAAGGAGGACTACGCGCTCTTCCTCGGGCGGATGAACCCGGAGAAGGGTGCCCATGTGGCCATCGAGGTGGCCCGCGAGGCCGGCTGCCGGCTGCTGATCGCGGCGAAGTGCAACGAGCCCGCCGAGCAGGCCTACTTCGACGAGCAGGTCGCCCCGCGGCTGGGCGACGGCGTCGAGTGGCTCGGTGAGGCCGACGCCGATCGCAAGCGCCAGCTGCTGGGGGCCGCCCGCTGCCTGCTCTTCCCGCTGCGGTGGGAGGAGCCGTTCGGGCTGGTCATGATCGAGGCGCTGGCCTGCGGGACCCCGGTGGTGGCGCTGCGCCGCGGCTCGGTTCCGGAGATCGTCGTCGACGGGGTCACCGGGTACGTCCGGGACGACGCCGCGGAGCTCCCGCCGTTGCTGAGCCAGGTCGACGCCCTCGACGCCAAGGCGTGCCGGCGGCGGGCGGAGGAAGAGTTCGACCTGCCCGTGATGATCTCCCGGTACGAGCAGGCGTACCGGGCGGTCATCGCCGGGCACGCCGGGGAATCCGCTCTCCGCTGATGCGGCCCACCGGCTCCATCGTTCCCGGCGTCGAGCGGATCGCCGTCCTGCGCTCGAACGGCATCGGCGACTTCGTCCTCGCGCTGCCGGCGCTGCAGGCGGTGTGCGCCGCGTACCCGGCCGCCCGGATCGCCTACCTCGGCACCAGCTGGCATCCGGCCCTGCTCGAGGGCCGGCCCGGTCCCTGGGACCGGGTCCTGGTCGTCCCCCGCTATCCCGGCGTCCGGGACGACGAAGAGTCCACCCGCGACAGCCCGCCGGTGCGCGAGTTCCTCGCCGCTCGACGCCGGGAGCACTACGACCTGGCGCTGCAGCTGCACGGCGGCGGCGGCAACTCGAACCGGTTCGTGACGGAGCTGGGCGCGCGGACGACGGCCGGGTCCCGGGACGCCGGGGCGCCGCCGCTCGACCGCTGGACGCCCTACGTCTACCAGCAGCACGAGGTGCACCGCCTGCTGGAGGTCGTCGGCCTGGTCGGTGCCGTCCCGGTCGGGATCGAGCCGACCCTGGAGGTGGCCGCGGCCGACCGGGCCGCCGCGGACCAGGTGCTGCGCGAGGTGACCGGCCGCGGGCGGCCGCTGGTCGCGGTCCACCCGGGCGCCACCGATCCCCGCCGGCGCTGGCCGCCGCAGTCGTTCGCGGCGGTCGCCCGGCGGCTCGCCGAGGCCGGTGCGCAGGTCCTGCTGATCGGGAGCGGTGCCGACGACCAGAAGGCGGCGGCAGCGCTCGCCGCGGACCTGCCGGTCCCTCCGCTCGACCTGGTCGGCCGCCTCTCGATGCGCGCCATGGTCGGCGTGCTCGAGCGCTGCCGGCTGCTGCTGGGCAACGACTCGGGGCCGCGCCACCTGGCCGGCGCGGTCGGCACGGCAACCGTCGCGGTGTACTGGTGCGGCAACCTGATCAACGCCGGACCCATCACCCGGCGGCGTCATCGGGTCGGCGTCTCGTTCCGTACCGCCTGTCCGGAGTGCGGCGCGGACCAGGCTGGGCGGGGCCGCTGCCCGCACGACCCGTCCTTCGTCGCGGACGTGCCCGTCGAGGAGGTGGTCACCGCGGCCCTGGACCTGTGGGACCAGGAGGGCGGCTGAACCCGCGCGGCGCTGCACACTGGCCACGTGTCCGAGGCGCTGAACCTGCCGTCCCCGTGCGTTCTGGTGCTGGTCGGCCCCGGCGCGTCCGGAAAGTCCACCTGGGCAGCGGCCCACTTCGGGCCGGATGCCATCGTCTCGAGTGACCGGCTGCGAGCCCTCGTCGGCACCGGCGAGGACGACGTCGCCGCCAGTTCCGACGCCTTCGCCCTGCTCGAGGAGGTCGTCCGGCGACGGCAGGCGCGACGCCTGACCACCGTGATCGACACGTTGGGGCTCGATGCGCAGCGCCGGCTGGCCTGGCTGGCGCTGGCCCGGCAGCACGACCTGCCGTGCGTCGCGGTGGCCTTCGACACCCCGGCGGCGGAGTGCCGGGAGCGCAACCGGCGCCGATCCAAGCGGATCCCGGCCGGCGTGCTCTCCGGTCAGCTGCGGGCCTGGAAGGCGACCCGGGAGGTGCTGCCCACCGAGGGATACGACGCGGTACTGGCGCCGCAGCCGGTCCGGGTCGTCCCGGAGGCGTTCGTGGCGGCCGCCCCGGCGGCCCGCCGTCAGCAGGACCGTCCGGCCGGGTTGCGGTTCGGCCTGCACCTGGGCGCCTTCGGCTTCGACGGCGGTACGGCGGCGACCCGGGATCGGCTCACCGAGATCGCGACCGCGGCGGAGTCGGCCGGCTTCGACGCCATCTACGTCATGGACCACTTCCGCCAGATCCCGCAGGTCGGACGCGCCTGGGACGACTTCCTGGAGAGCTACACGACGCTCGGCTACCTTGCCGCCTGCACCCAGCGGGTGCGGATCGGTGCGCTGGTCACCGGCGTCACCTACCGGAACGTCGGCCACCTGGGCAAGATCATCGCCACCCTCGACGTGCTCAGCGCGGGCAGAGCGGTCTGCGGCCTCGGGCTGGCCTGGTTCAAGCAGGAGCACGTGGCGTACGGGTGGCCGTTCCCGTCGACATCTGGTCGCTACGCCCTGCTCGAGGACGCCCTGCAGGTCCTGCCGATGCTGTGGGGAGCCGGGAACCCGGCCTTCGAGGGG
The DNA here is from genome assembly GCA_045806925.1 of Mycobacteriales bacterium. GTDB lineage: Bacteria > Actinomycetota > Actinomycetes > Mycobacteriales > CADCTP01 > CADCTP01. The sequence continues at coordinate 13,062 of JBJMII010000088.1, forward strand.
CGGGTGCTGTCCCTGCCCGACACGACCTGCTACCCGCGGCCGCTGCATCGGGTGCCGATCGTGCTCGGTGGCGGCGGCGAACGGCGAACCCTGCGGCTCGCGGCCCGGTACGCCGACGCGGCCAACGTGCTGGGTGATGCGCCCACCGTGCGGCGGAAACGCGACGTGCTGAGGGCGCACTGCGCCGCGGCCGGCCGGGATCCGGAGCAGGTCGAGCTGACCCATCTCTCCACGACGCTGGTCGGCGCCGACGACCGGCAGCTGGCCGGACTGGTCGAGCGGCTGCGGCCGCGGCAGCAGAACCCCGCGGACTATGCCGGCGCCGTCAACGCCGGCACCGTCGACGACCACATCGGCCGGTTCCGCGAGCTCGCCGAAGCAGGCGTCCGGGAAGTCATGATCCGGCTGCCGGACCTGACCGATGCGACGCCGCTGGACCGGGCCGCCAAGATCATCTCCGCGTTCCGCTGAGACCGGTCCCGGCCGACGGCAGGCAGTCACCGACCCCAGGCGGCGCGGGCGTGCTTCAGGATGGCGGCGGGATCGGGCCCGTCGTCGTCGCGGATGACCGCGACGTCCAGCCCGGCGGCGGCCAGAGCGGCGAGCCCGCGGGCGCAGTCTTCCCGGTCGCCGGCCACCGCGAAGGTGTCGAGCAGATGGTCGGTGACCAGGTCCAGCCGCGGCGAGCCGGCCAGCCAACCCGCCCGGAACGTCTCGGACAGCTCGGCCGGCAGGCCGGCGGACCGGGTGATCTCGGCGTCGCCGTGCACGCCGAGGAACGTCGCCACCGTGTCCCGCACCCGGTCACGGGCGACCTCCCGCCGCGGGTCGAAGGCGAACGACACATAGCCGGAGAGGGTCAGGCCCGACCCGACGGTGGACCGGACCCGGCGCACGTACGGGGCGGACGACAGGACGGACAGCAGCAGCCCGTCCGCCTCGTCGGCGGCCAGCCGGATCGCGCGTGGGCCCTTCACCCCCAACACGATCGGCGGCGGCTGCGCCACCGGCGAGGACAGTCGGGTATGGACGGTGAAGGAGACGCCGTCGTGGTCGACCGCCTGGCAGGCGAGAAGGTCCCGGACGACGGCCAGCGCCTCGGCCAGCCGCCCGACCGGCCGCTCGAACGGAATCCCCAGCTGGTCCTGCATCCAGCGCCGGTTCGAGGCGCCGAGTCCGAGTACCACGCGCCCTGGCGCCAGCTCCGCGAGCGCCGCGGTCTCCATCGCGACCAGTGCCGGATGGCGGGTGAACGGGTTGACCACGCCGATCCCGATCCGCATCGTCGAGGTCGCCCCGGCCATCGCCCCGGCCACCGCGAACGCACCGCGCTCGCAGTAGTCCTCCGTCACCCAGATCTCGTCGTACCCGGCCTGCTCCGCCTCGACCGCGAGCCGCACGGCGGCGCCGGCGGATCGCCGGCCGGACACCGAGAAGGCCAGCCTCACGACCGGACGCCGCCGAGCGCCTCGTCCAGCGCCTGCAGGGTGGGTGCGATGACCGGTACCGGCGGTTGTCGGGACGCCGTGGTGCCGACGTCCTTGAGCCCGCTGGACGTGCCGATGACCACGACGACGTCCTCCCGGCGGATCTCGCCGGCCGCCCGCAGGTCGCCGACGCCGACCAGGCCGGTCACCGAGGCGGCCTCCAGATAGGTCCCCTCGTCCCGGCCGAGCGCTGCCTGCGCGTCCAGGATGCGGTCGTCGTCGGGCACCGCGACCGCCGTCCCGGCGGTGACCCGCAGCGCGTCCAAGCCCTGGAAGGTACCGACCGGCGAGGCGATCGAGAACGCGACCGACGGCCGGACCGGCACCGGACCGACGGTGTCCGCACCGGTGCGCAAGGCCTCCCGGTACGGGCCGAACGGCTCGGTCACCACCGCCCGCGGGAGCCGCCCGATCAGGCCGAGGCCGAGCAGGTCGCGGAAGCCGCGGACGATCCCGGCCAGGCCGTCCGCGTACGCGGTCGGCACCACGACGACGTCCGGCGCCGCGCCGAGCTGCTCGACCACCTCGTAGGCGATGGTCTTGTAGCCGTCCACCCCGAACGGGGTCGACCCGACCGGCGGCGACCGGTAGCCGGACATCGGCCACCAGCCGCGCTCCCGCACCAGCTGCTGCATCAGCACCCAGCGGTCGGTGGCGCGGTCCACGGCGACCACCTCGGCGCCGTAGACCTGCATGAGCGTCTTCATCGTCTGCGGCACCGAGGCGACCGTGAGCACGACGCAGCGCAGCCGGGCCGCCGCGGCGTACGCGGCCACGGCGGCGCCGTGGTTGCCGGTGGTCGACACCACGACGGTGTCCGCGTCGCCATGCCGGGCGGCGGTGATCGCGACGGCCGCCAGCCGGTCCTTGTAGGACCAGGTCGGGTTGCGCGTCTCGTCCTTGAGCAGCAACCGGTCGATCCCGAGCCGCTCCCCGGTACGGGTGAGTGGCCGCAGCGGCGTGCCGCCCTCGTCCAGGCTCACCGGCGCCGCCTCGTCCGGAAGCGGCAGCAGCTCGCGGTAGCGGAACAGGCCCGGCTGCTCCGGCCGGACCGGCAGTCCGGACAGGCCGACCTGGTCGTACTCGGGCAGCAACGCGCTCGGCGCCACCTCGCGGCAGGCCGGACAGCCGTCCACAGTGGACGTCTCGGGGTAGGACCGGGAGCAGCGGACGCAGCGCAGCCGACCGGTGTAACGGCTCACCCGGCCACCACCCGCAGCCCGCGGTCGGTGCTGGTGAGCAGCTCGATCCCGGCGTCGGTCACGTGCACGGTGTCCTCCACCATCAGGCCGCCCCAGCCCACCTCGTAGAACGGCGTCTCCAGGCAGAGCGTCATGCCCGGTTCCAGCACGCCGTCGGCACCGGGTGCCACGATCGGCGGCTCGTAGATCGACGCGCCGATGCAGTGTCCGCAGTGCTGACGCCGGTACGGGCTGATGCTGTGCGCCTGCACGGTCGCCACCGCGACGTCGAAGAGCTCGACCGCCCGGACGCCGGGCTTGGCCAGCTGCAGCTGCTGCTGCTCGCCGGCCAGCAGCGCCCGGTAGCGCTCGGCCTGCAACCCGCTGGGTTCGCCGAGCACGGCGCTGCGGGCCATGTCCGACCAGTAGCCGTCCAGCACGCAGCCGACGTCGAACCGGGCCAGCTCGCCGGGCCGCCAGGACCGGTCGGTCGGGAAGGTGTCCGCCAGTGCGGTGCGGGGACCGGTGGTCGCCACCACGAACCGGGGCTCCGCCCCGCCGGCGACCATGACGCCGGCGATCGAAGCGGCCAGCTCGGTCTCGGTGACGCCGGCGGCGGCGCCAGCCAGCGCAACGTCGATCCCGGTCTCGGCCAGCCGGGCCGCCTGCCGCAGCCGTTCCACCTCCCCGGCCAGCTTGATCCGCCGGGCGGCCCAGACGACCTCTGCGCCGTCGGCCGGATCATCGAGCACGGCGGCCGCCGCCGAGGACACCTCGTCGGCAGCCCAGCGCACCGATGGCCCGAGCCGCCGGGCCACCTCCGCCACGCCGTGCGGAAGCGTCTGCCACCGGTCCGCGTAGTCGGAGATCTCCGACCGCGGCGCCGACTCGAAGTAGAACCGGCCGAACGGGACGACCCGGTCCAGGGGCAGCCCGGCGTCCACCGCCGGCGCCGCGTCGGCGGCCGGCGCCACCAGCCAGCAGTCGTCCTCGGTGAGCACGGCCGCCATCTGGTGGGTCCGGAAGACGTTGCCGCCCATGGAACGGTAGCCGGTCGCGTAGAGCACGTTCTCCGGCGCGGTGAGCAGCAGGACGTCCGCCGCCGACGCCGCCAGGGTGGATCGCAGCCGCTGCCGGCGCTGGGCGGTCAGCTCCGCCGAGGACACCTGCCAGTCAGACACGTGTCACCTCGCCGACCCGCGCCGATCCGGCGAGCCCCGCGGACGAGGGCCGGATCACCGTCTCACTGAACTCGACCATGGCGTCCAGGGTCTCCGGCACGGTGTCGGCCGCGAACAGCAGGCCGGCCAGCGTGTCCACCCCGGCCTCCCGGTACTCGGCGATCCGCTCGGCCACCTCGGCCGGCGTCCCCACCAGGTTGCGGTCGGCCAGGTCGGCAGTGCCCTGGTCGCGCAGCGTCGTCCGCGACAGCGAGAGCAGGTGCGCGTGCAGCTGCGACCGCCGGAACTTCTCCCACGCCTGCGCCCGGGTCGCCGCCACCGAGACGCCGACCTGCAGCGCCACCTCGAAGCCGGCGGGCAGCGGCCGCCCGGCCCGCTCCGCGGTGAGCCGGATGTCGGCGAGCCCGGCCGCGACCTCCCCCGGGGTGAGGCAGGCCGGCAGCCAGCCGTCGCCGAGCCGGGCGGCGCGGGACCGCGAGCCGGCAGCGTTACCGCCGGACAGGATGGGCAGCGGTGTCTGCACCGGCTTGGGATAGCTCTCCACGTCGGTGAACCGGAGCCACTTCCCGTCCACGCTGGCCCGCCGCTCGGTGAGCAGCACGCGCAGCGCGCCGATCGCCTCCTCCGCGTACCGGCCGCGGTGCAGCGAGCGGTCCGGCGACATCGCCTCGAACTCCTCCCGGTACGCTCCGATGCCGACCCCGAGCACCGCCCGCCCGCCCGACAGCTGGTCGAGGGTGGCGACCTGCTTGGCCGCGACCACCGGATGCCGGAACGGGAGCACCATCACCGCGGTCGCCAGCCGGATCGTGCTGGTACGGGCGGCGACGAAGCTGAGATAGGAGAACGGGTCGTAGTACCGCGGCGGCTCGGCGAACTCCTCCCGGACGTACCGCTGGGTGCTCACGTGGTCGTTGCCCCAGACCGACTCGAAGCCGAGCCGCTCGGCCGCCACCGCGAGCTCCACCGCCTGCCGCGCGTCCGCGTACGGGACCGGGTACATCAGTCCCTCGGTACCCGTGGGCACGCCCAGTCCGAACCGCATCAGGCGCCTACCTCGCGGCCGGGGCGGGCCGCCCGAACGGCGGGAGCACCGCTTTCGCGGCCGCGGGAGCGGGTGACGAGCAGCACCAGTCCACCGAGGACGGCGTAGAGGACGAGCCCGTACACCAGGCCCTCGACGGCGTCGGTGCCGAGCGTCTTGGTGTACTTTGCCGCCGCCGCCGCGACCGCCCAGGCGAGGAGCGCCTCGGGGCGCAGTGCGGGGAGGTTGGCGGTCAGCTGCGCGCCGGTCCGGCGCAGCGCACCCAGCAGCCAGAAGTGCGCGATCACCACGCCGGCGAACGGCGGCGCCACCAACCCGACGATGTTGAGGAAGCTGAGGAAGCGGTCGGCGAAGCCGGCGAAGGCGACCAGGGTCGCGATCACGATCGCGACGATCACCCAGACAGGCTTGCGGATCCGCAGACCGACCATGCTCGACGCGTTCGTGAACGCGAGCGACGACGAGTAGAGGTTGTTGTCCGCGGTGTTCCACAGCGCCAGCACCAGCATGACGACGGCCGGCGCGAGCAGCCCGAGGCCCTGCATGACCACGACGAAGTTGGGGTTCCCGACCTTCATCGCGGACAGCGTCGCGATCGTCTCGAAGATGCCGGCCCCGACGACGAACCCGAAGAAGCACGAGATGAGCACGTCCCGCGCCCGGATCGCGTACCGGGCGACGTCGCCGACCAGCGCGGCGCCGGTGACCCAGGTGGACACCACCGCGCCGAGCGCGACGGAGAAGCCGATCGCCGCCTTGGGCGTGTAGTCCGGCAGGTCACCGAAGCCGCCGGCACTCTGCCCGATCCGGACGAGGGCGAAGACCGCGATGGCGATCTCGATCGGCACCGCGACCGCGGAGAACCGGGCCAGCCCCTTGAAGCCGAAGATCGCGGTGAGCGTGATCGCGACGGCGAACGCCAGCACGAAGGCGGCCGACGGGATGGCCGGCACGAGCTTGTGCACCGCGGCCCCCCAGGTGTCCATCAAGATCCCGATGAAGCCCATCGCGAGCACGCCCAGCAGCAGCGAGACCACGATCGAGCCGTACCGGCCGAAGACCACCCGGGACAGCAGGTAGGACGTCAGACCGGTGCGGAAGCCGATGAGGCCGACCAGGGTGGAGACGGCGACCAGGACCAGGTTGCCGAGCAGGATCGCGGCGAGGCCCTCGCCGAGGCTGGTGCCGCCACCGATGATGCCGCCGACCAGGAAGCTGGACACACTGATGTTCCAGCCGATCTGGACGATGATCATCTGGATGAGTGGCTTGCGCCGGGACAGCGGGACCGGCTCGAGCGCGTGGTCCTGCATCTCCTCCGGCAACGTCTCCGCGGGTGCGGGATCAGTCCGGGTGTCGCTCATCGGGCGGTTCTCCTGACGGGTCACGGGTAGCAGCGGCGCTGGCCCCTTGGCTCTCAGCCATGATGGAATGCGTCCGCACCGATTCCTACGTGCGCGTACAGGAATCTGGAATCCTTGGGTTTGTGGATCCGACACAAGTTGCGCGTTCGCTGCAGCGCCGCGCGCCGGCGCTGGCGGCCGAGCTGGTGGGCTCGGTCTGGGAGCACCTGCCCGGGTACGAGCCGAGCCGGCTGGACCGGGAGGACCTCGCCGCGGTGGTGGAGCCGAACATCCGGGCGCTGCTCGGCTGCGTCGCCGACCACCGGCTGCCGGACGACACCGAGCTCGCCGTCGCCACCGCTCTCGGCGAGCGGCGGGCGCTGCAGGGCGTTCCGATGGAGGGTCTGCTCGGGTCCTGGCACACGGCGGAGCGGTTCCTGCTCCGGCAGCTCGTCGGGCCGGTCGGGCCGCTGGACCCGGCCGAGTTCGGCCGGGTGAGCGGGCATCTGTCCGCCTGCATCGACGCGCTCGCGGACGCCGCCAGCCTGGCCTACCGGCGGACCCGGGACGAGACCTCCGCGCACTTCGACCAGGTCGGCGCGGACCTGGTCTCCCGGCTGGCGTCCGGCGAGCCGATGGACGCGTCGCAGATCAGCGAGCGGGCGCGGCTGATCGGCATCGACCCCGGTCGCCCGCACCGGGCGGTCGCCCTCTCGCTCGGACCGGACCCGGCCGCCGGGGCCGACGAGGTGTCGCTGGCTCGGGTGCGTCGGGATGTGCTCACCGGGCTGACGCAGGTGACCCGCCGCCGGGTGCTCAGCGGAAACTGGCAGGGCCGGCTCCTGCTGGTCGCGGCGGACGTCGGTCCGGCGCTGGTCGACGCTCTCGAGCGGGCGGTCCGGGAGACCCGCGCCGAGTCCGGCGCCTGCTGCGGGCTCGGCGGCAGCCGGTCCGCGCTCGGCGAGGTGGCCGCCTCCTGCCGGGAGGCGCTGGAGGCGGTGCTCGTCGCCGAGCACCTGCACGCGACCCGGACGGTGACCCGGCACGAACACGTGGTGTGCGAGGTGCTGCTGACCCAGCAGCCGCAGGCCGCGGTCGAGCTGGTCCGCAGCGTGCTCGGCGAGCTCACCACCCAGCCCGCTCTGGTCGCCACCCTTCGGACCTATCTCGGCAGCGGGTTGTCCGTCCGGCGCACCGCCGAGCAGCTTGCCGTGCACCAGAACACCGTGAGCTATCGGCTCCGCCGGATCGTCGAGCTGACCGGCCGGTCACCCACCGGCGGACTGCTGTCCGCCGACGTCCTGCTCGGCCTGCGTGCCCTCGACCTCGGGCTCGCCCCGGGCGATGCTGGGCGCGGTTGAGCGGTCGCGACCCGCGGTGCATCGTGGCGTCGGACTCCCCGGTCTCCGGTACTGCGGACATCAGACTCGCTCCTCCTCCCGGGCTCCGGCGTCGGTCGGCTGTGCGGCGTCCTGGTCGGTGCGGTCCTGCGGGCGGAGGTCGACCCGGCGCAGCAGCTGGGCGTTGGCGGCGACGACGATCGTCGACAGGCTCATCATGATCGCGCCGACCGCCGGAGGCAGGACGAACCCGACCGGGGCGAGGACACCGGCGGCGAGCGGCACGGTGAGGACGTTGTAGCCGGTCGCCCAGGCGAGGTTCTGCCGCATCTTCCGATAGCTCGCCACCGACAGTGTGATGACGCTGAGGACACCGCGCGGGTCATCGGAGGCGAGTACGACGCCGGCGGACTCGATCGCGACGTCGGTGCCAGCGCCGATGGCGAGTCCTACGTCGGCCCGGGCCAGGGCGGGGGCGTCGTTGACGCCGTCGCCGACCATCGCCACCCGCAGGCCGCGGGACTGCAGCTCGGCGACCTTGGAGTCCTTGTCCTCGGGCAGGACCTCAGCGAAAACCTCGTCCACGCCGAGCTCGTGGCCGACGGCCTCGGCGACCGCCCGTGCGTCACCGGTGATCATCACCACGTGGGTGCGCCGGCGGTGCAGCTGGTCGACGGCGTGCCGGGACTCCGGGCGGATCTGGTCGGCCAGCGCCAGCGCCCCGGCGACCCGGCCGGAGCGGAGCACGTAGAGGACTGTCGCCCCACGGGCAGACCAGTCCCGCGCGGCCCGCGCCACCGAGTCGGGTACGCCGGCGCCGGTTTCCCGCAGCAAGGCCGGGCCGCCCACGGCGACCGTCTCGGCACCGACCTGGGCTTGGACTCCGCGGCCGGTCATCGACCGGAAGTCACTCGCCGTCGGCACCCCGCCACGGTCGACAGCAGCAGTGACGACCGCTTGTGCCAGCGGATGTTCGGAGTCGCCCTCCACCGCAGCGGCCAGCCTGAGCAGTTCCGCCTCCGCGGCCTCGCCGTCCTCGGTGGCGACGGCGCCGATGACCGCCGGGCGGCCCATGGTCAAGGTGCCGGTCTTGTCGAACAGCACTGCATCGACGGTGCGCATCCGCTCGAGGGCGAGCCGGTCCTTCACCAGGATCCCGGCTCCGGCCGCCATCGCCGTGGAGATCGCGATGACGAGCGGGATGGCCAGCCCGAGCGCGTGCGGGCAGGCGATGACGAGGACGGTGACAGTCCGCTCGACCGCCTGGTCGGACTCACCCAGGAGCGACCAGACCAGGAACGTGATGAGGCCGGCGATCGAGGCGAAGTAGAACAGGGCCGCTGCAGCGCGATCAGCGAGGGCCTGGGCGCGCGAGCGCGAGGACTGTGCCTGCTCGACCAGGCGACGAATGCCGGCCAGGGCGGTCTGCTCGCCAACGGCCTTCACCCGGACCCGCAACGCGGAGTCGGTGGCCACGGTGCCGGCGACGACCAGGTCACCCTTGCCCTTCGAGACAGCCTTCGACTCGCCGGTGATCATGGATTCATCGACTTCGGCCCGGCCGTCCTCGACGATGCCGTCCGCGGGTACCCGGCCGCCCGAGCGGACGAGCACCAGGTCCCCCGCCGCCAGCTGGTCGAGGGCGACCCGCTCGACCTGTCCGTCTCCGCCGACCCGGTCGGCGTCGTCGGGTAGCAGCGCGGCGAGCGCATCGAGCGCTGAAGAGGCCTGCCCGAGTGCGCGCATCTCCAGCCAGTGGCCCAACAGCATGATCACGACCAGGAGTGCGAGCTCCCACCAGAAGTCGAGATCGAGGTTGCCGATGCCGAGTGTGGTGGCGCCGCTGGCGATGAATGCAACCGTGATCGCCAGCGAGACCAGCAGCATCATCCCGGGCTGGCGAGCACGGACCTCGGCGACCGCGCCGGTGAGGAACGGCCAGCCGCCGTAGAAGAAGATCACCGTGCCCAGTACCGGCGAGATCCAGTCCGTCCCCGGTGGAGGGACGTAGCCGAGGAGGTCGGAGAACATCTTGGAGAAGCCGACCACGGGCACTGCCAGCAGCAGGCTCCACCAGAACCGGTCTCGGAACTGGGCGGCATGATCTTCGTGGCCGCCGTGGCCGCCGTGGCCGTAGTGGGCTGCTGATGCGTCACCGTGGTGATGCTCGTGCTGTGCGGTCGCGGTGGTGGAGTCGTGGCCGGCGTGAACGGCTTCGTCGAAGCGCTCTCCCGTGCCGGTGTGCTGCTCGGGGTGATCGTCCTGGCCGCCGCCGTACGCGTGCTGATGGCTTGTCACCGGGAGTCCTCCTCCTCGGAGGCTACCCGGGACAGAGAGATCGACGTCAGCCCCAGCCGGCCGGATCGTCCGCCGCGGATGGTGAGCACCGTGGTCGACCCGGGACAGTCTGGCGACCGGCAACGCGGCGCTGACCCGCGGAGGTTCGCCAGGGAGGGTCCCATGCTTCTCGTGCCCAGGCGGTTGCGGCGGGCCGGGATGACCGGCGACGTGCCGTACTACGGTGGTCGGTTGTCGCCGGCGCAGGCTTACGCCGCGTCCCACCCGTCGGCGCCGGTGTCCGGGCCGCCGGCCGGGTCCACCGGCGACCAGGCGGACGCACTGCTGTCCCTGCAGCACCTGCTCGACGCCGGGGTGATCACGCCGGAGGAGTACACCGGGCTGCGGGCACGGCTGGGCGCGTGATGGGACCGGTGCAGATCCTCGTCGTCGGCTTCGAACGGCCGGCGTTCTCCGGCCAGGTGCTGACCGAGCTGGCCCGGCTCCGGGAGGCCGGAATCGTCCGGCTGGTCGACCTGCTGCTGGTCTCGCGCGGTCACGACGGCGCCCTGGAGACCGTGCCGGCGCCGCCCGAGTTGGGGGCCGAGCTGGGCGGGCTGGCAGTCGCGCTGCTGGGCCGGTCCGAGGGTGCGACGGGGGACGGGCCGACGGCAGCCGACGCCGACTCGGCGGAGGCGTGGTCGCTGGCCGATGCCGTGCCGCCTGGCTCTGCCGCGGCCGTCGCGCTCATCGAGCACCTGTGGGCAGCCCCCTTGCGGTCGGCGATCCAGCGGGCCGGTGGCCGACCGCTCGAGGAAACCTGGTTGGCATCCGGGGATATCGCCGTGCTCGAGAGCCTGACCACCCGGCACCCGAGCTGACCGGCGGGGTCGGGTGCCCGGTGGCACAGTCACCGCCCGTCCGCGCCGCGCCCAGCTGGACGATCGCCGCCACCGGCCGGATCGCACACAATGTGGGAACGGATGGACCTCGGGATTCCGGCAGCTCGTGTCGATCTGCGGTGCAGTGGCCGCGGGGCGCCACACTTGACCGAGGTCGGTGGCGGCAGGGAGGGACGCGAGTGGGTGGCCCTGGCGGCGCGCACTTCTGGAGCGGCCCGGAGCCGGCGGCGGTACCCGCCGCCTTGCGCGCGCTGGCGGGCACCTACACGGTGGCGATGGGCCGACCGGAGGCAACGCGGCGGATCTGGCTGGACAGCGCCGACTGGCGGCTGTACCGCGCAGGCATGACCCTGACAGCCACCGCCGGCGCGGACGGCGCGGCAGAGACCCTGGAGCTCAGCAGCGCCGACGGGGCGACCTTGACCGCCGGGCCCGACAGGGTCGGCTGGCCGCGCCTGCTCGGCGGTCTTCCCGACGGGTTGCGGCCGCACCTCGATCCGGTGCTGGGCGTGCGCGCGCTGCTGCCGGCGGTGCGGACCTCGGGCAGCTCGGCCACCGGCAGGCTGCTCGACGCGGAGGGCAAGACCGTGCTGCGGCTGGTTCACGAACGTCCGGCGACGATCGCCGGGACCCGGGCCCGGCTGGCCGGCGGGCTGCGGCTGATCCCGCTGCGGGGGTACGCCGCGGCCGGCGCGCGCGCCGGGCGGATCGTGCAGGGCGCCGGCCTGGTCCGCGACGACCGCTCCCGCTACACGGCAACGCTGGCCGCTGCCGGCGTCGATCCCGACGTGACCGCACCGCCGGTGATCCGGCCCGAGCTTCCCGGTGACGTGGCCGTAGCCAGCGTGCTGCTGTCCTTCCTCGGTGAGATGGAGGCCGCCCGGGACGGCACCGTTGCGGACGTCGACATCGAGTTCCTGCACGACTTCCGGGTCGCCGTGCGGCGGAGCCGCTCGGCGGTCAAGCTGCTCGGCGACCTCCTCCCGGCTGACCTGGTCGGCTGGGCGGCGCCGCAGCTGAAGTGGCTCGGCGACCTCACCGCAGCCTCCCGCGACCTCGACGTCCACCTGCAGGAGCTCCCGTCCCTGGCCGCCCGCCTGACCAGCGGTCGAGCCGAGGACCTGGAGCCGATGGCGGATCACCTGACCAGGCTGCGGGCGGCCGAGCGGCGCAGCCTGGTACGCGGCTTGCGCTCGGCCCGGTTCGAGCGGCTGCGGGTCCGCTGGCGTACCTCGCTGGAGGAACTGGCGGCCCGGGAGGCAGAGCCGGCCGCCGGACCTACCGTGCAGGAGATCGGCTCGGAGCGGCTCGCCGCTGCCTATCGCCGGGTGCTTCGCCGCGGCCGGAGGATCACGCCCGGGTCGCCTGTGGAGGACCTGCACGACCTGCGCAAGCGGTGCAAGGAGCTGCGCTACCTGTTGGAGATCTTCATCCCACTGCTGGACCCGAGCGGCGCACGCCGCGCCGTCAAGGAGCTCAAGACGCTGCAGGACGTGCTGGGGACGTTCCAGGACAGCGAGGCGCAGCGCGAGGCGCTGTACGCACTCGCCGCCGACCTGATGGCGCGCGAGGGCGCCTCCACCCGGACCATGCTCGCGATGGGCGAGATCGCGGCCGGGCTGCAGGCGTCCATGCACTCGTCGCGCTCGGAGTTCGCCGCCACGTTCGAGCGGTTCGGTCGGCTGTCCGTACGGCGCCGGATGAGCCGGCTGAGCCGGCCCCCGGCACCGGTCGAACGAGCCACCGTCGCCTCCGCGGGACCGGCACGATGAAGGTGGTGGCCACGTACAACATCAAGGGCGGCGTCGGGAAGACGTCGACCGCGGTGAACCTCGGCTACCTGGCCGCCCGCGACGGTCTGCGTACGCTCATCTGGGATCTGGACCCGCAGGGCTCGGCCACCTACCTGTTCCGGGTCAAGCCCAAGGTCAAGGGCGGCGGCAAGGCGCTGGTCGCCGGCCGGCGCTCGCTGGACCAGGCGATCAAGGAGACCGACTTCGACCGGCTCGACCTCATGCCGGCCGACTTCAGCTACCGCAACCTCGACCTGGACCTGGACTCCACGAAGCGCCGCACGGACCGGCTCCGCCGGTTGGTCGCGCCCCTCGACGGCGAGTACGAGCTGGTCATCCTCGACTGCCCGCCCAGCGTGTCGCTGGTGTCGGAGAACGTCGTGCGGGCCTGCCAGGTGCTGCTGGTCCCGCTGATCCCGGCCGTCCTGTCGCTGCGGACCTTCGACCAGCTCACCGACTTCGTCGACGGGCTCCCCGGTCGCAAGCCCCGGGTGCTGGCGTTCCTGTCGATGGTCGACCGGCGCAAGAAGGCCCATCGGGAGCTCACCGAGCGGCTTCCGTACGACCGGCGGTTCGTGGTGGCCGAGGCGATCCCGAACCTGGCGGTGATCGAGCGGATGGCGTGGCAGCGTGCCCCGGTGCCGGATTTCGCGCCTCGCAGCCTGGCGACCGCCGCCTACGAGGCGCTCTGGGCCCGGCTGCGGTCCTGCCTCGCCGACATCGGCTGACCCGCGGGCCGCGACGAGACGGTCCTCGTCGGGTTCGGCCGGGGCTTCGCATCCACGACGGCGGCGCGCAGGCCGAAGGCCGGAGGCGCCGCCGAGCGCGCGGCCGGCCGCAGGCCGGCCCTTGGAGGCGTACCGAAACTCATCCCCGGCGAGGGCGATGGCGCCTGTCCGGTCCCGGCTGATGCCTGACAGGTAGGCCGTCGTCGGTGCGTAAGCGGGCGTGCAGGTGCATGTCGTGAAACCCGTCCGTGTGCAGCTGGAGGCTCCGCCTCACACCCTCGATCCTGAATCCGGCGAGCGTCGCCGCACCGCACGCAGCCTCGTTCTGCACCGAGTGCACGATCTCCAGTCGCTGCAAGCCCAGGTCCTGTACGGACCAGGAGACGAGGGCCGTGGCCGCGCTTGACGCGATGCCGTGCTTGCGGTGCTCCGGGATCACCCAGAACGACAGCTCGGCCAGGCCGTCGTTCAGGTGGAGCGACCGGAACGCCACCTGGCCCAGCACCTTGTCCTGATCCTCGCCCGGGGTCACCGCCCAACTGGCACCGGCGGATCTAGTCCATCGGTCGTGCCAGTCGGCCACCCAGGCGACTGCTTCCTGCTCCGAGTCGAGTGATCGCAGCAGCCACCGCTGGATCTCCTCGTCGGCGAACGCCTCCACCAGTTGAGGGGCGTCCTCGGCTCTCCATGGCCGCAGGATCAGGCCAGCGGTCTGCGAGCGGATCGACGGCTGAGCCATGCCGGCTAGGCGTCCAGGATTGACCACGGGAGCCACCAGCCAGGGCATCGGCGTCGCCTCCTCAGCGCACCACCGATGATGCCTTGCCGACGCGCTCCAGCCACGACGACGTGGAGCGACGCAGGCCGAGATGGTCGAGCGC
>JBJMII010000089.1:0-7266 GCA_045806925.1 Mycobacteriales bacterium
GGGCTGCCGCACGTCCGCGCCGCGCGCGTCCTGCCGGCCGCGCTCGGCGCGGAGACCGGCCTGCTCGGCGCGGCCGCGCTGGTGCTGGCCGGCGACCGCTACTGGACCGGCGACTGACCGGTCACCCGGGACCGGTCACCCGGGACCGGTCACCCCCAGACCAGGCAGAACGGGTGGCCCGCCGGGTCCGCGTACACCCGGAACTCAGCCCCCTCCCCGGGCAACCGGGTCGCCCCGGCGGCGAGCACCGCCTTCTCCGCGGTCTCCACGTCGTCCACCAGGACGTCGAGGTGGAACTGCTGCGGTCCTCACGCGTTGGATTGGTGGACAGGCTTAAGTTCCTGAGCGCCGGCGGAGGGTCATCGGCAGGCCGTGCAGCGGGCGGAGGGTGACCGCCGGCAGCACGTCGACCGGCTGGCCCGGCAGCAGGGTGGGCGTCCAGTCGCCGGCCAGCGCGGCGAGCACGAGCACCGCCTCGGTCCAGGCGAAGGACTCGCCCACGCAGACCCGGCGTCCCATGCCGAAGGGGAAGTACGCCCCGCGCGGCTGCCCGGGCGCCGACTCGCTGAAGGTGCCGTCCACGATCCACCGGTCCGGCCGGTACGCGGTCGGCTCCGGCCACCAGCGCGGGTCCCGGTGGGTCACCCACTGCGAGGCCATCACGATCGACCGTGCCGGCACCGTCCAGCCGGCGATCTCGGCGTCCGCGAGCATCCGGCGGCCGACCACCCACGCCGGCGGGTAGAGCCGCATGGTCTCCGCCACCACCGCCCGGGTCCAGGGCAGGTCGGCGACCTCCGGGACGGCCGGCGCGGCGGCCAGCTCGGCGTGCAGCCGGTCCGCCGCCGCCGGGTGCCGGTCGAGCATCAGCCAGCTCCAGGCCAGCGCGTTCGCCGTGGTCTCGTGGCCGGCCAGCATCAGCGTGAGCACCTGGTCGCGGACCTGGTCGTCCGGCATCGGCCGGCCGTCGGTGTCCCGCGCCGCGAGCAGCCCGCCGAGCAGGCTGTCCTGCCGGCCGTCCGCCCGGTGCTCGGCGACCAGCCGGCGGACCACCCGGTCCAGCTCGGCGATCGCCGCCTCCAGCCGGCGGGTGGACGGCAGCGGCAGCCGGTTGAGCAGCGGGCCGCCCGGCAGCATCACCCGGTGGAAGCGGCCGAGCAGCTCGCCCAGCGCGCCGGCCACCGCGGGCGAGTCCGCGGCCAGGTCGGTGGCGAACAGCGCCCGCCCGACGATCCGCAGCGTCAGGTCGGCCATGTCGGCCGCCAGGTCCCGCACCGCGCCGTCGGTCCAGCCCGCCCGGTCCGGCAGCGCTGCCGCCTCGGCCCGGATGATCTCCGCGTACGCGGCGATCCGGCTGGCGTGGAAGGCCGGCTGCACCAGCCGGCGCTGCCGCCGGTGCAGATCTCCCTCGCTGGTCAGCAGCCCGTCGCCGAGCAGCAGCCGGGCCTGCTCCAGGCCGCGCCCCTTCGCGGTGACCCGGCCGAGCGGGCCGAAGAGCTCGCGGACCAGCTCCGGCGTACCGACCAGGTAGGCGTGCTCGAAGCCCAGCCGGAAATGCGCCAGCTCCGGCGACTGCCGCGACGCCCGCTCCAGCAGCTCGGCGGTCCGCCGCCGGCGCAGCATCCGGACCAGCTGCAGCGGACCGAGCTGCGGACCCGGCGGCCGGGGCGGGGCCGGCGGGCGCTCCTTCAAGACCCGGGTCATGCCCCGACGGTACGTCGGGTCAGCGCCGGTGCAGCACCATCGGCAGGCCGCCGCGGGGGCGCAGGATGGTCGCCGGCAGCGGCTTGACCACGTGCCCGGCCACCAGGGCCGGGGCCCAGTCGCGGGCCAGGGTGGCGAGCACCAGGGCCGCCTCGGTGCGGGCGAAGGATGCGCCGATGCAGACCCGGTTGCCCATCCCGAACGGGAAGTACGCCCCGCGGGGCTGCCCGGGCGCGGACTCGTCGTACGCCCCGCCGGCGGTGATCCAGCGCTCCGGCCGGAAGGCGAGCGGGTCGGCCCACCAGCGCGGGTCCCGGTGGGTCAGCCACTGCACCGCGCTGGCCAGCGACCCGGCCGGCACCGTCCACCCGCCGAGCGTGACATCGGCCCGGATGCGGCGGCCGGACGCCCAGGCGGGCGGGTAGATCCGCATCGACTCGGCCAGCACCGCGGCGGTCCACGGCAGCGCCGGGAGGTCGTCCGCGGTGGGCGGCCCGGGCAGCGCGTCCACCTCGGCGTGCAGCCGGCCGGCGGCTGCCGGGTTCTCCTCCAGCAGCAGCCAGGTCCAGGTCAGCGCGTTCGCGGTCGTCTCGTGCCCGGCCAGCAGGAGCGTCATCACCTCGTCCCGGACCTGCCGGTCGGTCATCGGCTGGCCGTCGTCGTCCCGGGCGGCGAGCAGCATCGCCAGCACCGAGTCGCCGGTGCCGCCGCGCTCCCGGCTCTCGGTGACCATCCGCTGCACCACCCGGTCGAGGTCGGCGGCGGCCGCCTGGCCGGTGGCCTTCTGCCCCGGCAGCGCGGCCAGCAGCTTCCGGCCGGTGGACAGGCTGCGCTGGTGCAGGTGGATCAGCTTGGTCGCGGCGTCGGTGACCGTGCCGGCGTCCGCGGACAGGTCGGTGGTGAACAGGGTCCGGCCGACGATGCGCAGCGTCACCGCGGCCATGTCCGCCGCGACGTCGCGCACGGCGCCGTCGGTCCAGTCGCCGCCGGCCGGCAGCCGGGCCGCCTCCTCGGCCATCACCCGCGCGTACCCGCGGACCTGCCCGCCGTGGAACGCCGGCTGGATCAGCCGGCGCTGCCGCCGGTGCAGCTCGCCGTCGCTGGTCAGCAGGCCGTCGCCGAGCAGCGGCCGGGACTGCTCGGTGCTGCGGCCCTTGCCGGTCGCCTTGGCCAGCCGCAGCAAGAGGTCGCAGACCAGCTCCGGGGCGAGTGCGAAGTAGTAGTGCTCGCCCTGCAGCGCCAGGTGCACCAGGTCCTCGGAGCCGAAGCCCTTCTCGGTGACCAGGTCCGTCAGCGGCGTTCCGCGGGCCATCCGGACCAGGTCGAGCGGGCCCAGCTTCGGCCCGGGTGGGCGGCGGATCCCGCCTTCGACCGAGACGCTCACGCATGGACGCTAACACCGGCGTTTCGATCGGTCTGGGCGTCCCGGCCCGCACCGTGGGGCCCGGTCCACCGGGGCGGCGACGGTGACCGCCGCCCGCCCCGGCCCGGCCCTGCCGACCTCGCTCACCGCCCCTCGTGCCGCGCGGCCGCCGCGTACCGTTGCAGGACCCCGCTCCAGCCGCCGGGGCCGCCGACCCCGGTGAACACCGACTCCCAGCCGTCGCCGTGCCGCTCGAAGCCGCGGTGCTCGAGCTCCACCCGGGTGGTCGCCGGGCCCTCCGGCACGAAGCGCACCTCCACCTCGCTGGCGCGCGCCGGGTCCGGGTCGTACTGCCAGCGCCCGTCGATCTGCCACGCCAGCAGCAGCCGGTGCGGCGGCTCCCAGGCCAGCACCCGGCCCCAGTCGCACTCGGTGCCGTCCGCGGCCCGCTCGTACCACCGGCCGCCCTCCCGCGGCTCCATCGTCCGGACCTGTGGCGGGCTGGCGCCGATGTGGTGCTCGACCGGCCACCAGCCGTCGAACCCCTCGGTGAACACGGCGAACGCCCGGTCCGCCGGTGCCCCGACGGTCACGCTCCGCCGCACCGTGGTGTCCTGCACGGTCTCGCTCATCTCCGCTCCTCCTCGCTACGTTCCACGGCCTGCCTGAAGGCGGCCAGGGTCCTGGTCCAGAACCGGTCGAGGTAGGCGCGCGCGGCGTCCGCCCCGGTCGGGTCCAGCTGGTAGAGCCGGCGGGTGCCGACCGCGCGGTCGACCACCAGCCCGGCGTCCTTGAGCACCTTGAGGTGCTGGGAGACCGCCGGCCGGGAGACCGGCAGCTCGGCCGCGATCTCGCCGACCGCCCGCGGCCCGGCGGCGAGCAGCTCGACGATGGCCTGCCGGGTGGGGTCACCCAGCGCGGCCAGCGCCGCCGCTCCGTAAGTCATCACGAACGGTAAGTTACAGCTTACCGATGCCGGCGGTCAAGAGCCGGCCGCCGGTGGCACCATGACGGGCGTGGGACCGGTCAACGTCGACGACGTCCTCGCCGCGCGGAAGCTGCTGGACGGCGTCGTCCGGCTCACCCCGTTGGAGAACAGCCGGGTGCTCGGCGCCCGGGTGGGCGGCCCGACGTACCTGAAGTGCGAGAACCTGCAGCGCACCGGCTCGTTCAAGATCCGCGGGGCGTACACCCGGATCGCCCGGATGTCCGCCGGGCAGCGCGCGGAGGGTGTCGTGGCGGCGAGCGCGGGAAACCACGCGCAGGGGGTGGCGCTGGCCGCGCAGCTGCTCGGCAGCTCGGCCACCGTCTTCATGCCGGTGACCGCGCCGCTGCCGAAGATCGCCGCGACCCAGGCGTACGGGGCGGAGGTGCGGCTGACCGGGTCCACCGTGGACGAAGCGCTGGTGGTCGCCCGGGCCTGGGAGGCGGAGACGGGCGCCGTGCTGGTGCACCCGTTCGACCACGCGGACGTCATCGCCGGGCAGGGCACGGTCGGCCTGGAGCTGCTGGACCAGTGCCCGGACGTGCGCACGGTCCTGGTCTGCACGGGCGGCGGTGGGCTGGTCGCCGGCATCGGGGTGGTGGTGAAGGCGCTGCGCCCGGACGCGCGGGTGGTGGCCGTGCAGGCCGAGGCCGCGGCGGCGTACCCGCCCTCGCTGATCGCGGGCCGGCCGGTGCCGCTGGAGCAGATGGCGACCATGGCGGACGGCATCGCGGTGGGGTGCCCGGGCGAGGTCACGTTCGAGATCTTCAAGGACGTGGTGGACGAGGTGGTCACCGTCTCCGAGGACGCGATGTCCCGGGCGCTGCTGCTCTGCCTGGAGCGGGCCAAGATGGTGGTCGAGCCAGCAGGGGTGGCGGCGGTGGCGGCGGTGCTGGAGGACCCGGTGCGCTTCGAGCCGCCGGTGGTGGCGGTGCTGTCCGGCGGCAACGTCGACCCGGTGCTGCTGCTGCGGGTGATCCAGCACGGCATGGTGGCGGCGGGCCGGTACCTGTCGCTGCGGGTGCGGATCAGCGACCGGCCGGGCGAGCTGGCCGCGCTGCTCGCCCTGCTCGCCGAGCAGGGCGGAAACGTGCTCGACGTCGAGCACTCCCGGACCACCTCCCGGCTGCACCTCGGCGAGGTGGAGGTGGCGCTGTCGGTGGAGACCCGCGGGCAGAAGCACCGGGCCGAGCTGCTGGCCGCGCTGCGGGCGGCCGGGCACACGCCCAGCCTGTCCTGACCGGCGGGTCCGCCCGGCCCGAGGAGAAGTCGCCGTCCGCCCCGGGCGAAACGCGGGCGATTTCTGTCGGTGGGCGCCGATAGCCTCGAAGTCGGCGTCGGCAGCAGCCCTCGCCGACCTGCATCCGGGAGGGGGGCCGACCGTTGCCCGCCATCACCGCCGAAGGCCTGACGAAGGTCTACGGCTCGCGCGCCGGCAAGGTGCGTGCGCTCGACGGGCTTGATCTGTCCGTGGAGGAAGGCACTGTGCTGGGCCTGCTGGGGCCCAACGGGGCCGGTAAGACGACCACCGTTCGAGTCCTCGCCACCCTGCTGAGGCCGGACAGCGGTCGCGCGAGCGTGCTGGGCTACGACGTCGTCCGGGACGCGCAACGGCTGCGCCGCGAGATCGGCCTGTCGGGGCAGTACGCGGCGGTCGACGAAAACCTGACCGGCGCGGAGAACCTGTGGATGTTCGGCCGGCTCTACCAGCTGCCCAGCGCGACCGCCCGGACCCGGGCCGGTGAGCTGCTGGAGGAGTTCGGGCTGAGCGCCGCGGCGGACCGGGTGGTGAAGACCTACTCCGGCGGCATGCGGCGCCGGCTGGACCTGGCCTCGGCGCTGATCGGCCGGCCGCGGCTGCTGTTCCTGGACGAGCCCACCACCGGGCTCGACCCGCGCAGCCGGATCGGCATGTGGGAGGTCATCCGCCAGCTGGTGCGGACCGGGTCGACGCTGCTGCTCACCACGCAATACCTGGAGGAGGCCGACGCGCTGGCGGACGACATCGCGGTGGTCGACTCCGGCCGGATCATCGCCCGTGGCACCGCCGACGACCTGAAGTCCCAGGTCGGCGGCGAGCGGGTGGAGGTGGTGGTGCACAAGCCCGACGACGTTGCGACGGCCCGCGACGTGCTGGCCCGGGCCTGCGTGGCCGACGTCGCCGTCGACCAGCACACCCGCCGACTGATCGCGCCCACCGAGGGCGGCACCCGGCAGCTGCTCACCGTGATCCGGGCGCTCGATGACGCCGGCATCGCCATCGACGACGTAGGACTGCGCCGCCCGACGCTGGACGACGTGTTCCTGTCGCTGACCGGACACATCGCCCAGGACGGGCCGGTCGACGCCGACAACGGCGCCCCGGCGATCGCAGGGAGGGCCTCGTGACTGCCGTCGCCGACACCGGTGCTCCGGTCAAGAGCGCCTCCCCGCTGTCCGACACGCTCGTGGTGACCTGGCGCAACCTCAAGCGCATCCCGCGCATCCCGGAGCTGGCCGCCTTCGCGATCCTGCAGTCGGTCATGTTCGTGCTCCTGTTCGCGTACGTATTCGGCGGCGCGATCGCGGTGCAGGGCGGGTCCTACCGGGAGTACCTGATGCCCGGGATCTTCGCCCAGACGCTGGCCTTCGCCTCGGCCACGACCACCGTCGGCGTCACCGACGACATGCAGAAGGGGCTGGTCGACCGGTTCCGGTCGCTGCCGATGGTGCGCTCGGCGTTCCTGACCGGACGGACGTTCGCTGACGTGGCGTACAACGCGGGCATCCTGGTCGTGCTGATGCTGTCCGGCCTCGCGGTCGGCTGGCGGGTGCGGGACGGGATCGGCCAGTTCGTCGCCGGTTTCGCGCTGGCGCTGCTGTTCGCGTACGCGATGTCCTGGCTCGGGGTCTTCGTCGGCCAGCTGGTGCCCACCGTCGAGGTTGCGCAGCAGGTGGCGTTCACGACGATCTTCCCGATCACCTTCGTGTCCAACGCGTTCGTGCCGCTGGAGTCGTTGCCCGACTGGCTGCAGCCGTTCGCCGAGTGGAACCCGGTGAGCACGCTGACGCACTCGCTGCGGGAGCTCTTCGGCAACCCGGTCGGCCAGCCGGGCACCGGGTTCCCGGCCGAGCACCCGGTGCTGATAACAGTGCTCTGGGCGCTGGCGTTCGTCGCGGTCTTCGCGCCGCTGGCGATCCGGCGCTACCGCGACACCTCCAAGTAGATGCCGGA
>JBJMII010000090.1:0-5180 GCA_045806925.1 Mycobacteriales bacterium
CGACCGCCGTCGCCGGCGGGGTGACGCCGAAGGGCGTGGCCGGCAGCGTCGGCAGCAGCGGGAGGGTGCTGGCCGCGGCGGGCGCGGGCACCGCGGCGGCCAGGGCCGGACCGGGCAGCGCGCTGGTCGCCCCGCCCGGCGGCAGGGTGACCAGCAGGGCCAGCGCGATCAGCACGACCGCCGCGGCGGACCAGGCGAGCGTGCGGGCGCTGAGCCGGCGGTGGTCGACCGGGACCGGGAAGCCCTCGGGGTCGTAGGGGTGGGCGCGGCGGGCGAGCTCGGCGCGGCGGCCGGCCCCGTCGACCCCGAGGGCGGCGACCAGCTCGGCGCGCAGCCAGCCGGGCGGCTCCTTCGCCGGGACCGCCGGGCCGGGCTCCGCGGACGCCGGGGCGGCGTACCCGAGCACCGCGCCGACCTCGGCCGGGGCCAGCCCGTGCCACCGGCCCAGCTCGGCGGCCTCGGCGTCGGCGACCGGCCAGTCCGTGCAGCGGCGACTGGCCAGTCGGAGGCACTCGTTGCGGGTCAGCGCGTAGAGCCAGGCCCGGGCGAGCGCCCGGTCGACCAGCTCGCCGGCCGTCTCACCGGCCACCAGCAGCGCGTCGAGCACGGCCTCCGCCGGGCCGTCGTCCGCCGCGTGCCGGCCGGGTGCCAGCAGGAAGCACGCGTACGCGTGCAGGTCCGGGGCGATCGCGTCGTGCACCGCGACCAAGCCCTCGATCCCCTCGGCCAGCGAGCCGGCCAACCGCGTTTGCGCGGCGGGATCATCCACGGCGGGAGAAGGTACCGCATGCGCAACCCTGTCGCATCACCCCAGGGCCCCGGCGCGCAGCCGGGCCGACCCGACCGGCCGGCCGGCTCCGAGCACCGGCTCCTCGGCCAGCTCGTCCAGCACCGCCGCCTGCAGGCCGAGCCGGCGCAGCGCGCCCACCAGCATCGGCAGCCGGGCCCGCTGCGCCCCGTCGGCGACCTTGACCGCGGCCGCAGCGCCATCTGCCAGGGCCGCCGCATACACGCCCTCCGCGCCGTCCTTGGCCAGCACGCCGGGAGCCCCCGCCATCAGCGCGGTGACGTCCCGGCCGGAGCCGCCGACCAGATCCGGGTGCGCGCGCATCCCGTCCGCCACCCGCCGCTCCGGCGAGCCGGGCTCGGCGGTGACCAGCCGGGCGAACGCGCGGGCCAGCCCGGTCAGCGTCAGCCCGAACAGCGGCGCCCCGCAGCCGTCCACCGCGACCGCGCTGACCGGCTCGCCGGCCAGGTCCTCCACCGTGCCGCGCAGTGCGACCTGCAGCGGGTGGTCGGGCTCGGCGTACCCGGCCACCGGCCAGTCGTTCGCCAGGCAGGTCAGCACCATCGCGGTGTGCTTGCCGGAGCAGTTCATGAACGCGCGGGCCGGCCCGCCGCCGGCCGCCAGCACCGCCCGTGCCGCCTCCTCGCCGAGCGGCAGCGACGGCGGGCAGGCCAGGCTGCTCTCCGGCACCGAGTGGCGGTTGAGCAGGTCGCGGACCCGGCGGACGTGCGCGGTCTCGCCGGAGTGCGAGCTGGCCGCGACCGCCAGGTCCGGTGGGCTCAGATCGAGTCCGGCGCGCAGCATGCCGACCAGCTGCAGCGGCTTGTTGGCCGAGCGGGGCAGGTGCGGCGCATCCGGCTCGCCGATCTTGACCACGACCGCCCCCTGCGGGCCGAGCGCGACGACCGACCCGCCGTGCACGCACTCCACGAAGCCGGAGCGCACCACCTCGACCAGGGCACGCCCTTGCTCGGCGGTCATGACGCCCGGACCGGCCGTCGGTCCACGATGCCGAGCAGGGACCGGACCTCGTCCACCGTGGCCGGCGGCCGCTGCGCGATCCGGGCCAGCCCGGCCGCCCGGGCCACCAGCTGCGCGTTGTCCCGGACCGGCTCACCCGGCCCGTACGTCAGCGTGTCCTCCATGCCGACCCGCAGGTGACCGCCGGCGGACAGGGACGCGAGCATGACCGGCAGCGTGGTCCGGCCGACGCCGGTGGCCGAGAAAGTGGCGCCGGCGGGCAGCATCTGGACCGCCGCGACCAGCGCTGCCGCGGTGCCCGGCATCCCGCCCGGGACGCCCATGACGAAGTCGCAGTGCACGTGCCCGCCGTGCGGCGGGCCGTGCTTGTCCAGCAGCCGGTGCAGCGCGGCGAGGTGGCCGAGGTCGAAGATCTCGTACTCCGGGACGATCTGCCGGTCCCGCATCCGCTGGTGCAGCTCGACCACGAAGTCCCAGCGGTTGAGGAAGACGTCGGTGCCGAAGTTGACGGTGCCCATCGTGCAGCTCGCCGCGTCCGGACCGGCGTCCAGTGCGGCCAGCCGGTCGGCCTCCGGGTCGGTGACCGCGCCGCCGGTGGACAGCTGGACGACCAGCTCGGTCGACTCGCGCAGCGCGGTCACCGTATCGGTCAGCCGGGCCAGGTCGAGCGTCGGCTGCGCCTGGGCGTCCCGCACGTGCACGTGCACGACGCCGGCGCCGATGTCCGCGCACGAGCGCGCCGTCCGCACCAGCTCGTCCAGCGTCACCGGTAGTGCCGGGGCGTCGGACTTGGCGGTCTCCGCCCCGGTCGGCGCCACCGTGATCATCGTCGTCCCGCTCATGGACCCGATCCTGGCACGCTCGTCCGGTCCGGCGCGCCGCCCGTCCACCGGCGGCGCCGCTGTCCACATCCGGGCCGGCGCAGGTATCAGACGGCGACCGGGCGACTCTGCCGCGAGCTGCGCAGGAGGGCGTCGATGGTGGCGGCGTTGTCGAGCGACTCGGTCAGCGGCAGCTGCGGCAGGCCGGCCGCGCCGTCATCACCCGCCGCGACGGCGGCGGCGAATCCCTCGGCCTCCAGGGTGTACTGGTTCACCGGCTCGAAGCGGATCTCCCGCGGCTGGCCACCGCGGGCACCCGGCGTGTGCACGAGCACCGACGGCCGGTCCGGCGCAGGGGTGAAGGCGCTCGGCACGTCCACGACGCCGTCGGTGCCGACCAGCTGGATCAGGTTGTGGTGGCTGCTGGCCAGGCTGCACGACACCGCCGACAGCGCGCCGGATGCGTGCTCGAGCGTGCCGGCCAGCGTCTCGTCCACCCCCGAGTCCGCCCACCGCGCGCTCGCGGTCACCCCGGTAACCCGGCCGGCCAGCATCCGGGTCGCGTTCACCGGGTAGCAGCCGACGTCCATCAGCGCGCCGCCGGCCAGCTCGGCGGACAGCCGGACGTTGGCGATGTCGGTGACCGTGAAGCCGAAGGAGGCGCGCAGCAGCCGTGGCTCCCCCAGGTCACCGCGGGCCACCATGCCGGCAAGCGCCAGCGTGCGCGGATGGAAGCGGTACATGAACGCCTCCATCAGCCGCACCCCGCACTCCCGCCCGACCCGGACCATCGCCTCCACCTCGGCCGCGGACCGGCCCAGCGGCTTCTCGCACAGCACCTGCCGGCCGGCCCGGGCGGCGGCGTCCGACCACGGCGCGTGCAGCGAGTTGGGCAGCGCCACGTACACGGCCTCCACACCGTCGTCGGCGATCAGCTCCTCGTACGACCCGTACGCGCGCGGCACCCCGAAGTCGTCCGCGACCGCCCTCGCCCGCCCCAGGTCCCGGCTGCCGACCGCCACCGCGCTCTGCGTCGCCGACCCGGCCAGCCCGGTCAGGAACGACCGGGCGATCCGCCCCGGCCCCAGGATCCCCCACCGCATCGGCGACTCCCTACCGTCCTGATCCGGGAGGATCAAACCATTCCGGCGATCGGCAGCTGCTCCCCGGCCGCGAGCGCCGTCAGCTCCGCGAGGCGCGGCCGGTGTCGAGATCAACGAGTCATTCGTCGATCGTGACGATCAACCGTCGACTGCCGCCGGCGTGCCGGCGGCGTCGAGGACCGCGCCGTCGGGGACGGTGCGCTTGACCACGGCGAGGGCGACCGGGCCGAGCTCGTGGTGGTGGACGGCGGTGCCGAGGAAGCCGACCGGGCGCCCGTCGAGCAGCAGCGGGGTGCCGGCCGGCGGCAGCTCGTCACGCTCGCCGGACAGGTGCAGCAGCACCAGCCGGCGCGGCGGCCGGCCGAGGTTGTGCACCCGGGCCACCGTCTCCTGCCCGCGGTAGCAGCCCTTGTCCAGGTGCACCGCGGTGCCGATCCAGCCGACTTCGTGCGGGATCGTGCGGTGGTCGGTCTCCAGCCCGATCCGCGGCCGCCGGGCCCCGACCCGCAGTGCCTCGTACGCCCACAGCCCGGCCGGTGTCACCCCGGCCGCGGTCAGCCGCTCCGCGACGGCGACCAGCGACGCCCGCGGCACCAGCAGGTCGACCTCCTGCTCCCGGGTCCGCCGGGCGAACCCGCCGCCGGCCAGCGGGAGCACGGACCATGGCTCGGCCGGCGACGGCAGCCCGGCCGCGGCCAGGGCCACCGGCCCGGCCGGCCCGGCGACCGTCAGCACGGCCAGCTCGGCGGTCGCGTCCCGCGGCTCCACCCGGAGCAGGAAGCGCATCGACTCCAGGTACGCCAGCAGGCCGGCAGTGCCGCCCGGCTCGGTGTCCAGCCAGGCCGTGCCGCAGAGCTCGGCGACGACGAAGTGGTGCTCGACGTGCCCGTGCGGGGACAGCACCAGGCCCTCGGTCCCCCGGCCGTCCGGCAGCGCGGACAGGTGCTGCGAGGTGATCGAGTGCAGCCAGGACAGCCGGTCCGGGCCGGGCACCGCGACCACCCCGCGGGTGCTGCGGTCCACCCAGCCGGCACCGGTCGCCAGCGCGCGCTGCTCCCGCATGGGGTCGCCGCGGTGCCACCCGACGCCGCCGTCCCGGCCCTCGGCCGGGACGGCGCCGGGCAGGTCGGACAGCGGCGAGCCGAGCGGCGGGGCGGTGGTCACCACACCAGTATCCGCCGGCGGCTAGGGTGCCCGCCTGTGAGCGAGCGCGAGGCCCCGCAGCGCAGGCCGAGGCCGGACCGGTTGCTCGGCGTCCTCGGCGCTGGCGTCGTCGACCCCGCCGTCCCGCTGCTGCGCGCGGACGACCTCGGCGTGCTGCGCGGCGACGGCTGCTTCGAGTCGGTGCGGCTGCGCGCCACCGGCGAGCTGGACGACCTTGCCGAGCACCTGGACCGGCTGGCCCGCTCGGCCGCGGCGCTGCAGCTGCCGGTCACCGACCGCGGCGCCTGGCAGGACCTGGTCGCCGCCCTGGTGGCGGCTTGGGAC
>JBJMII010000091.1:0-17551 GCA_045806925.1 Mycobacteriales bacterium
ACCCGGACGAGATTGCCCTCGGTGGCCTCCAGGCGGCGTTCCGCCTTCTCCTTGCGCTTGCGGTATTTGAGGACGCCGGCCGCTTCCTCCACGATCTGGCGCCGGTCTTCGGGCCGGGCGTTCAGGACGGCGTCGATCTGGCCCTGGCTGACGATCACGTGCTGCTGGCGGCCGACCCCGGCGTCGGACAACAGCTCCTGCACATCGAGCAGGCGGCACGGCACGCCGTTGATGGCGTACTCGCTGTCGCCGCTGCGGAAGAGCGTGCGGGTGATCGTCACCTCGCTGAACTCGATGGGCAGCAGCCCGGCCGAGTTGTCGATGGTGAGGCTCACCTCGGCCCGTCCGAGGGCCGGACGCTTGGCCGTGCCGGCGAAGATCACGTCGTCCATCTTCTGGCTGCGCACGGCGCTCGGTGCCTGGGCGCCGAGCACCCAGGCGATCGCGTCGACCACGTTGGACTTGCCCGACCCGTTCGGCCCGACGACGCAGGTGATGCCCGGCTCGAAGCGCAGGATGGTGGCCGAGGCGAAGGACTTGAAGCCCTTCAGCGTGAGGCTCTTGAGGTGCACGACTCTCCGGTGGCGGACGGCGGTGGGCCGGCACAGGGAAGGGTGGCCCTCGCGCAGACGGTACCCGTTCGGGGCGGCCGGATGCGGCAACCGTGCCGGGACGTACGCCGACGACACCATCCGCGCCCGCCGGCCGGGCGGGAGAGCAGGCGGGCCGGGAAGCAGGGAGGCAGCGGGCGCCGGTCCACCGGCGGGACCCGCCGGACGGACCGGGGAGCGCTACGTCACGCGAGGACGGGCTCGGGCAGCTGCGACAGCTGCCGCAGGCCCTGCTCCACATCCCGCTCGGTCCGCAGCCGGGCGACCTCTGCCTCGAGATCCCGGACCCGGGTCCGCAGGAAGGTCACCTCATCGACGAGGCGACGGTCGGGGACTGCACCTACGTAGCCGAGAAGGGCCTTCGCCATCTCGTGGGCCTCCACACCAGACGCTTCGGTGGGTCTTGGGAAGGGCACGCAGAGCGCGGACGGATCCGGTGCGTGCGATGCCTCAAGGGTCGCATGGAGCGGGACTTCGGTCAACGTCCGGTCGTCGCACGGTGTGTCCACCGCCGGTCACCGCTCGACGAATCCGGCGATGCCACCCCGCGACTGGCCCCATCGCTCGACTACTGTCCGTACCCGTCCGGGCGTTCCTGGTCCCTTCAGGGCGTCCAGCAGCGTCTGGCAGGCCGCCCGCGGTCCCTCGGCGACGACCTCGACCCGGCCGTCCGGCAGGTTGGCCGCCGACCCGACCAGGCCGAGCTCCAGGGCCCGGGCGCGCACCCACCAGCGGAAGCCGACGCCCTGCACCCGCCCGTGCACCCAGGCGGTGAGCCGGACGTCGTCGGCGGCCACCGCGCGGCTCACCAGCGGGCGCGGCGGGGCCGCGGCTGGCAGGTCGGGCAGAAGTAGGACGACCGGTTCATGAACGGCTCCCGGCGGATCGGCGTGCCGTCCCGCCGGCACGGCTCGTCCCGCCGGCCGTAGACGTCCAGGGAGCGCTCGAAGTACCCGCTCTGCCCGTTCACGTCGACGTACAGCGAGTCGAACGACGTCCCGCCGGCCGCCAGCGCGTCGTTCATCACCCCGCGCACGCCGTCCAGCAGCCGGGTGACCACCGGCCGGGTGACGGTCTCGGTCGGCCGCGTGTAGTGCAGCCTGGCCCGCCACAGCGCCTCGTCGGCGTAGATGTTCCCGATGCCGGAGACGAGCGACTGGTCCAGCAGTGCCCGCTTGATCCCGGTCCGCCGCCGGCGCAGCGCGGCGGTGAACGCGGCCGGGTCGAACGCGGGGTCGAGCGGGTCGCGGGCGATGTGCGCGATCAGGGCCGGCACCCGGTCGACCATCGGCTCGAGCGACAGCCCGCCGAACGTGCGCTGGTCGACGTACCGCAGCTCGGGGCCGCCGTCGGCGAACGCCAGCCGGGCGCGCAGGTGCGGCCCCGGCGGCTCCTCCGGCGGCAGCACGAGCAGCTGGCCGCTCATCCCGAGATGGCCGAGCAGTGCCTCGTCCGGCTCGGGTCCCGGGCCGGACAGCGGCAGCCACAGGTACTTCCCGCGCCGGCAGGCGGCCGTGACCGTGCGCCCGACCAGGCGGCCGACCAGGTCGTCCGGGCCGGCCAGGTGCCGCCGGGTCGCGCGCGGGTGCAGCATCTCGGCCGCCGCGACGGTCCGGCCGACCACCCACCGGTCGAGCCCGCGGCGGACCACCTCGACCTCGGGCAGCTCCGGCACGGCGCCCACGGTAGGCCCGCGGCCGGCCGGGTACGCCGGGGGTCATGGAGTACGAGGAGAGCCGCGGCATGCCGGCCGACGCCGAGATCGTCTTCGACGTGCTCGCGGACGTCGGCATGATGGGGCGCTGGCTGCCGGCGGCGATGGAGGTCGAGCCGGCGGGGCCGGACAAGGTGCACGTCGAGGGCGACGGGGGCGGCTTCCACTACGACACCGATGGGCTCTTCCGGGCGCGGCCCGAGCAGCTTCGCATCGAGTGGGGCAGCGAGGGCCCCGACTACGCCGGCTGGGCCCAGGTCCACCACTCCGGGGCGGGCGCCAGCGAGGTCAACCTGCACCTGTCCTTCTTCGGCGACCAGCCGCAGGCGCACGAGGGCGCGGAGGCGGAGCAGACGCGGCAGGGCATGCGGGAGGCGCTGACCCGGCTGGCGGAGGAGGTCACCCGCCGGGTCACCGACGCGAGCTGACCCGGACCCGTCGCGAGGTGGTGCCGGGGCGGTGCACCGCCGACCGACTCAGCGGGATACGCCGGGGTGGCGGTCCTGCAGCGCGGTCCAGGCCGCCTCGGCCGCCTTCTGCTCGGCTTCCTTCTTGCTCCGGCCGGCTCCGCTGCCGAAGGACTCGTCGCCCACCCGGGCCGCCGCGGTGAAGGACTTCGCGTGGTCCGGCCCCTCCTCGCTCACCCAGTACTCCGGGACGCCGAGCGACAGCGCCGCGGTCAGCTCCTGCAGCGAGGTCTTCCAGTCCAGCCCGGCGCCGCGCTGGGCGGCGTCCGCCAGCACCGGGTCGAAGAGCTTGTGCACGACGATGTCCGCCACCGCCAGCCCGTGCTGGACGTAGACGGCGCCGAGCAGCGCCTCCAGGGTGTCGGCGAGGATGCTCGCCTTGTCCCGGCCGCCGGTGACCTCCTCGCCCCGGCCCAGCCGGACGTACGTGCCCAGGCCGGTCGGGCCGAGCCGCCGGGCCACGTCGGCGAGCGCGCGCATGTTGACCACCGAGGCGCGCAGCTTGGCCAGCTGTCCCTCCGGCAGGTCCGGGTGCCCCGAGTAGAGCGCGTCGGTGATCACCAGGCCGAGCACGGCGTCGCCGAGGAACTCCAGCCGCTCGTTCGTCGGCAGCCCACCGTGCTCGTACGCGTACGACCGGTGGGTCAGCGCGCGACCCAGCAGCTCGGCGTCCAGGGTGACGCCGAGCGCGTCCTCGAGGGAGGACGGGTGCGGGATCGCCGGCGGCCCTCCGGTCACGGGGTCAGACCGGCAGGACCTGCTTGTTGTCGTACGTCCCGCAGTTCGAGCAGGCGGTGTGCGGCAGCTTCGGCTTCCGGCAGGCGCGGTTCTCGCACAGGACCAGCGTCGGGGCGGAAGTCTTCCACTGCGACCGGCGGGACCGGGTGTTGCTCCGGGACATCCGGCGCTTCGGGACTGCCACTGTCTACTCCTGACTCTCGGTGCTGACGGTGCTCGTGCGGTCGGCGCGCTCGGCGAGCGCCGCCCAGCGGGGGTCGACGGGTGCGGCGTGGGAGTGGTCGGCGGGCAGCTCGTCCAGGACGCCGCCGCAGTCCGGGCACAGCCCGGCACAGCCGTCCCGGCACAGCGGGGAGAGCGGCAGCGCCAGGACGACCGCGTCGCGGACCACCGGCTCCAGGTCGAGGTGGTCGCCGACCAGGCGGCTGACCTCGTCCTCCTCGGTCGTCTCCTCGGTCGCGGAGTCCGCGTACGCGAAGAGCTCCTGCAGGTCCACGGTCAGCCGGTCGGCGACCGGGCCGAGGCAGCGGGCGCACTCGCCGGTGACCGCCGCGGTCACCGTGCCGGACACCAGCACGCCCTCGACGACGGACTCCAGCCGCAGGTCCAGCTCGATCGGCTCGCCGGGGGCCACCCGGGCCAGGTCGACGCCGAGCGCCTCGGGCGCCGGGACCGTCCGCCGGGCGGCGCGCATCGACCCCGCCCGGCGGCCGAGCTCGCGCACGTCGAGCACGAGGGGCCGGCGGGGGTCGAGCCGGGCGGTCGTCTTGGCAGGCATGGGTCACTTCTCGCAGGCAGGCAGAACAGCGGCCCGACGCGGGCCGGCCGCCCAGGTTACCGGAGCTACCCGGGTGCCGTCGAAAAGACGGCCGACCCGGCGGAGTCGGCCGGCTGGGCGGGCGCCGGCAGCCCGGACCGGTCCGGGCCGGCGGCGGATCCCGGCGGCCGGCGCAGCAGGTCCCGGCCGCGCTCCACGGTGCCGAGCAGCCGGCTCAGGGTGACCTCCAGGGCCGCCAGCCGCTCGTCCGCGTACGCGTCGGCGTTTGCCCGGAGCCGGTCGGCCTGCTGCCGCGCCGCCTCCAGCAGCCCGCGGGCCTCGGCCTCGGCGGCCCGCCGGATGCCGTCCGCGGACACCATCCGCTCGGCGTCCGCGCGGGCGGCGGCCAGCAGCCGGTCGGCCTCCGCGCGGGCACCGGTGACCAGCCGGTCGGCCTCCGCCCGGGCCTCGCCGCTGGCCCGGTCGCGCCGGTCCCGGGCCTGGCCGAGCAGCTCCTCCCGGGCGGCGAGCACCGCGCGAGCGTCCTCCAGCGCGCCCGGCAGCGCCGCCCGCAGCTCGTCCAGCAGGTCGAGCACCTCCTCGCGGGGCAGCACGCAGGACGCGGACAGCGGCAGCGCGCGGGCCGACTCGACGAGCGCGACCAGCTCGTCCAGCGCGTCCGGCACCCGGCGCATCGCCTCGTGGGCTCGCACGGGCAGCAGCCTAGGAGGAAATCAGCGGCGCTCGTCCAGGCGCGCCGCGAGCCGGTCCAGCACCAGCGGCGGCACCAGCCGGCTGACGTCTCCGTCCCAGGTGGCCACCTCCTTGACCAGGCTGGAGGACAGGAAGCTGAACTCCGGGTTGGTCGGCATGAAGACCGTCTCGACGCCGGTGAGCCCGTGGTTCATCTGGGCCATCTTCAGCTCGTAGTCGAAGTCGCTGACCGCCCGGATGCCCTTGACGATCACCGGGATCTCGTGCGCCTCGCAGTAGTGCACGAGCAGCCCCTGGAACGAGTCGACCCGGACGTTGCCGTACTCCGCGGTGACCTTGGTCAGCATGTCCATCCGCTCCTCCACCGAGAAGAGGCTGGACTTGCTCTTGTTCACCAGGACCGCGACGACGACCTCGTCGTAGAGCCGGCTGGACCGGCCGATGATGTCCAGGTGCCCGAGCGTGACCGGGTCGAACGAGCCCGGGCAGACCGCCCGCCGCACCACGCCGGCGGCGGTGCCCGCGGTCCCGGCCGTCCCGGCGCTCACGAGAGCCGACCGTACCAAAGCGTCCCCTCGCCGTAGCGGCGCGCCTTCACCGCCCGGACCCCGTGCGGCCAGGCCGGTCCCGCGCCCCGACTGGACCGTTCGACGGCCAGCACGGCGCCCGGGGCGAGCCAGCCGTTCGCCGTCGACGCGGCGAGGATCACGTCCAGCTCGGCGTCGGCGAGCGCGTACGGCGGGTCGGCGAAGACGAGGTCGTACGGGTCGGCCGGCGGTGCGGCCAGGACCCGGTCGACCCGGTCCCGGCGGACGGTGACCCGGTCGGCGAGGCCGAGCGCGGCGGCGTTCGCGGCGGCGGTGGCGGCAGCCCGGGCGTCCGCGTCCACCAGCAGCGCGGCGGCCGCGCCCCGGGACACCGCTTCCAGGCCGACCGCGCCGGAGCCCGCGTAGAGGTCGAGCACCCGGGCGCCGTCGAGGTCGAGCAGCGCGGCCAGGGTGCCGAAGAGCGCCTCCCGGGTACGGTCCGAGGTGGGCCGGGTGCGCTCGCCCGGCGGCACCGCGAGCCGCCGGCCGCCCGCCTCCCCCGCCACGATCCGCACCGTGCTCCCTTCGAGGGCCGGGCCCCCCGGACCTCCAGTGTGCGCCGCCGGTGGCGTGGACCCACCGCCGCGCCGCCGGGGTCCGTCCCGGCTCGACCGTCGAGTGAGGACGGTCAGGCCTTCTGCAGGAAGTCCGCCCGTTCCCGCTCGACCAGCTCGGCGACCGCGGCCGCCAGCCCGGGGTGGGTGGCCAGCTCCGGGTCCGCCTGCACCAGCGCGGTGGCCTCCTGGCGCGCGGTGCCGATCAGGTCGCGGTCCTTCGCCAGCGACAGCAGCCTGAACGAGGACCGGCCGGACTGCGCCTCGCCGAGCACCTGGCCCTCCCGGCGCTGCTCCAGGTCCAGCTCGGCCAGCTCGAAGCCGTCCACTGTGGACGCCACGGCGGCCAGCCGGTCGCGGGCCGGGGTGTCCGCGGGCGCGCCGGTCACCAGCAGGCAGAGCCCCGGCGCGCTGCCCCGGCCGATCCGGCCGCGCAGCTGGTGCAGCTGGGAGATGCCGAAGCGGTCGGCGTCCAGCACCGCCATCACCGTCGCGTTCGGCACGTCCACGCCGACCTCGACCACGGTGGTGGCGACCAGCACGTCGACGCTGCCGGCGGCGAAGGCGGCCATCACCGCGTCCTTCTCCTCGGTGGGCAGCCGGCCGTGCAGCACCGCCAGCCGCAGCCCGGCCAGCGGGCCGGCGGCCAGCATCGGGTGCACGTCCTGCACCGCGAGCGGTGCCGCCCGCCGACCGGTCCCATCCTCGTCGTCCGGGGACGGCCCGGCGCCGGCATCCCCCGGGTAGGAGTCCGAGCCGGCGTCGTCGGAGTCGGCCGCGTCGCCGCCGATCCGCGGGCACACGACGTACGCCTGGTGGCCGGCGGCGACCTCCTCCCGGATCCGCTGCCAGGCCCGCTCCAGCCAGGCCGGCTTCTCCCCGGCCGGCACCACGCTGGTGGCGATCGGCGACCGGCCGTGCGGCAGCTCGCGCAGTGCGGAGACCTCGAGGTCGCCGTACACGGTGATGGCTACGGTGCGCGGGATCGGCGTCGCGGTCATCACCAGCACGTGCGGGCTGTCGCCCTTGGACCGCAGCGCGTCCCGCTGCTCCACGCCGAAGCGGTGCTGCTCGTCGACGACCACCAGCCCGAGGTCGGCGAACTCGACACCTTCGCTGAGCAGCGCGTGGGTGCCGACCACGATGCCGGCCGCGCCGGACGCCGCCTCGGCCTGCGCCTGCCGGCGCGGGCCGGCCGGCAGCGACCCGGTCAGCAGTGCCACCCGGGTGGCCTGCTCGGCGGCGTCCAGCTCGCCGGCGCGCCCGAGCGGGCCGAGCAGCGCGCGCAGCGACCGGGCGTGCTGGCCGGCCAGCACCTCGGTCGGTGCCAGCAGCGCGGCCTGGCCGCCGGCGTCGATGACCTGCAGCATCGCGCGCAGCGCACAGACCGTCTTGCCGGAGCCGACCTCGCCCTGCAGCAGCCGGTGCATCGGGTGGGCCGAGTCGAGCTCGGCGGCGAGCACCGCGCCGACCTCCTGCTGCCCGGCCGTCAACCGGAACGGCAGCTGCGCGTCGAAGGCGGCCAGCAACCCGTCCGCGCGGGCCTTGCGGGCGGTGCCGGGGCGGGCCGCGGCGGCCAGCCGGCGCTGCGCCAGCACCGCCTGCAGCGGCAGCGCCTCGTCCCACTTGAGCCGCCTGCGGGCCCGCTCCAGCGCACCCCGGTCGGCGGGGCGGTGGATCCCGTGCAGCGCCTTCCCCAGCCCGACCAGCTCGTGCCGGGCCCGCAGCCCGACCGGCAGCGGGTCGGGCGGCGGGTCGAAGACGTCCAGGGCGACCGCGACGCAGCGGGCGATGGTCCAGGTCGGCACCGTGGCGGACGCCGGATAGACCGGGATCAGGGCCCCGGCGAACTCCTCGATGTCGCCGCCGTGCCCGCCGATGTCAGCGGCGTCGCCGAGGATCCGGAAGTCCGGGCTGTTGAGCTGCCGGGTCTTGTTGAAGACCGTGACCTTGCCGGCGAACAGGCCGCGCCGCCCGACCACCAGGTCCCGCTCCCGCCACGGCTGGTTGAAGAAGGTCAGCGTCAGCGTGCCCCGGCCGTCGGTGACGACGGCCTCCAGGATCGAGCCGCGGCGGTTGCGCATCCGGCGCCGGCTCACCTTGCGCACCTCGGCCAGCACGGTCACCTGGTCGCCGGGGCGCAGGTGGGCGAGGTCGGTCAGCTCGCCTCGCTCCGCGTGCCGGCGCGGGTAGTGCCGGAGCAGGTCGCCGACGGTCTGCAGGTCCAGCGACTTCGCCAGCGCGGCGGCGGTCTTGCCGCCGAGCACGTCCGCGAGCGGGGTCTGCGGTCCGGCCATCACTCCACCCCGATCAGGACCGGCACGTCCGGCCGGGCCACCGTGTGCACCGCCACCTCCACACCGGGGTGCGTCTCGGCGACCTGCCGCTCCAGGGCCCGGGCCAGGTCCTCGCCCGC
This sequence comes from Mycobacteriales bacterium, assembly GCA_045806925.1. GTDB lineage: Bacteria > Actinomycetota > Actinomycetes > Mycobacteriales > CADCTP01 > CADCTP01. The sequence goes on from JBJMII010000091.1 coordinate 8,559, forward strand.
GCCCGGCCCGGAGCCGGCACCGAGCACCAGGGTGACCAGCTCGCCGCCGCCGTTGAGCATCCGGGCCAGCAGCTCGGCCGCCACATCCGGCGGCGAGCTCCCGATCACCGCGACGTCGCCGTCGACCAGGCCGAGCACGTCACCGGCCCGGCACGGCCCGGCCATGGTCAGCCCGTCCCGGGTGGCCACCAGCACCTCGCCGAACCGGGTCGCCGCGGCCGCCTCGGCCATCGCGATGACGTCGTCGCCGAAGCGGCGCGCCTCGTCGTGCACGGCGACCGCGGCCAGTCCCTGGACCGCCGCCCGGATCGGCACCACCGCCACCTCGACGCCGGCCGCCCGGGCCCGCTCGGCCGCCGCGTCGCAGACCCCGGACACCTCGGCGCACCCGGGCAGCACGACGACCGCCGCCGCGCCGGTCGTCTCGACCGCGGCGAGCACCTCGTCCGCGATCGGCGTGCCCTCGACCACCACCGCGCCCTCGGCGGCGAAGAGCTCGGCCACCCCGCCGGCCAGGGCGACGGCGACCACCGCGACCCCCTCCCGCGCCGGCGCCCCGGCGGCGGCGTCGGCGAACCGGGTCACCGTGATCCGGTGCGGCCGGCCGGCCCGGACGCCGGCCTCCACCGCGGCGCCGACGTCGTTCACGTGCACGTGCACCGTCCACCGGCCCTCCCCGGTGCCGACCACCACCAGCGAGTCGCCCAGCCCGGAGAGCTCCTCGCGCAGGTCGGCGACGGCGCCGGCGGGTGCGGTCAGCAGGTACTGCACCTCGTAGTCGTACGCGTCCGAGCCGCTCTCCCGGACCGCCTCCAGGCGGCCGCGGTCGCGGACCGTGCGGACCGGGTGGACCGGGCCGGTCGGCGGCGCGGCGACCACGGCGGCGAGCGCCTCGAGCAGGACGAGCAGGCCCCGGCCGCCGGCGTCCACCACGCCGGCCGCGGCCAGCACGGGCAGCTGCGCCGGTGTCCGCTCCAGGGCCGCCGCGGCGCCGCGGACGGCCGCGCCGACCACGTCGGCCAGCCCGCCGCCGGCCGCACCGCTCCGGCCGGCCGCCTCCCCGGCCGCCTCCTCGGCCGCCCCTTCCGCCGCCTCCTCGGCCGCTTCGGCCGCGGCCTGCATCACCGAGAGCATGGTGCCCTCGACCGGCTCGCCGACCGACTCCCAGGCCAGCTCGGCAGCCCGGCCGAATGCCGCCGCGACCGCCCCGCCGCCGCCGTTCCGGGCGGCGGCCAGCCCTTCGGCGAACCCGCGCAGCACCTGGCTGACGATCACCCCGGAGTTGCCGCGGGCGCCGAGCACGGCGCCGCGCGCCATCGACGTCACGGTCACCAGCAGGTCGCCCGGCCGGTCCGACCGCACCGCGTCGTCCGCCGCGCGCAGCGTGAGCAGCATGTTGGTGCCGGTGTCGCCGTCCGGGACCGGGTAGACGTTGAGGTCGTCGATCTCCGCGCGGCAGGCCGCCAGCGCCGCGACGGCGCCCGCGCACCAGCGGCGTACCCCGGACGGGTCCAGCACGTCGATCGCCACCACCTCCCGCCGGGGTTCCGGCCGGCCCCGCCGCGGGGCCGGCTCGGAGGGTAGAGGTTTGGTCCGGCCCGCGCCGCTGGCTACACTGGCGCGGTTGCCCGGCGCAGGCCTGCCCGCCGGGCGCTTCGACGCAGGACGAGACATGAGGAGCAACCCCGTGGCCAGCGTGTGCGACGTCTGCGGCAAGCGGCCCGGCTTCGGCAAGTCGGTGTCCCACTCCCACCGGCGCACCTCCCGCCGGTGGAACCCCAACGTGCAGACCGTCCGCGCGCTGGTCTCCCCGGGCACCGTGCGGCGGGTGACCGTGTGCACGTCCTGCCTGAAGGCCGGCAAGGTCACCCGCGGCTGAGGTCATCAGGTCGCTCACGCGCCCAGGGGCCCGCTCCCGCACCGGGAGCGGGCCTCCGTACGTCCGGGCCGGGCCCGCGGCGCCGGACCCGGGACCGCGGGACCTCAGGACGAGGTGGTGCTCCGGGTGCCCAGCCAGCTGCCCAGCGCGTAGTTGAGCCCGCCGAGCCCGATGCCGACCACCAGGGTCTGCAGCGCGGTGGCGAACCGGTACGTCCCGTCTCCGGAGACCGTCAGCCACAGGATGAAGCCGAGCACACCGGCGCCGGCGCAGACGTAGCCCACGATGGTCACCACGGTGGCGGCCAGCCCGAGCCGGTCGGCCGGGGTGCGCGGCGCGGCCGGCGCGGGCGCGCCCTGGTAGCCGGACGGGTAGCCGCCCGGACCCGGCTGCTGCTGCCCGTACGCGGCGTACGGGGGCTGCTGGGGCTGCTGCCCGCTGCCGTACTGCTGGCCCGGCTGGCCGTACTGCTGGCCCGGCTGGCCATAGCCGGGGGTGCCGCCGCCGTAGCCCTGCTGCGGGTCGTACGCCGGGCCGGAGCCGTAGGTTGGCTCGCTCATGCTGGGTCTGCCTCTCCTTCGTGCTGTCGGGCCGGGTCACAGCCCGCGGGCGCGGGCGGCGGTGACCACGAGCTCGACCGCGGTCTGCCAGGGGATCGCCGTGGTGTCGACGACCAGGTGGTAGTGCCGGGCCTCAGTGGCGTCGGCCCGGTAGAAGTGCCGGACGTAGCCGGCGCGCGCCGCGTCGTTGGTCCGCAGCTCCCGCCGCACCTCGTCCGGGGGCATGCCGGAGCGCTGCGCCACCCGGGCCACCCGGGCGTCCACCGGCCCGTCCAGCCGGACGTGCAGCGCCCGCGGGTGGTCGGCGAGCACCAGCGCGGCGGCCCGGCCCAGCACCACCCCGCCGCCGGCCGCGATCTCCCGGAGCACTTCCTCGGTCTTCTCCCGGAAGGCGTGCTCGTCGGCGAAGGTCCGGTACGCCAGCGGGCCGGCGCCGGCCAGCTCGGGCACCAGCGCCATCGAGGAGACGACCCGCCACAGCCCGGTGTCCACCGAGTCGTCCTGGCGCTCCGCCTCGTCCAGCGGCACCTCGAGCTTGCGGGCCACCTCGACCGGCACCGCACGGTCGACGAAGGGCAGCCCCAGCGCCGCGGCGACGGCCGGCCCGATCTCGCTGCCGCCGGCCCCGTACGAGGCCGAGACGGTGACTACTCCCACGGCCGCAGAGCATGGCAGACCACGCTGCGTCAGCGCCCGATGCGGTCGGCGGATGTCCTCGGCGGACCCGCGGGACAGCGGCTGGCCGGCGTAGTCACCCCCCACGTCACCCCCAGGTCACCCCCACGTCACCTCCACCGGTGCGCGTGGTCGACCGGGCCGATGCCGGCGCCGAGCGGGAAGCCGGCCGCGATCGCCCCGGTCACGTACTCCTTGGCCGCGGCCACCGCGTCCGGCAGCCGGTCGCCGAGCGCCAGCCGGGACGCGATCGCGCTGGCCAGCGTGCAGCCGGTGCCGTGGGTGTGCCGGTTGTCCAGCCTCGCCGACCGGTACCACCGCTCGGCGCCGTCCCGGGTCACCAGCAGGTCGACCGCGTCGCCGGTCAGGTGCCCGCCCTTGACCAGCACCGCACGCGGGCCGAGCGCGAGCACCGCGTCCGCGGCCCGGCGCAGGCCGGTCTCCTCGGTGACCTTGACCCCGGTCAGCTGCTGCACCTCGTACAGGTTCGGCGTGACGAGGTCGGCCACCGGCAGCAGCCGGTCCCGGACCGCGGCCACCGCGTCCGCGGCCAGCAGCGAGTCACCGTGCTTGCTCACCCCGACCGGGTCGACCACCACCGGCACCGGCACTTCGGCGAGCACCCCGGCGACCGTGGTCACCAGCTCGGTGGAGGCGAGCATGCCGGTCTTCACCGCGTCCACCCCGATGTCGCCGAGCACGCTGTCCAGCTGCGCCCGGACCGCCGCCACCGGCAGTTCCCAGTAGCCCTGGACGCCGACCGAGTTCTGCGCGGTCACCGCGGCCAGCACGCTCATGCCGTGCACGCCGTGCGCCAGCATGGTCTTCAGGTCCGCCTGGATACCGGCGCCGCCGCCGGAGTCCGAGCCGGCCACGGTCAGGACGCGCGCGGGAGCCGGAGCCACCGGACCACGGTAGCGGGGCAGGCCGCCGGGCTAGCGGAAGTGGTCCCAGCCGCCGGGCGCCTCGTACGCGCTGCCGTCCACCAGCACCCCCCGGCCGCGGGCCACCCGGCCGATCACCTTCCACGGCGCCGGCGGCGGCGCGCTGCCCGGGAAGGTCGCGGCCAGCGCGTGGTCGTCCCCGCCGGCGAGTACCCAGTCCATCGGCTCCACCCCGAGCGCGCCGCCGACGTCGCGCAGCTTGGCCGGCACCTCCAGCCGGGAGGTGTCCAGCTCGATGCCGACCCCGCTGGCGATCGCGACGTGCTGCAGGTCGGCGACCAGCCCGTCGCTGACGTCCACCATGGCGCTCGCGCCCAGCTCGGCGGCCCGGGGGCCCTCCGCGTACGGCGGGTCGGGGCGCCGGTGCGCGGCGACCACGGAGACCGGCGACCGGAAGCCGCGGCCGAGCACGGCCAGCCCGGCGGCCGCCCAGCCGAGCCGGCCGGTCACCGCGACCACGTCGCCGGGCCGGGCGCCGGACCGGGTCACCGGCTCGCGACCTTGCAGGTCGCCGAGCGCGGTGACCGCCAGCGTCAGCGTCCCGCCGCGGACCACGTCGCCGCCGAGCACGGTCGCGCCGACCTTCGCGCACTCGGTGCGCATGCCGTCCGCGACGCCCTCCAGCCACTCGACCGGCAGGTCCGGCGGCAGCGCCAGGCCGACCAGCAGGCCGGTGGGCACCGCGCCCATCGCGGCGATGTCGGCCAGGTTCTGCGCGGCGGCCTTGCGGCCGACGTCGTCCGGTGTGGACCAGTCCCGGCGGAAGTGCCGGGAGTCGACCAGCAGGTCCGTGGTCGCCACCACCCGGCCGTCCGGGATGCGCAGGACCGCGGCGTCGTCGCCGGGACCGAGCAGGACGGAGTCGGGCCGCGCGGCTCCCGCCGCGAACCGGGCGGTGAGCCGGTCGACCACCCCGAACTCGCCCACGTCAGCGACAGTGATGGCACGCATCCCTTCAGTGATCCCCAACGACGGGCGCCTGTTGTACGTTCTACTCTCACCCCGCACCTACCGACGAGGGGCTCGCCGTGGTCCAGGCCTACATCCTCATCCAGACCGAGGTCGGTAAGGCAGCGGCGGTCGCCACCGCCATCGCCGAGATCAAGGGCGTCACCCAGGCGGAGGACGTGACGGGGCCGTACGACGTGATCGTGCGGGCCGAGGCCCGCAACGTCGACGAGCTGGGCAAGCTGGTGGTCGCCAAGGTGCAGGCGGTGGACGGCATCACCCGGACGCTCACCTGCCCGGTGGTGCACCTGTAGGGCGTGGCTGACGCTCGTCGGTGGACGCGGACGGCAGCCAGGCCGCTGTGGTGGCGGTGGAGTCCCGGGAGCGCACGCCGGCCGCCGGCCCGGCGCGCCGGCGGGCCGCCGCGGTGGCGACCGCCGTCGCCGTGCCGCTGACCGTGGTGCTGGTGCTGCTGGTCAACCGGCCCGGCCCGGCGCCGGCACCGGCAGCGTCCCCGTCCGCGCCGGCACGGGTCGCGCTGCCGCCGGTCCGGGTGGCCGCGCCGCCGCCGCTGTCCGCCGCGGCGCAGCGGTCCTGCCGGGACCTGGTCTCGGCGCTGCCGACCCTGCTCGGCGACCGGCCGGCGCGGCCGGTCGACTCCCCCTCGCCGTACGTGGCGGCCTGGGGGGAGCCGCCGGTGGTGCTGCGCTGCGGGGTGCCCCGGCCGCCCGCCTTCATCGCGACCGCGGACACGCTCGTGATCAGCGGGGTCACCTGGTTCGCCGAGCGGCGCGGGGCCAGCACGGCGTGGACGGCCGTGGACCGCCCGGTCTACGTCGAGGTGCTTGCCCCGGCGGACGACGCCGGCGACCCGCCGGCCCGCCTGTCCACCGCGGTCACGGCCGCCCTGACGCCGAAGCCCCCGGACCCCGGGCCATGACGACGCACCGGGCTACGGCATCCTGCGGCCGTGCCCAGGACTTCTCGGAGGAGGACAGGAACCCGTGAATGCCTGACGATATCGACGGAACAGGCAGGGTGGCGGTCATTGCGGGCGGCCTCTCACATGAGCGCGCCGTCTCACTGTCGTCGGGCCGTAGAGCCGTGCGCGAACTACGGGCCAGAGGCGTCGATGTCCATCTCTACGACGTCGACCCGTCACTCCTGGACCGGCTGTCGAAGGACGGCGTCGACGTTGCGTATCTAGCGGTACATGGCGCCGGCGGCGAGGACGGCGTGCTGCAGTCCGTCCTGGAGATCCTGGATCTGCCGTTTGTCGGCTCACCGAGCAGGGCGTGCCGGCTGGCTTGGGACAAGGCGCATGCGCGGGCAATGCTCGAACGGGCCGGCATACTGGTCCCGGACTGGCTGGCACTACCCAGTGAGGCTTTCCGAGAGCTCGGCTCCGCACGGCTGCTCGAGGCGATCAGACAACGACTGCCGCTGCCGCTGGTGGTCAAGCCGAGCACCGGGGGAAGCGCGCAGGGAATCACCGGCGTCGACTCCGACGAGGAGCTTCCCAACGCCCTGATCCGTAGCTTCGGGTACGGCGACACCTCCTTGGTCGAACGGTTGGTCGACGGCCTGGACGTGGCTATCGGGATAGTTGAGCGGGACGGTGTACCTGTCCCCCTGCCCGCTGTCTCGCTCGCCTTCGACGGGGCCAGCCGCTTTGACTTCAGCGCCCGCTATTCCGCCGATCAGATCATCGTCGACGCCCCGGCCGCACTGCCCGCCGATCTCACCGGGCGCCTGCAGAGCGCTGCGGTGAAGGCTCATGTTGCGCTGGGCCTGCGACACCTGTCGCGGGCGGACTTCGTCGTCACTCCCGACGGCGATGCGCGGCTTCTGGAGGTGGCCATCAGCCCGGGACTGACAGAGACCTCGCTGTTCCCGATCGCCCTGGAGGCGAACGGTGAGACGCTCGGATCTGTGCTGCACTATCTGCTCTGCGCTGCGGTAGCTGATCGACGGGGTGGGTCCGTCGCGGGACCGTAGAGGGACCTGTCCAAGCCCCATTGCGCGGCCCACTGTTGATCTCCGAAGGACCAGTGCCACCACTCGAGGCGGTACGGAGCGAAGCGTTGCGCGGTGAGAGCTGCCGCGAGGAGCTGCCGCAGGCGGGCTACCATCAGGTCATCCGGTCGGCTCTCAAGTGCGGCCAGGTGCGCTCGCTCGCTGAAGTCGTCGAAGGCCGACCCGAGGGCGAGGGGGACACCGTGCCCGGTGAGGGTCAGGTCCACGGCCCCGCCCGTCACGTGCGGAGGAATGACGGTCGAGTCCTCGGGATCGGCGACGTATCCGGACAACTCACTGCGATGGATTCTCCGGTAGAAGGACAGCAAGTCCTGCTGGAAGGCCCGGCTGCGCCAGCCATCCAGGACGACCAGCCCGAACGGCCGGGGCAGAGCGGCGTCCACCGCTACCAGTCGATCGAGGACTCCGGACCGGAGCCATGCGTGCTCAGGCGCATTGGCAAGGCCCATCCGGCGGTAGACGCCGATGACATTCAGCCTGCCGCGTACCGGCACCAACGGCTCTCCGTTGTCGAAAACATCCACCCTGCGTACCGATGCGTCGTCCGCGCAGCTCGGCAGCGGGGGCTGACCTTCGACGACGAGACCCAGCTCAGCCGGATCCACCAGTTCCGTCACCAGTCGGACCACCTCCCGTCGCGGGCGGAGGTGCGGCGGACCAGGAGAAGACCAGACCGCTACCAGGCCACAGGATGCTCTCCCGTCCGGTGCTGAACGACAGCTGCTGGCACAAGGTACCCTGCATCTCCACCACCTGGTTGCCGTCGCGGTGCAGACCGGGTCCACGCCCGAAGAAGGAGTCGCAGCTCAGTGCCAGTGGGCCACCTCCGTTGTACACCTTGAGATTGATCACCGTCGACCCGGCGCAGTAGTACCCGGCGAAGATGACCGGGAACCGAGACTCGGAGCTCCGTACCGGGAAGTCGAAGGTCGCCTGTACCGGCACCCGCCGCTCCGCGGCATCGATCTCCGGCTTGAAGCGCCAACGGACCACATCGGGCAGGCTGGACGAGAATTCGTCCGGCTTGACGTCCTGCACCTGGCCGTCGATCGAGACGAACACCCGGCACAAGGCTTTCATCGCTTCGGCCCAGTCGGAGCCGATGAGGCCGTCCAGCGGCACCAACTCGCGAGCCAGGCAGCCGATCAGCTTGAACTCTTCGGCCAACGCCCGCTCGCTGCGGGCGACGCTGATCCAGTACGACCCGTCGGCACCGGCCGGCGGCAGCACGCGTTCGCTGTTCGCCGAGGTCTCCACGCTGTGGAAGGTGATCGACGTACCACCGACAGTGGCTCGTTGATTCAAGTGCACCTGGACCGAGTAGTTCATGTTGCGGACGACGAGATAGCTCTGCCGGCCCGCCGTCAACAGTGGGACGAGTGCCTGCGAGTAGACGAGCTCATTCCACTCGGCGTCGTCCGACTCCGCTCCGATCAGCGCTTGGGCGAGCCGACGCCGGCGCTCTTCAGGAACGAGCTGCTGTACCTGCTGACTCGACATGGTCCAGAGATTGCTCGACAGCTCCGGCAGGAAGATCGCGCCGGCCGCGACGCTGGCCAGTACCAACGCGAACTGCTGCAGTGGTTCGTGGTACGTGCCCGCCGGCGTCACGCTGTAGGCCAAGATGCTCAGCGCGGTGAGCAGCCAGGCCGCCCGCGCTCGGGATCGAGTGAGGTGAACGTACAGCCGGCGTACCCGGCTGACGCCGGACCGAGGTCGGCGGGCGAGACGGGATCTCCACCCGGTGGTGGCCGGCGGCAAGGACGATGGAGGACCCAGCACGACCCTGGCGTCTGCGCCATCGGCCTGACGCCGAGCTTGTCCTCGTCCCCCGCCGCCTGCGGACTGCACCGCCGCCAGTGCGGGTTGTCGTTCACCGGCTTGCCCGGTGCCCGTCGCCTCAGGTCGGGACGGCAGCTGTCCCACTACCTGCTCCTGGACCTGAGGTTG
>JBJMII010000092.1:0-32024 GCA_045806925.1 Mycobacteriales bacterium
ATCACGCACCGCGTCATGGCCAAGCTGTTCGAGGACCGTGGTGTGCAGCTCGACCGCACCTACCAGCTCAACGTCGGCGGCAACATGGACTTCATGAACATGCTGGAGCGGGAGCGGCTGGAGTCGAAGAAGATCTCCAAGACCCAGGCGGTCACCTCCAACGTGGCGCACGACCTCGGCCGCGACAACGTCCACATCGGACCGTCGGACTACGTGGCCTGGCTGGACGACCGGAAGTGGGCGTACGTCCGGCTGGAGGGCCGGGCGTTCGGCGACGTCCCGCTCAACCTGGAGTACAAGCTCGAGGTGTGGGACTCGCCGAACTCGGCGGGCGTCATCATCGACGCGGTCCGGGCCGCGAAGATCGCCCTCGACCGCGGCATCGGCGGCCCGATCCTGTCCGCCTCGTCGTACTTCATGAAGTCCCCGCCGGAGCAGCGCCCCGACGACGTGGCCCGGGCCTCGGTGGAGGCGTTCATCCGCGGGGAGATCGAGAGGTAGTCACGACGTCGTCGCGGCGGGCTCCGCGGTGGACGGGCGGCGGACCAGGTCGAGGGTCACCACAGTGTCGTCGGACAGCCGGCTGGTCCGCTCGGCGTCGGCGACGGTGCGCCCGCCCGGCACCGGTCGGGTCACCGCCTGCGCAACCACCCGGCCGATGTGCTGCCAGTCGACGTCCACCCACCGCTCGTCGCCGCGGTCGTGGTGCGGCAGCCGGAGCAGCAGCCGGCCGGACAGCGCCTGGCCGTCCACCACCGGGGTGAGCGCGTAGAGCACGTCCACCGCCGGCGCCCGGCCGGTGGCCACCAGCCGCAGCTCGGGCCGGTCCGGCCGGGCGCCGCCGGGTCCGCCGGGTCCGCCGGGTCCGTCGGCGCCGACCAGCAGCCGGGTGCCGCCGGTCGTGTGCGCCTCGCGGTGCACCTGCCGGCCCAGCTCGCGCAGCAGGTCCTGCATCACGCCCGGCCGGTCGGGGGTCCGGATCTGCACCCGCAGCAGCGGCCGGGGCGCACCGCCCAGCATGGTCGGCCGGACCTCCTCCAGCAGCTGCACCACGGTCCGGTGCGGCTGCAGCGCCCGCTCCAGCCGCCGCTCGACCGCGCCCGGGTCCCAGCCGGCGGCGGCCGGCTCCGGCCGGCACAGCAGGAAGATCACGGCGGTGCCGTTGAGCACCCCGGACACGGCGCCGGCCAGCGACCGCGTCCCGGCCTGCTCGGGCAGCGCGGCGAGCAGCTCGGCCAGCAGGCCCGACCGCGGCGGCGCGCAGACCGCGACCAGCCGCCAGTCGTCCGCCGGCCGGGCCGGCACCCGGACGTCCGCGTCGGTCACCAGCCGGCCGGCCCGGGTCTTGCCGACGGACGGCACCCGGGCGCCGGGCAGCTCGTCGAAGGAGTCCTCCGGCGCGGTCTGGGTGGCGTCCAGCGTCTCCATCTGGGGCACCTCGCGCAGGTGCACCAGCGCGTCCTCGCGGCCGAGCGCGTCCAGCGCGGCGAGGAAGCGGACCAGCTTGCGCAACGAGTCCCCGCGCCGGTAGGGCACGCCGACCCGCAGCCGCAGCCACTGCCGCTCGGCCACGTCCTGCAGTGGCGGCGGGGCCGGCAGCTGCACGTTGAGCAGGGTGAAGTTGGCCCGATCGGCCGCCGCGGCGACCAGGACCAGCGGGTGCCTCCCGAACGGCGGGTCCCCGGTCCCTGCCGGGATGCCGATCATCACGTCGAGGACCCAGTCCGGCGGCTCCAGCGGCGCCTGCCGGCCGCGGTCCAGCGCGACCGGGCGGATCTCCCGGGCCGGGTGCCCGGTCGGGTCGCGCATCCGGCCGGCCGCGGCCAGCCAGTCCGGCTTCGGCAGGTCCCGGAAGACCAGGAAGGTCGCCGACCGTCCGATCGCGGTGCCGCGCAGCATGCCCAGCAGGTTCACCGGCTCGTCCCCGGACCCGTCCATCGCGGCGACGCGCGGCACGACGGGCTCGTCGAGCCGGAAGTCCCGCAACACTCGGCGGAGGCCGGACCGCGGCCCCGGCAGCGCTTCGGTCAGCTCGCCCTGCGCACCGGTGAGCAGGTCGGTCAGCGAGCCCGGCTCGTCCCGGTCCACCACCACGTACGGGTGGGCGGTCCGGCCGAGCAGCAGCACGTCCCCGGTCAGCGACCGGCACCAGGCGGAGCGCAGCACGTCGAAGGCCGCGTGGTCGGCGGTCCGGACCGTCTCCAGCGCGACCCGGGGCCGGCGCCGGCGCAGCGCCCGCCCGGCCGGCGACTCGCCCAACTGGCGGATCCACAGGTGACAGGCGAGCTGCAGGGCGACCGCGAGCAGCGCCGCGGCGAGCAGCCAGCCGCCCTCCGGGGCGAACGCCAGCACCCCGGCGAGCATCAACCCGGGCACCGCGGTGAGCAGGCCGACCTTGAAGTGCCGCATGGTGAGCAGCCCGGCCAGCCGGGTGGCATCCGGCTGCCGGAGCCGGCTGGCCTGGATGGTCGGGAAGATCGTCAGCAGCGTGGCCAGCACGTCGGCCCGGGAGCCGTTGGCGGCGGGTCCCAGCATCAGCAGCGTGGTGATGCCGGCCAGCACCAGCACGTTGATCCCGTTCACCGCTCGGGCGGTGCCCAGCGTCGGCGACTCGCCCGGCACCACGACCAGCTCCACGTACGCCTCGGTCGGCTCGGACCGCAGCGTGAACTCCTCGATCGCGGTGGCCCGGAACCGGACCGACCCCGGGCTGGCCGTGCTGCGGTCCAGCCGGCGCAGCAGCCGCTGTGGCAGCAGCGGCACCGCCCGGGACCAGGCGCCGGCGAGGTCGACGACGCGGCCGTGCGCCTCCGCGTCCAGCGGCTCCCGCAGGTCCTGCAGCGCCTGCATCAGCCGCTCGGTCCGGGCCGGGTCGCCGTCGAGCATGTAGTGGTGGCGCAGGCAGTGGATGACGGCGTGCAGCTTGACCACGGCCATCTCGGCGAGCTGCTTGCGAACCCAGCCGTGCGGCGGCCGCCGCGGGCGCAGCATCCGGTCCAGCAGCAGCCGCAGCTGCTCGAACTGCTGCGGTGCCCGCACCTCGATCCGCGCGTCCGCGCCGGGCGACGACCGGGTCGACCCGTCGGCGTCCAGGCTGCGCACGCCGTCCGGGATCAGCACCTCGACCACCCGGTCGGCGTGCGTGCTCGGCGCCAGCAGCGCGACCCGGACCCGGGCCACCGAGGCGTGCCGGCCCGGCGGCGTCCGGACCAGCGCCCGCGCCGGCATCCCCACGGTGAACGAGGTGGGCGGCCCGGCCGGGTCCACCGGCACCACCACCAGGGTGCTGCCGCGGATCGCCTGCACGATCTCCGCCTCCCGAGAGGTCAGCGTGGACCGGGCGTCGGAGTCCGCGTCGGCCAGGTCCGCGTCCGGCTGCCGGCGCCGGGCGTCCTCCTGGATTGCCGCCTCGACCTCCGCCTCCAGCCGCTCCCGCAGCCGGCTCTGGGCCAGCCGCAGCCGGTTGCCGCGGGGCGTGGCGCCGGTCGGCCGGGGTACGCCCGCGGTGCCGGTGGCGTCCCTCGGCGCCCGGGTCAGCACCCGGGCCAGCACGGCGGCGAGCAGCACCTGGGCGTCCCGGGTCGCCGGACCGCCCTCGCCTTCCCGGACGCTGGTGCGCCGGTACAGCCGGCTGATCAGCACTTCGGACAGCGCCGCGGCCAGCTGCCGGCCGACCTCGGCCGGCGGCACCTCGGCGACCCGGGAGCCGCTGCTGTCGGTGACGTCGATGCTGACCGGGGTGTCCGGAGCGTCCGCGGCCGGGCCGCCCGGGCCGGCGTCGAGCTGGCGGGGCAGCGCGATCAGCGGCAGCCAGATCGGCCCCGCCACCGCCCGCAGCGCCTCGTGCGCGATGTAGCTGACGTCGACGTCGACGACCACCCGGGTCTCCACCGCGGCGACCCGGGAGAGGTCCAGGATCTCGGTGGTGCGGCGCACCCACTCGTTGTTGGAGACCAGGTAGAGCAGCTCGCGGCCGAGCCGGGCGTCGGTCTCGAACCGGGACTCGGTGAGCCGGAACTCCTCCAGGGTGACGTCGAGGACCTCCCTGGCCAGCTCCCGGCCCAGCTCGCCCGGCTCGTCGTCCACGGTCGCATTCTGGGGCAGAGCCGGGTCCAGCGGTGCCGGGAGTGGCCGGAAAAGGTCAGTAGCGGGCGCCGACCACCAGGCGGCCGATCAGCTCCTCGTTGGCGCCGCGGCCGTACATCCCCGCGGTGTCCCAGAAGCTCACCCCCAGCTCCAGCGCGCGCTCCAGGGTGGCCACCGACTCCGGCTCCTCGTCCGACCCGTAGAACGCGCTCATCCCCATGCAGCCGAGTCCCTGCGCGCTCACCCGCAGACCCTGGCTGCCGAGCGGACCGGTCGGAACGCTCACGATGTCTCCTCCTGTCGGTCTTCCCCGGGCGACCCGGCTGCTGCCGCCGTTGTGCCCGGTCGCCCCGACCCGGCCTCCGGCCTCGCGCCGGACGAGCGCAGGTTGCGGTCCGGCCGGCCGACGCTACCGCTGTCTAGGCCGGTCTCGGCCGGACGCTAGACGGGAGTAGACCCGCCGATGGTCGGGTCCGGGCCGCCGCGCCGACACGCCCATCGCCGTTTCTACCGACTTCTACGGTGGGCCCTAGACGGCGGCATAGAGTCCGATCGTGGATCCCGTCCGCAACCCGTACGCGCCCGGGGCCGGGCAGCGCCCGCCGGAGCTGGCCGGTCGGGACCGCGAGCTGGCCCGCTTCGACGTCGTCCTGGAGCGGATCGCCCGGGGCCGGCCGGAGCGCAGCCTGGTCCTCACCGGGCTGCGCGGGGTCGGCAAGACCGTCCTGCTCAACGCGCTGCGCTCGGAGGCGATCGGCCGGCTGTGGGGCACCGGGAAGATCGAGGCCCGGCCGGACCAGTCGATCCGCCGGCCGGTCGCGGCGGCGCTGCACATGGCGCTGCGGGAGATCGCCGGGCGGCACCGGGACCCGGACCGGGTGGACGCCGTGCTGGGGGTGCTGAAGGCGTTCGCGCTGCGGGAGCCGGAGAGCGCCGGGCGTGGCCGGGCGGCCGCTCGCAGCGGCCCGCGCTGGCAGCCGGGCATCGACGTGCCCGCGGCCATGGGCCGGGCGGACACCGGTGACCTGGAGATCGACCTGGTCGAGCTGTTCGCCGACGCGGCGTCGGTGGCCACCGACCTGTCGGTGGGGATCGCGCTGTTCATCGACGAGATGCAGGACGTGCCGCCGCCGGACGTGTCCGCGCTGTGCGCGGCCTGCCACGAGCTGTCCCAGACCGGCGCCCCGCTGATCGTCGTCGGCGCCGGGCTGCCGCACCTGCCCTCGGTGCTGTCGGCCAGCAAGTCGTACTCCGAGCGGCTGTTCCACTACCTGCGCATCGACCGGCTGGACCGGCAGGCGGCGGACCGGGCGCTGCTGGCGCCGGCGGACCGGGAGGACGTCGAGTTCACCCCGGAGGCGCTGGACGCGCTCTACGCGGTGTCCGGCGGCTACCCGTACTTCGTGCAGGCGTACGGGAAGGTGACCTGGGACGCGGCCCCGGCCAGCCCGATCACGAAGGACGACGTGCTGGTCGCCGCCCCGGCCGCGGACGCCGAGCTGGCGGTGGGCTTCTTCGGCAGCCGGTACGAGCGGGCGACCCCGGCCGAGCGGGACTACATGCGGGCGATGGCCGCGCTCGGCGACGGGCCGGTCGGCACCGCGGAGGTGGCCGACTCGCTCGGCCGCAAGCCGTCGTCGCTGTCCCCGGCGCGCGACAGCCTGCTGAAGAAGGGCCTGGTCTACTCGGCGGAGCGCGGCCTGGTCGCCTTCACCGTGCCGCACTTCGGTCAGTTCCTGCGCAGCCAGCACCAGTGAGCGGGCCGGACAGCCCGCAGCGGGTCGGGCCGAGCCGACGGACGGGTCGGCGGCCGGGGGACGGCCGCAGCCGGGAGCTGATCCTCCGCGCCGGCCAGGCGTCCTTCGCGGCCACCGGCTACGCCGCCACCACCATCCGGGGTGTCGCCGCTGCGGCCGGGGTGGACCCGGCGCTGGTGCACTACTTCTTCGGCACCAAGGACGGCCTGTTCGCCGCAGTGATGGAGCTGCCGCTCGACCCGTCCCAGGTGGCCGAGGACGTCATCGCCGGCGAGGTGGACGGGCTCGGCGAGCGGCTGGCCCGGCGGTTCCTGGAGGTGTGGGACGACCCGGCGACCGGGCCGCGGCTGGTCGGGCTGATCCGGGGCGCCACCTCGCACCAGCCCTCCGCGGACCTGCTGCGGGAGTTCGTCGGCCGGGAGATCCTGCTCCGGATCGCCGGCAGCTCGGGCCGGCCGGACGCGGCGCTGCGGGCGAACCTGTGCGCCGCCGAGCTGATCGGGACCGCGATGCTGCGGTACGTGCTGCGGGTCGAGCCGCTCGCCTCCGCCGACCCGGCGGCGCTGGTCCGCTGGCTCGGACCGACGCTGCAGCGCTACCTGGTCTCGGAGTCGCCGCACGAGCCGGAGCGGTGGCGCGGGCGATCGTCCGAACGTCCGGTCGGTTAACCGCCCCCAACCGGGCATACTGGTGCCACCGACGACGAGGGTGAGGCCAATGATGTCCTCCACCGACCGGTCCTGGGAGCGGCTGATCGCCGACTGGGACGGCGAGGCACTGGTGTCGCGTCACGACCGCGAGACCGACACCTGGATGTTCATCGGGATCCACAGCACCCGGCTCGGTCCCGCGGCCGGCGGAACCCGGATCCGGGTCTACCCGGCCACCGCCGACGCCGTCCACGACGTGCTCCGGCTTGCCGAGGGCATGACGCTGAAATGCGCGGTGGCCGGGCTGCCGACCGGCGGCGGCAAGGGCGTGCTGGCGGTGCCGGCGCTGCCGGTGGGCGAGACCCGCCGGCAGGTGCTGCTCCGGTACGGCCGGCTGATCGACACCCTGCAGGGGTCGTACCGGACCGGCCCGGACATGAACACCGAGGCCGCCGACATGGACGTGCTCGGCGAGGTGACCCGGTACGCGTTCGGCCGCAGCCCGGACCGGGGCGGCTCCGGCAGCAGCGCACCGGACACCGCGCGCGGCGTCTGGCACGGCATCCGGGCCTCCTGCGGGCACGCCTTCGGCACTGCCGACCTGGCCGGCCGCTCGGTGCTGGTGCAGGGAGCCGGCCGGGTGGGCAGCGCGCTGGTCGAGCTGCTGGTCCGGGACGGCGCCAAGGTCCTGGTCGCGGACGTGGCCGCGGACCGGGTCCGGGAGCTGGAGCGCCGGTACGGCGTGGACCCGGTCGACCCGGTCGATGTGGTCGGCACGGCCTGCGACGTCTACGCACCCTGCGCCACCGGCGCCGTGCTGACCGCGGCGAGCATCCCCGCGCTCCGCTGCCCGGTGGTGGCCGGCGCCGCGAACAACCAGCTCGGCGAGTCGGCGGACGCGGAGCGGCTGCGGGCGGCGGGCATCCTCTACGCGCCGGACTTCGTGATCAACTCCGGTGGCGCGCTGCACCTGATCGGCACCGAGATGCTCGGCTGGGACGCCGGGACGCTGGCCACCAGGGTCGCCGGGATCGGCGACACGCTGACGGAGATCTACCGGCACGCCGAGGACGGGGGCAGCACGACCGAGGCGGCGGCGGAGGCGATCGCCCGCGCCCGGCTGAACGCCGCACCAGCTCGATAGGCAGCGCGTGGCATTCTTGACGCTGGTAGCGCTGACACTACCGTGACCTCTCGTGGACGGTGGCTGGGCGGTAGGGCTGGTACGGACGGGACGCGCCTGGGAGCAGGCGGCGGCGCTCGGCGAGCAGCGCTCGTCGACGAGCACATGGCGTACCTCGGCCGGTTGATGGAGGCGGGCGAGGTCACCCAGGCGGGTCCGGTGATCGGCCTGGACCAGGGACGGCCGACGACGGCCTGGTCGCGGTGATCGTCTACGCGGTCGACGCGGAGCGGGCCCGGGAGCTCGCCGGGAACGACCCCGCGGTCCGCGGTGGGCTGGTCAGCGTGGACGTCCGGCCGTGGTACACCGCGGCCTGAGCGTGCACATCCGGCCGCCCGGGCGGGACGCCTGCTCGCCCGGTCGGACCGTACCGAGGTGCCGGCAGGGAGTGCAGCCGCCCGGCGGTCAGTTCAGCCGGGGGTCGTCCGGATAGGTGGCGAGCAGCCCGACCTTGCCGCCCTGCCGGCGCAGCACCTCCCGCCACAGGTCGCCGCCCGGGTCGGCGAAGACGTCCGAGGCGCGCCCGGCCACCACGAGCCAGGCGCCCTCGGCGATCTCCGTGGCCAGCTGCCCGCCGCCCCAGCCGGCGTAGCCGGCGAAGACCCGGACCTGGTGCAGGTCCCGCTCGATCGCCCCGGGGTCGGTGTCGAGGTCGGTGAGCCCGACCGGTCCGGACACCTCGGTCCAGCCGGACGGGGTGCTGCCGGCCCGCGCCTCGGCCAGGCAGAGCGCGGCGTTGGTCTCCACCGGCCCGCCGACGAAGAGCGTCCGCGGGGTGGACGCGAGCTCGAACCACTGCGGCAGCACGTCGAGCAGCGTGACGTCACTCGGCCGGTTGAGCACCACGCCGACGCTGCCGTTCGGACGGTGGTCGAGCACGTAGACCACCGTCCGGCGGAAGTTGGGGTCACCGAGCATGGGCGAGGCGACGAGCAGGACACCGGGCTCAACTCCGGCATCGGGTCGTAGCGCGCACATCGCCGTCAATCCTGCCGTACGTGGTCGCGCCGCGTCGCGCCGGCGGGCGCCGCTGCCCGTAGCGTGGTGGGGTGACCACGACGGTGCCGGCGGCGCCCACCTCGCCGCTCGCCGGTCACCCGCTGCGGTCCGTGCTGCGCGGCCGCGACTTCCGCCGGCTGTACGCGAGCCGGCTGGCCAGCCAGTGCGCGGACGGGGTCTTCCAGGCCAGCCTCGCCGGCGCCGTGCTGTTCAACCCGGAGCGGGCCGCCGACCCGGCGGCCATCGCGGCCGGCTTCGCCACGCTGCTGCTGCCGTACTCGGTGGTCGGCCCATTCGCCGGCGTGCTGCTGGACCGCTGGCGCCGGCAGCGGGCGCTGGTCGCGACGAACCTCTTCCGCTGCGTCGCGGTCGCCCTGCTGGCGCTCGAGATCGGGACCGGCACGTCCGGGGTGCTCTTCTACGGCACCGCGCTGGTGGTCGTCTCGGTCAACCGGTTCTTCCTGGCCGCGCTGTCCGCCTCGCTGCCGCACGTGGTCACCCGGGACACCCTGGTGACCGCGAACGCGCTGGCCACCACCAGCGGCACGGTCGTCGCCATCCTCGGCGGCGGAATGGCACTCGGCCTGCGCGAGCTGGTCGGCGCCGGCAACGCCGGCTACGCGCTGCTCGCGCTCGGCTCGGCGACCGGCTACGCGGCGTCCGCCTGGGCGGCCACCGGCTTCGGCAAGGACCTGCTCGGCCCGGACGACGTCGAGCGCTCGCACCGGGAGACCGTCGGCGACGTCGCCCGCGGGTTGGTCGCCGGCGCCCGGCACGTCGGCGAACTGCGCCCGGTGGGGTACGCGCTGTCCGCCATCGCCGCGCACCGGTTCTTCTACGGGCTGTCCACCATCTCGGTGCTGCTGCTCTACCGGAACCACTTCGTCGACGCCGGCTTCTTCCAGGCCGAGCTGGCCGGGCTCGGCCAGGTCTTCGCGGCCAGCGGGCTCGGCGTGCTGGTGGCCGCGGCGATCACCCCGGCGGCGGTACGCCGGGTCGGCAAGCAGGCCTGGATCGCCGCGGTCTTCGCGCTCGCCGCGGTGACCGAGCTGGCACTGGGGCTGCCCTTCACCATGCCGACGCTGCTGCCGGCCGCCTTCGTGCTGTCGATCGCGGCGCAGGGCTCGAAGATCAGCGTGGACACCATCGTGCAGGAGGGCGTGGAGGACGAGTTCCGCGGTCGCGTCTTCTCCCTCTACGACACCCTCTTCAACGTCATGTTCGTGGCGGCCGCAGTGGTCGGTGCGCTGGTGCTGCCGGAGTCGGGCAAGTCGTACGCGGTGGTCGTGCTGATCGCGGCCGGCTACGCCGTCACCGCCGTCGCATACCGGCTGGCTACCCGTAGAGTCTGATCATGCAGCCTCCGCACGGCCCGCTCGCCGGCGTCGCGACGCTGGACCGCTTCTTCGTGCAGCAGAAGTTCTCCCCGATCGCGAACCTCTACCGGATCTCCGCGGTCACGCCGGGCGGCGCCCCCGGGCAGATGCTCGCCTTCGTCCGGCAGAAGCGGCTGAGGATCCGCGAGCAGATCGACTTCTTCACCGACGAGAGCCAGACGGTGCCGCTCCTGCGGCTGCGGGCCCGCAAGGTCTTCGAGTTCCGCGGTGTGACCGACGTGCTGCTGCCGGACGGCGGGCAGCTGATCGGCACGCTGCAGAAGAACTTCGCGAAGTCGCTGCTGCGCTCGTCCTGGTCGGTGCTCGACCCGACCGGTCGGGAGGTGGCGACCGCGCAGGAGTCGAGCATGTTCTTCGCCGTGCTGCGGCGGCTCTGGGACTTGATCCCGTTCGTCGGCGACGTCCCCTACTTCATCCCGTTCCACTTCGACATCCACGGTCCGGACGGCCGGCTGCTCGGGACGTACGTGCGGCGCTGGGCGCTGCGGGACCGCTACCTGATGGACCTGTCCGGCGACCCCCAGCGGTGGCTGGACCGGCGGCTGATGATGGCCTTCACGGTCGCCCTCGACGCCCTCCAGGACCGGTAGTCCGCGGGAGCCTGCTGGTCCGCGGCTAGTCCGCTTCGGAGCCGATGCCGTGGGCGGCGGCCCAGCGGCGGAGCTCGGCGACCGCCTCGTCGTGCTGCAGCGGGCCGCGGTCCAGCCGAAGCTCCTTGAGGTGCCGCCAGGCCCGGCCCACCAGCGGGCCGGGCGGCAGGCCGAGGATCCGCATGATCTCGTTGCCGTCCAGGTCGGGCCGGACCGCGCGCAGGTCCTCCTCGGCCTGGATCCGGGCGATCCGCTCCTCCAGCGCCTCGTACGACCCGGCCAGCGCCGCCGCCCGCCGCTTGTTGCGGGTGGTGCAGTCGGACCGGACCAGCTTGTGCAGCCGGTCCAGCAGGGGGCCGGCGTCGGCGACATACCGGCGGACCGCGGAGTCGGTCCACTCGCCCCGCCCGTATCCGTGGAAGCGCAGGTGCAGCAGGGTCAGCCGGGCGACGTCCTCGACCACGTCCTTCGGGTACTTCAGCGCCCGCAGCCGGGCCCGCACCAGCTTCGCGCCGACCACCTCGTGGTGGTGGAAGGAGACCCCGCCGCCGGGCTCGTGCCGCCGGGTAGCCGGCTTGCCCACGTCGTGCAGCAGCGCGGCCAGCCGGAGCACCAGGTCCGGACCGCCGCCGCCCTCGAGCGCGACGGCCTGGTCCAGCACGGTCAGCGAGTGGGTGTAGACGTCCTTGTGCTGGTGGTGCTCGTCGATCTCCATCCGCAGCGCGGGCAGCTCGGGCAGCACCACGTCGGCCAGCCCGGTGTCGACCAGCAGCTCCAGCCCGCGCCGCGGATGCGCGCCGAGCAGCAGCTTGGACAGCTCGGCCTGCACCCGCTCCGCGGTGATCCGGCCGAGGCTGGACGACATCGCGACCATGCCGTCGTACACCTCGGGGACAGGGGTCACCCCGAGCTGGGAGACGAAGCGGGCCGCCCGCAGCATCCGCAGCGGGTCGTCGGAGAACGACTCGACCGGGTCCGCCGGCGTGCGGAGTACCCCGGTGGCCAGGTCGCGGAGCCCCCCGTACGGGTCCGCGAACACCCGGTCGGGCACGGCCAGCGCCATCGCGTTCATGGTGAAGTCGCGGCGGCGCAGGTCGTCGGCCAGCGACCGGCCGTACCGGACCTCCGGGTTGCGGCTGACCCGGTCGTACCGGTCGGCCCGGAAGGTGGTGATCTCGCAGTGCACGCCGAGCACCCGGGCTCCGATGGTGCCGAAGTCGATGCCGGTGGTCCAGGTCGCCTCGGCGACCGGGGTGACCAGCTCGAGCACGGTCTCCGGCCGGGCATCGGTGGCGAAGTCGAGGTCGCCGTCGGAGAGCTGGGGCCGGCCCAGCAGCGCGTCCCGGACCGACCCGCCGACCAGGTGCAGCTCGTGCCCGGCCCGCGCGAACAGGCCGCCGAGCAGGTCGGCGGCCGCGGGCACCGGCACGAGGTCGGCGGGGGACGTCATGGCGGCCCCAGGCAGGGAAGAAGGGCTGGACACGGTCGGGGACACGACCGCCGAGGGTACTGGCCGGGCCGGCTCGGCCGGTGGAGGCGGCCGGCGTCCAGGCCTCGGTCCGGGCCGCCGGGGCGTCGGGCCGCCCGGCCTCACGAGGGCCGCTCCCGGGTGGCGCTTACGATCGGTGCATGCCTCGCTCCCGCCGCTCCAGGATGCGCCGGGTCGACGAGACCTCGGCCGGTGGCCTGGTGGTGGACGAGTCCGGCGGCGGGCTGATCGGGGCGCTGATCGGCCGCCGGGACCGGCGTGGCCGGCTGCTCTGGTCGCTGCCCAAGGGGCACATCGAGGCGGGCGAGAGCGCCGAGGAGGCGGCCGTCCGGGAGGTCGCCGAGGAGACCGGCATCGCCGGGCGGATCGTCGGCCGGCTGGGCACTATCGACTTCTGGTTCATGGCCGAGGGCCGGCGGGTGCACAAGACCGTGCACCACTTCCTGCTCCGGGCCGAGGGCGGCGAGCTGTCCGACTCCGACGTCGAGGTCGCCGCTGTCGCCTGGGTGCCGCTGGGCGAGCTGGGCACCCGGCTCGCGTACGAGGACGAGCGCGCGCTGGTCGCCCGGGCCCCGGAGCTGCTCGACCGTGTCTGAGCCGGGCCGCCGGTGAACCTGCGCCGGACCGTCGCCGCGGTCGCCGCGGCCGGCTTCCTGCTGGTCGGGCTGCCGGTCGCGGCGCCGGCGGCGAGCCAGGTCGCCGCCGCGCCCGGCGACCCGTTGCCGGTCGCGGTGACGCTGGCCGGCCTGGAGCCGCGCGACCTCCGTCCGGACTCGGAACTGCGGGTGACCGCGCTGCTGCACAACACCGGAGCGGACGGCACCGGGCCGGTCAGCGTCAGGCTGCACCGCGGCCTGGTCATGGACACCCGCGGCGAGCTGCAGGCCGCCGACACCGACCCGCCGCCGACCGGCACCGCCTCCGGCCGGCCGCAGGTGCTCGAGGGCCTGGCCCCGGGCCGGTCGGTGCGGGTGACCTACCAGACCACGGTGGCCGAGCTCGGCCTCGGCACGCTGGGGGTCTACCCGGTGGCCCTGACCGTGCAGTCCCGCGACGACGGTCGGGAGCTCGGTCGGGTGCAGACCCTGCTGCCGTTCTTCCCGACCGGCATCGAGACCGCCGGCACCCGGGTGGCGCTGCTGTGGCCGCTGCTGGACCGGCCGCACCGGCTGACCGGCGCACCGGCCGGGGCCCGGTCGACCGCGACGACCGGTGCCGAGCAGCCGCCCGAGGTCTTCGTCGACGACGGGCTCGCGCGGTCCGTCGGCGGCGGCCGGCTGGACCAGCTGCTGGCCGCCGTCGAGCAGCTGCCGGAGCAGGTCCGGCTCACCCTGGTGGTCGACCCGGAGACGGTCGAGGCGCTGGACCGGATGACCCGCGGCTACCGGGTGGTGACCGGCGCCCGCAGCGAGCCCGGTCGGGGCGCGGCGGTCGCGGCCGCGTGGCTGGCCCGGCTGCGCAAGGCGGCCGCGCGGCACCTCCTGGTCGCGGTCCCGTACGGGGACCCGGACGTGGTCGCGCTGGAGCGAGGCGGGCTCGGCGCGCTGGCCCGGCTCCAGCTGCCGCACATCGAGGCGATGGCCCGGGTGCTCGGCGTCCGGCCGACCACCGAGATGGCCTGGCCGCCGGACGGCGCCCTCACCGACACCGCGCTGGACGAGGCGGTCGCGCAGGGGGTGGGCGCCGTGGTGCTCGACCCCGGCTCGCTGCCGGGCGGACCGCCGGTCGACTCCGGCCGTACCCCGGACGGTGCGTCCCCGCTGCCGGCGCTCGGCGGCGAGGCGGTCGCCCTGGTCCCGGACCCGGTGGTGCAGCGGCTGCTGGACAGCGGCGGGCTCGAGCGCGGCACCACCGGCGGCCCCCGGCTGGCCGAGCAGCGGCTGCTCGCCGAGCTGGCGATGATCACCGCGGAGGCGCCCAGCGATGGCCGGACCCTGGTGCTGGCGCCGGCGCGGCGATGGGAGCCGCCGCTCGGGTACGCCCGGGCGCTGGCCGCGGACCTCGGCCGGCTGCCGTGGCTGGCCCCGGTGGACGCGCTGCAGGCCGCGGCCGGCACGGTACCGGTCGACCGCGGGCCGCTCGCCTACCCGGTGGCCGCCCGGAAGCGGGAGCTGCCCGGCGCGCAGGTGCGCCAGATCGCCACCGTGCAGACGATGGTGGCCGACTTCCGGACCGCACTGGACGACGACGACGCCAGCGCCGAGCTGTCGCCCTACTCCGACGCGCTGCGCCGGGCCGGCTCGTCCGCCTGGCGCACCGACCCCCGGGCCGGGGCCGCTTTCACCCTCCGGCTGCGCCGGCAGATCAGCGCGCTGCGCGCCCGGGTGACGATGAGCTCGCCGGCGACCGGCGACTACACCCTCGCCTCGGCGGACAGCCCACTGCTGCTGACCCTGGAGAACCGGCTGGACGTGCCGGTGGCGGTCCGGGTGCGGCTGACCACCCCGCCGGGCTTCGCGGTCTCCGACATCGGCGTGGTGCGCATCCCGGCCGGCGACAAGCGGAGCGTGCGGGTGCCCGCCTCGGTCCAGCGAACCGGCACTTTCACCGTGCGCGGGCAGCTGACCACACCGGGGGCGGGCACGCTCGGCCAGGAGATCACGCTGAGCGTGCGCAGCACCGCGTACGGCGGGCTGGCGCTCGGCATCACCGGGCTGGCCTTCACGGTGCTGGTCGGCGCGGTGCTGGTCCGGCTGGCGCGCCAGCTGCGCGGACGACCGGACCAGGCGCCGGTGGCCGCCGGCAGCCCGGCCGACCGGAGCCGCCCGTGACCGGGGGGGACGAGCGTACCCGCGAGCTGCCCCGGATCCCTCCCGGGGCTCCCGGGGCTCCCGGGCCTCCCCGGGCTCCGGGGGCTCCGGGGGCTGGCCCGGGTGCCGAGCCGGCGCCGCCGGGCGCGCCGGGGAGCAGGCCGGGTCCGTCGGCCCCGGACAGGCCGCCACCACCGGACCGGCCGGCGCCGCCGGACGCCGGCCCGAGCCTGGGCCGGGCCAGCCGGACCATGGCGATCGCCAGCGCGGCCAGCCGGCTGACCGGCTTCCTGCGCAGCCTCGCCGTGGTCGCCGCGATCGGGGTGGCACTGACCGGCAACGCGTACAACACCGCGAACACCCTGCCCAACATCGTCTACGAGCTGCTGCTCGGCGGCGTGCTCACCTCGGTGGTGGTGCCGCTGCTGGTCGGCGCCCAGGAACGGGACCCGGACCGCGGCGAGGCGTACACCCAGCGGCTGCTCACGCTGACCCTCGTCGCGCTGGCTGTGGCCACCCTGCTCGCCACGCTGGCCGCCCCGCTGCTTACCGCCGCCTACGTCCCGGACGCCGGCTACAAGGCCGAGCTGACCACGTTCCTGGCGTACCTGCTGCTGCCGGAGATCTTCTTCTACGGCCTCGGCGCGATGCTCGCCGCGATCCTCAACACCCGCGGCGTCTTCGGGCCACCGGCCTGGGCGCCGGTGCTCAACAACGCGGTGGTCATCGCGGTGGCCGGCCTCTTCCTCGCCGTGACGAAGGACGCCGGCCGGCGGACCGTCGAGTCGCTCAGCACCGGCGAGGTGCTGCTGCTCGGCATCGGCACCACCCTCGGCATCGTGGCGCAGGCGGTTGTGCTGCTGCCGGCGCTGCGCCGGACCGGCTTCCGCTGGCGGTGGCGGCTGGACCTGCGCGGCTCCCGGCTGGGCGAGGCCGGCACGCTGGCGCTCTGGGTGATCGGATACGTGGCGGTGAGCCAGGTCGGCTACCTGGTCCAGCTGCGGCTGGCCAACGGGGTGCCGGACGACCGGCCCGGCACGTCGGTCTTCGTCAACGCGAGCCTGCTCTTCCAGATGCCGTACGGGATCCTCGGCGTCTCCCTGCTCACTGCGCTGATGCCGCGGATGAGCCGGGCCGCGGCCCGCGGCGACCGGGACCGCGTGCTGGCCGACCTGTCGCTGGGCAGCCGGCTGTCCGCGCTGGCGCTGCTGCCGATCACCGGCCTGTTCATGGTGCTCGGCCCGGCCATCGGCACGGTGGTCTTCGGGCACGGCCGCACCGAGGTGGCGGAGGCCCGCACCATCGGCGCCGTGCTCGCGGTGTCCGCCTTCGGGCTGGTCCCCTTCGCGGTCACCATGCTGCAGCTGCGGGTCTTCTACGCGGTCAGGGACGCCCGGACGCCGACGCTGATCAACGTCGGCATGGTCTCGGCGAAGGTGGCGCTCTGCCTGCTCGCCGCCGTGCTGCTGCCGGACCGGTACCTGGTCGCCGGGCTCGCGGTCGCCACCAGCCTGTCGTACGTGCTGGGCGCCGTGATCGGCGAGCTGCTGCTGCGCCGCCGCTTCGGCCCGCTCGACACCGGTCGGGTGCTACGGGCCACCTCCGGCTTCCTGCTGCTGTCCGCACTCGGCGCGCTGGCCGCGTGGCTGGTGCTGGTGCTCGTCGTCGGCTGGCTCGGCTTCGGGCCGGCCGCCTCCGCGGTCGCGGTGGTGTTCGGCTCGCTGGCCGCGCTCGGCGTGCTGGCCGCCTCGACGCTGGTCTGGCGGTCGGCGGAGGTGGATGACGTGTTGCGTGGTCTGGGCGGCCGGCCGCCCGGGGTCCGCGGTGGGCGGCACCGAGCGGCACAGAGGTAGCCGGGCTATCGCAGCGTGCGGTCGGGTGCGGCACCGCCGAGCAGGGCCGCCGCGTCCCGCGGGTCGCCGGCCTCGGCCAGCAGCACGCCCAGCTGCTCGGCGGTCAACGGCTCGTGCAGGCCGCGCGGGTCGTAGCGCAGCTGCCCGTCCCGGCGTCGGCGGACCGCGCCGTAGGCGACCAGCTCGCCGTACGGGCCGTCGGCGTAGTCCGGGTCCGGCACGAAGACGCCCCAGCGGAGCACCCGGTACGGCCGGCCGGGGCCGGAGGCCGCAGCGACTTCCGTGGCCAGCACCGGGTGCAGCTCGAAGGCGGCGGACAGGTCCTGCGGGCCGCGCTCCGCCGCCAGTGCCGGGTTGATGGTCCGGGCGACCAGCTCGGCCGCCTCCGCGACCGGCGGCAGCTCCGCGTAGACCGGCCCGTCCTCGATGCCGAGCAGGTCGAGCACGCCCGCGACGGTAGGTCCGCCGGCCGCGGCGGGCCGGTCCGACGCGCCGATGTGACCGGAAAACCGGCGGCCGGTCCCTCGGAGGTGAACGGCAGAGGCGTGCCGGACGTCATACCCTTGGTGCCGGCAGGTCCCTGTCCCGGGGGCTGGTCCGGCCAGCGGGTGCGGCGGCGCCCGTGTCGAGCGGAGTGGAGTGGCCTGTGAGCGTCGACACCACCCCGGCGGGGTCCGCGGGGTCCGTCGGCGACCGATACCGGTTGCTCGAGTGCGTGGCCGGCGACCCGGACGGTCCCGCCGTGGCCTGGCGCGCCTGGGACGACCTGCTCAACCGGCCCGTCACGCTGACCGTCGTCCGCCCCGGCGGCCCGGCAGCCGGCGGCTTCCTCGCCCACGCGCACGCGGTGAGCACGATTGCCCACCCCGCCCTCGCCCGGGTCTACGACGCCGTCGACGAGGGCGGGCGGGCGTACGTGGTGAGCGAGTGGGTCATCGGCACCCCGTTCACCGCCCTGCTCCGGGACGGCGCGCTGGACCCGGACGCGGCGGCCAGCACGGTCGCCCGGGTCGCCGACGGGGTGGCCGCCGCGCACGCGGCCGGTGTCGCCTTCGGCGGCGTGCACCCCGACCACGTGGTCGTCACCGCCGACGGCGAAGTCAAGCTGGCCCAGGTGGTCGGCGACGGCCGGGCCGCCGCCACCGACGACGTCCGGGGGCTGGGCGCCCTGCTGTACGGCGCGCTCACCGCGCACTGGCCGCTCGCCGCGACCGGCGGGGCCGCGGCGCTGCGCCCCGCCACCACCAGCAGCGGCCACCTGCTCACCCCGCGCCAGGTCCGGGCCGGCGTGCCGGAGGACCTGTCCACCCTCGCGGTGCGGGCGCTGGACGCCGGCCCGTACGGCCTGCGCAGCGCGGCGGCGATGTCGACCGTGCTGTCCGAGCGGTCCGGGCCGACCGACGACGTCTTCAACGTCGCCGACGAGCGGCGGGAACGGCGGCACCGGAGCCGCTGGTGGGCGCTGGCGATCCCGGTGGCCGCCGGGCTCGCGGTGCTGGCGCTGCTCGGCTGGGTGCTCGGCAGCGCGCTTGGCGGGCTGCCCGGCGGGGACCACGGAGCGCCGCCGGCGGCCGCGGCCGACCCGAGCAGCGGCAGCCCGAGCGCGGCTGCCCCGCTGCGCGCCGTCAAGCCGGTGGGCACCTCCCTCTACGACCCGAAGGGCGACAAGGCGGAGAGCGCGAAGATCCAGCTGGCCACCGACGGCGACCCGGCTACCACCTGGCCGACGGCGCACTACACGCAGCGGAGCAACACCTTCGGCGGCCTCAAGGACGGCATCGGCATCGCGTACGACTTCGGCCAGTCGACGGCGTTGCGGGAGATCACCGTCAGCACCGACCGGCCGGGCACCTCGATCCAGATCCTGGCCGGCGACAGCCCGGACGCGCCGGACTCGTCGGCATACGCGATGGTCGGGGAGAAGGCCGACACCCAGCCGACCAACAAGATCACTGTGAAGGCCGGGACCGAGGCCCGCTACTACATCGTCTGGCTGACCCGGCTGACCTCGGACGGCGAGGGCCGGTACTACGGGTCGCTGTCCGAGGTGTCCTTCAAGCGCTGAGGCGTCCCGGTCGGGACACTATTCTCGGCCCGTGACGGCTCCCGAGCGCTCGGACACCGAGCTGTTGCGGGCTCATGCCGGGGGTGACCCGCAGGCGTTCGAGGAGCTGGTCCGCCGGCACCGGGACCGGCTGTGGGCGGTCGCGCTGCGCACCCTGCGGGAGCCGGAGGAAGCGGCCGACGCGCTGCAGGACGCCCTCATCTCGGCGTACCAGGCGGCCGGGTCGTTCCGCGGGGAGGCCGCGGTGACCACCTGGCTGCACCGGATCGTGGTCAACGCCTGCCTGGACCGGGTCCGCCGCCGGCAGGTCCGCCCGACCGTGCCACTGCCGGAGGAGGGTCCCGCCGAGCCGGCCGAGCGGCGGGACCGGATGGCGGAGCGGGACACCGCACTGGCGGTCGAGGACGCCCTGGGCCGGCTCGGGGTCGAGCAGCGGACGGCCATCACGCTGGTCGACATCGAGGGCTACTCGGTAGCCGACGCGGCGCAGATTCTCGGCGTGGCCGAGGGAACGGTGAAGTCGCGGTGCGGGCGCGGCCGGGCCAAGCTGGCGGTCCTGCTGGGCCACCTCCGGAACCTCGACGCGCCGACCGCCGTCACACCGGGACCGACCGTGCGGGAGGAGGGGCGATGACGGCTGGACACCGGCCGGTCGAGCCGCATCCCGACCTCGACACCCTCGCCGACCTCGACGCCGGCGTCCTGGAGCGGGGGGCGGCCGACCGCGTCACCGCGCACGTCGCGAGCTGTGCCCGGTGCGGGCAGGTCATGGGGGCTCTCGGCGGCGTCCGCGCCGACCTGCGGGCGTTGCCGGCCCCGCCGGTCCCGGCCGCCGTCGCCGCCCGGCTGGACTCCGCCCTCGCCGGCCTGCGCGCGGAGGGCCCCTCGCCGGCGGCCGCCGACGCGGCGAGGGCGGCCCCGGTGGCGGACCTCGATGCCGCGCGGGCGCGGCGGTGGCGCCGGCTCAGGGCGATGGGCGGCGCCGCCGCCGCCGTGCTGGTGCTCTTCGCGGCTGGCGCCTCGGTCGTCTCGCTGGTCCGCGCCGGCGGGCGCCCGCAGGACTCGGCCGCCGGCGGGGGCAGAGCGGCCGGGGAGCATCAGACCAGTCGGCAACAGAGCGACAACGGTGCCGCATCGGTCGCCGCGCCATACCCGTCCCTCCCGGCGTACACCAGCGCCACTCTCCGGGCGGCCCTGGCCACCCTCGAGAAGGACCCGCTCGCGCTCGGCGGCGGCAGCGCCGGCGACCGGTCCGCGCTCGCCGGCGCGATGGCCGACGCGGCGCTGCAGACCGCCTGCGAGCAGACCATCCCGGGCCGCCGGGGCGTCCTGCGCGCGGTCCGCTGGATCCGCTACGACGGTCAGCCGGCGTACGTCTTCGTCTTCGATGACGCCGGCCGGCGCACCGCGTACGTCGTCGGCGAGCAGTGCGGCCGGACCCCCGCGGTGCCCGCGACGGTGCTGGACACGGTGCGCTGACCGTTCGCGCGCAAGCAGAGCGGGGAACACCCGGATCGTAGGATCGGTTGCAGAGCAGGCGGCGATCCGGCCGCCACCACCAGCACGGATACGAAGGGCGTGGTCTGACGTGACCGAGGCGACCGAGGTGCGCGACGTGATCGTCGTCGGGTCCGGTCCCGCCGGCTACACCGCGGCGCTCTACACCGCGCGAGCCGAGCTCAGGCCGCTGGTCTTCGAGGGCAGCCAGTACGGCGGGGCGCTGATGACGACGACCGAGGTGGAAAACTACCCCGGGTTCCCGGACGGAGTGCTCGGGCCGGAGCTGATGGACAGCATCCGCACCCAGGCGGAGCGCTTCGGCGCCGAGCTGGTTACCGACGACGTGGTCAGCGTCGACCTGACCGGCGAGGTCAAGATCGTCCGCACCCACGACTCGGTGCACGCGGCCCGGTCGGTGATCATCGCGACCGGCTCCCACTACCGGAAGCTGGGCGTCCCGGGCGAGGAGCGGCTGTCCGGGCACGGGGTGTCCTGGTGTGCCACCTGTGACGGCTTCTTCTTCCGGGACCAGGACATCGTGGTGGTCGGCGGCGGCGACACCGCGATGGAGGAGGCCACCTTCCTGACCCGGTTCGCCCGGTCGGTGACGGTACTGCACCGCCGCGACTCGCTGCGCGCCAGCCGCATCATGCAGGAGCGCGCGTTCAGCAACGAGAAGATCGAGTTCGTCTGGGACACCGAGGTGGTCGAGGTTCTCGGCGACCAGTCGGTCACCGGCGTCCGGGTGCGCAACGTCCGGACCGGCGAGGAGAGCGGGCTGCCCGCGACCGGCTTGTTCATCGCGATCGGGCACGACCCGCGCTCGGAGCTGTTCCACGGCCAGGTCCGGCTGGATGAGAACGGGTACGTGCTGGTCGACGCCCCCTCCACGCACACCAGCGCGCCCGGCGTCTTCGCGGCCGGCGATGTAGTCGACCACATCTACCGGCAGGCCGTCACGGCAGCGGGAACGGGCTGCGCGGCGGCGCTGGACGCCGAGCGTTTCCTGGCCGCGCTCGACCAGTCCGCGGAGGCCTCCGCGGCGGCGGCCGTCACAGTCTGAGCCCGGAATCCAGCGCCCCCAGGCGGCGTTGACCACGCTGGTCCGGCAATCACGAGGAGGCATCCGTGGGGAGCACCAAGAAGGTCACCGACCAGACGTTCAGCGAGGACGTGCTGGCCAGCGAGAAGCCCGTGCTGGTCGACTTCTGGGCGGAGTGGTGCGGCCCCTGCAAGATGGTCGCCCCGGTCCTGGAGGAGATCGCCGCGCAGCACGGGGACAAGATCACCGTGGCGAAGCTCAACATCGACGAGAACCCGCAGATCGCGGAGAAGTACCAGATCCTCTCGATCCCGACCATGTCGGTGTTCTCCGGTGGCGAGGTCGTGAAGTCGATCGTCGGCGCGAAGCCGAAGTCGGCGCTGCTGCGCGACCTGTCCGACTACATCGCCTGAACCCGCGGCGTCGAGACCCCCGCCCCGACCGGCGGGGGTCTCGGTCTGTCCGGCCCCGGGTGCCCGGGCGACCGTCGGCCGTCTCGGCGTGCGGCCGGCAGCGCGGGCTGGGGTAGAAATGGCGCCGTGACGTCCCTCGTGCTCGGACCGATGCTGCGCCACGTCGACGAGAACTCCGCCACCGTCTGGGTCGAGACCTCCGACGCGTGCACGGTGTCGGTGCTCGGGACGGAGCAGCGCAGCTTCCAGGTGGGCGACCGGCATTACGCGCTGGTCTGCGTCGAAGGGCTGGAGCCCGGGAGCACGACGCCGTACGAGGTGCATGTCGACGGGATGCGGGAGTGGCCACCGGCGGACACCAAGTTCCCGGTGCCCCGAATCCGGACGCTGCGGGCCGGCCGGCCGGTGCGGCTGGCCTTCGGGTCCTGCCGGTACGCCTCGCCGCTGTCGGTCACCAGCGACGGCCGGTACGGCACCGATGCGCTGGACTCGTACGCGCGGCTGCTCGCCGACACCCTGGACGACGACTGGCCGGACGGGCTGCTGCTGCTCGGCGACCAGGTGTACGCGGACGAGACCTCGCCGATCACGCAGGACGTGATCCGGCGCCGGCGGGACGTCAGCAAGCCGCCGGGGCTGCAGGTCGCGAGCTTCGCCGAGTACGCCGAGCTCTACAACGAGTCCTGGGGCGACCCGCTGGTGCGCTGGCTCTACGCCACCGTGCCGACCGCGATGATCTTCGACGACCACGACATCCACGACGACTGGAACACCTCCGGTGTCTGGCGGGCGCGGATGAAGCAGGCCAGCTGGTGGCAGGAGCGGATCACCGGCGGGCTCGCGGCGTACTGGGTCTACCAGCACCTCGGCAACCTCTCCCCGGCGGCGCTGGCGGAGGACGACATCTACCGCAAGGTCTGCGCCGCGGAGGGGGACGTCGGGCCGCTGCTGCACGACTTCGCCGCCGAGGCCGACCGGGAGGCGGACGGCGCGAAGGGCTACCGGTGGAGCTACCGGCGGGACTTCGGGCCGGTGCGGGCCGTCGTCGTCGACTCCCGGTGCGGCCGCATCCTGGACGACCGGGACCGGGCCATGCTCGGCAGCGCCGAGACGGCCTGGATCGAGTCGCAAGTGGACGGTGAGCCGGACCACCTGCTGCTGGTCACGTCGCTGCCCTGGCTGCTGCCGCGCGCCGTGCACGGCCTGGAGTCCTGGGACGAGGCGCTGTGCGCCGGGTCGAGGGGCGCGCGGATGGCTCGCTTCGGCGAGAAGATGCGGGAGGCCGCGGACCTCGAGCACTGGGCGGCCTTCCGGGCCTCCTTCGACTGGCTGGCCGGCGTGCTGGAGCGGACCGCCCGTGGCGACCGTCCACCTGCGACGGTCTGCGTGCTGTCCGGCGACGTGCACCACCAGTACGTGGCCGAGGCGCGCTGGCCGGAACCGACGGCCAGCAAGGTCTACCAGATCGTCATTTCGCCGCTGCACCACGCGGTGCCGATCAGCCAGCGCACCATCTTCCGGCTCGGCTGGAGCGGGCTGCTGGAGAAGCTGACCAAGGCGCTCGGCCGCTGGGACGACGTACCGCCGCTGCCACTGACCTGGGTGAAGGTCGCCGGACCGTACTTCGGGAACTCGCTCGGCACGTTGCTCATGGACGGCCGGTCGGCGGTCTTCACGTTGAAGTGCGCAGTGACGACGCCACAGCAGGAGGACCGGATGGAGACGGTGACCGAGCTACCGCTCAGCTGACCGACGTGCACACTGGTCGCGTGTGGACCTGGTCCACTATGGACGGCGTCAGCCGCGGGCCGGGCGGTAGGCCGGCTCAGGGGTCATGGTGCCCAGCAGCCGCTCCAGGGCGTACTCGACGTCCTCCCGCCAGGACACCGTGGTCCGCAGCTCCAGCCGCAGCCGCGGGAAGCGCGGGTGCGGCCGCACCGTCTTGAAACCCACGGCGAGCAGGTGCTCGGCCGGCAGCACACAGGCCGGCCGATCCCAGCGCAGGTCGCCGAAGGCCTCGATCGCGCGGACCCCGCGCAGCCGCAGGTCCTTCGCCACGCCCTGCACCAGCATCCGGCCGAGGCCGGACCCGGCGAACTCCGGCCGCACGAAGGCGGTCATCAGCAGCACCGCGTCCGGGCTCACCGGGCTGGTCGGGAAGGCCACCGAGCGCGGGCTGTACGCCGGCGGCGCGTAGAGCACGTAGCCGGCGGCGACCCCGTCGACGTGCGCCACCTTGCCGCAGCTGCCCCACTCGAGCAGCACCGTGGAGACCCAGGCCTCCTTCTCCAGCGCAACGTCACCGGCGGCCTCCGCCCGCTCCCGCTCGACCAGGTCCAACTCCCAGTAGACGCACCGGCGACAGCTGCGCGGGAGGTCGTCGAGGTTGTCCAGCGTGATGCTCGCGAGCTTCCGGGACACCGACCCACGCCCTCCTCATCGCCTGTCCACCCATGGTCGCCGCCTTCCGCGGCGAGCGGAAGGCCCTGCTGAACGGAAGCGGCCCGGTCGGGCGCGATGGCTAGACTCGACCGGACGCCCGCCCGCAGGAGGCTCCACCGGATGACCGGAAACACCCTCGACCCCTACTCCGGCCGTTACGCGCAGCGGACCCGCGGCCTCGCCGTCTCCGAGATCCGCGCGCTCTTCTCGGTCGCCAACCGGCCCGAGGTCGTCTCGCTGGCCGGCGGCATGCCCTACACCGCGGCCCTGCCGCTGGACGCCGTCGGCGCCATGCTCGGCGAGCTGGTGGCCCACAACGGTGCCGCGGCCCTGCAGTACTGCGCGGGTCAGGGCGACGAGCGGCTCCGCGACCGGATCGGGGACGTGATGGCCCTGGAGGGGATCGCCGGCGCGTCCGCCGATGACGTCGTGGTCACCGTCGGCTCGCAGCAGGCGCTCGACCTGGTCAGCCGGATCTTCCTCGACCCCGGCGACGTCGTGCTCGCCGAGGGTCCGTCGTATGTGGGGGCGCTGGGCACGTTCGCGGCCGCCGAGGCGGAGGTGGTGCACGTGCCGCTGGACGCGGCCGGGCTCATCCCGGCAGCGCTCGCGGAGACGCTGGACGCGCTCGCGGCGGCCGGTCGGCCTGCCAAGTTCCTCTACACGGTGCCCAACTTCCACAACCCGGCCGGCGTCACGCTCACGGTCGAGCGGCGGGCCGAGATCGTCGCACTGTGCGACCGGCACGACGTGCTGATCATCGAAGACAACCCGTACGGGCTGCTCGGCTTCGACGGGCAGACGCTGCCGACGCTGCGGTCGCTGGCGCCGGAGCGGGTGGTCTACCTCGGCTCGTTCTCCAAGACCTTCGCCTCCGGGGTCCGGGTCGGCTGGGCGTACGCGCCGCCGGCGATCCGGGACAAGCTCGTCCTGCTCAGCGAGTCGCAGGTGCTCTGCCCGCCGATGCTCTCCCAGCTCGCGGTCGCCGAATACCTGGACACCCAACCGTGGCGGGAGCAGATCAAGGTCTTCCGCGAGCTCTACCGGGAGCGCCGGGACGCGATGCTCGACGCGCTCTCCGCGCTGATGCCCGCGGGATGCAGCTGGACCAGGCCGGACGGGGGCTTCTACGTCTGGCTCACGCTGCCGGAGGGGCTGGACGCGAAGGTCATGCAGCCGCGCGGCATCCACGAGCGGGTCGCGTACGTCCCGGGCATCGGCTTCTACGCGGACGGGTCGGGGCAGCGGGAGATCCGGTTGTCGTACTGCTATCCCCCGCCGGAGCGGATCCGGGAGGGGGTGCGCAGACTGGCCGGCGTGGTGGAGCAGGAGCTGGAGCTGCGGGCGACCTTCGGGCCGCGCGGTGCCGACGTGACCGGACCGCGCCGTCGGGGTTCGGCACCGGGGCCGGAGCTCCCGTGAGCGCCGAGACCGTGTTCGAGGCGCCCGTCCGGGCCGGCCGGCCGTCGACCTCACCGTCGTGGTGCTCGCCGACGGCCTGGCGTACGAGCGGGACGTGTCGATCCGGTCGGGCCGACGGGTCCACGAGGCGCTGAAGGCGGCCGGCGCGTCGGTCCGGATGCCCGCCGCCGACGCTGCGGCGGAGCCGTACCGACTGACTTCCGCGTGGGCGCGCTGACTTGGTCGGGGGTACGGCAGGCTGTGCGGTATGGAGTTCCAGGAGGTCGTCCGGCGCCGGCGCATGGTCCGCAACTACGACCCGGACCGGCCGGTACCAACGGAGGTGCGCGAGCGGATTCTGGCCAACGCGCTGCGGGCGCCGTCGGCGGGTTTCTCGCAGGGATGGGCTTTCCTGGTGCTGGAGTCCGCCGCAGAACGCTCGGGCTACTGGTCGGCCACCGTCGCATCGACGGAGCCGGATCCATGGCTCACCGACCTGCAGCGCGCGCCGCTGCTCATCGTCGCGCTGTCGCACCGGCAGGCGTACTTGGACCGTTACGCCGCGGCCGACAAGGGCTGGACGGACAAGGATGAGGCACGCTGGCCAGTGCCGTACTGGCACATCGACACCGGGTTCGCCGCCCTGCTGATGCTGCTCACCGTGGTGGACGAGGGCCTGGGAGCGTGCTTCTTCGGAGTGCCGCCGGAGCGGATCGCGCCACTGCGGGCGGCGTTCGGGGTGCCGGAGGACTACACGCCGATCGGCACGGTATCGGTGGGCTACCGGGCACCGGACCGCCGCTCGCCGTCGCTGCGCCGCGGTCACCGGCCGCTGGAGGACGTCGTCCACCGCGGCTCCTGGTGATCGCGGGCCGGCACGGCTGAACCCGCTCGCGAATGGGTAGCGTTTGATCACCATGGATACGCTGCCGCTCGCGATCGCCAACGGATGGGCGTCCGGCCTCAGTGCCTATGCAGTCGTCTTCCTGGTCGGGCTGATGGGCCGGATCGGACTGGCGGACACGCCGCCGGCGCTGCAACGGACGGACGTGCTGATCTTCGTCGGCATCCTGCTGGTCGTCGAGTTCGTGGCCGACAAGATCCCGTACGTGGACAGTCTGTGGGACAGCATCCACACCGTCATCCGACCGACCATCGCGGCGATCCTCGGCGTGCTCATCGCCGGGGACGCCTCGACGCTGGACCAGGCCATCGCCGGCACCGTATCCAGCGTGACGGCGCTACTCAGTCACTTGGCGAAAGGCGGCTTCCGGCTCGCGGTGAACACGTCACCGGAGCCGGTCACCAACGTGGGGACAAGTCTGGTCGAGGACGGTGCCGTCGTGGGGATGACCCTCTTCTCGTGGCAGGCCCCGTGGGCGGCGGCAGTAATCGCGCTCGTCTTGCTGGGGCTCGGGCTGAGGGTGACGGTCCGCCTGCTGTCTCGGGTCCGGCGTGGGTTCGCTCGCGTTCGCCGCCGTTTCACGTGAAACACGGCGAAGGACGCGCGGGAGAACTCGTCCACGCCGTCGTCCACATCATCCCCAGCCGGCGGGCCAGGACGTCGCATGCGGCCCAGTGATGGCCGCGTGCAGCGGCCGAGCGCAGATGAGGGCGACAGCAGCGCACTTGTCGAGCCGCACCGGTCTGCTTTGCGAGCCCATCGACGCGTCGCTGGCAACAGCGGAGGCTCAAGCGTCTGTGGCTGGGGACGCGACCGCACTCGCTGCGTCCCTGGTTCATGTGAGCCAAGCATCGGCCCCCAGGTTTCACGTGTAACTGCGCGGTTGGTCGCGGGGATAGGGTTCGAGCGTGCTGCTGGAGCGGCGGGCTCGGGAGGGGATCCTCGCGGGCACGGTGACCGTCCTGTATCGGCGGTGGCGACGGGCGCAGGTGGTGGCTGGTCGGAGCTACCGGACCGCGGCGGGGCGGGTTGCCGTCGATGAGGTGGCGGTCGTCGATCCGGCGCTGCTGACAGATGACGACGCCTGGCCGGCAGGCTACGGCTCGGTCCGGCAGTTGCTCGCCGATCTGCGCGGGACCGACGGCGACCCCGTCTTCCGGCTCGTAGTCAGGCCCGCCGACGGGCCGGACCCGCGGGAGGAGCTGGCCGCCGCCGCCACCCTGACCGCGGCGGACGTCTGCGACCTCGACCGCCGGCTGGCCCGGCTCGATCGGGCCAGCGTACGCGGTCCCTGGACGACCGCCATGCTCACCACCATCCGCGACAACCCGGGTCGTCGAGCTGGTGACCTCGCCGCGGACGCCGGCCGAGAGACGCAGCCTTTCAAGCTCGACGTCCGCAAGCTCAAGGCGCTTGGCCTGACCCAGAGCCTGCAGGTCGGCTACCGGCTCTCGCCCCGCGGTGAGGCGTACCTCCGGCGGCGCACGCCCGGTCCAGAGCCTGACCGGCGCCCGGCGCCCACGTCGAGAGGCCGCAGTGAGGGCGGCGTCCAGGCGAACCCGGAACACGTCACCCGCCCGCATGGACCGACTGAAACCCCGCACCGGCTCGAGAACGGCATAGCGGAGGAGGACGTTTTCTGAGCCCTCACGCCGGCGGGCGTCGAGGAGATGGAGCTGCCGGGTGGCGCCCGCGAACGCCGGTGTCCCGCCGCCGAGGGCCGCGGCTCCGACCATCAGGTGCAGCGAGCCCCGGTACGTCGTCGCGCCGAGCAACAGGGTGTCCGCTGCCCGTTGGCGCTCCAGGTTGTGCTCGTCGAAGAAGCCACCTCGCAAGGCTCGACCACCCGCCCATCCTGCCCTGCGGGCCGGGAGGCGCCGGGTCAGCCCCTCTGGTCGAAACCACCCGGCCGGGGACCGATTCCCGGGGCCATCAGCCCGACGATCCGCTCCAGGTCGTCCACCGAGGCGAACTCGACCACGATCTTGCCCTTGCGCCGCCCCAGCTCGACCTTGACTCGGGTGTCGAAACTGTTCGACAGCCGGTCGGCGAGGTCGGTGAGCGCCGGCGCCATCACTCGCGGGCTGCGCGCCGCACGGGTGGCCGTTGGCTTCTCGTGCGCGGCCAGCGCGACCAGCTCCTCCACCGCCCGCACCGACAGCCCCTCGGCGACGATCCGGGACGCCAGCGCGTCCTGCGCCCCCGCGTCGTCGAGCGCGAGCAGCGCGCGGGCGTGCCCGGCGGACAGCACGCCAGCTGCCACCCGGCGCTGCACCGGCACCGGCAGGTTGAGCAGGCGGACCGTGTTGGTCACCTGAGAGCGGCTGCGGCCGATCCGCTGCGCCAGCTCCTCGTGCGTCGTGCCGAACTCCTCTAGCAGCTGCCGGTAGGCCGCCGCCTCCTCCAGCGGGTTGAGCTGGACGCGGTGCAGGTTTTCCAGCAGCGCGTTGCGCAGCATGGCGTCGTCGGCGGTATCCCGGATGATCGCCGGGATCGTCTCCAGTCCGAGGTCGCGGATCGCCCGCCACCGGCGCTCGCCCATGACCAGCTCGTACGCGTCGCCGATGACGGGGCGCACGACGACCGGCTGCAGCAAGCCGAACTCCTTGACAGAGGTCTTCAGCTCGTCCTGCGACTCCTCGTCGAAGACCTGCCTCGGCTGCCTCGGGTTGGGTCGGATCGCCTCGACCGGCAGCTCGCGGAAGCTCGCGCCCGGGACCGCGGCGACGTCCGGTGCCGACGCCTGCACCGGAGCAGCCGGTGTGGCCGCGGGGTGGGCCTCGACGATCGCCGCCGCCGCCGGCGGGCCTGTCGGGATGAGGGCGCCCAGCCCCTTGCCGAGACCGCCACGGCGGCTCA
Organism: Mycobacteriales bacterium; assembly: GCA_045806925.1. Taxonomy (GTDB): domain Bacteria; phylum Actinomycetota; class Actinomycetes; order Mycobacteriales; family CADCTP01; genus CADCTP01. The sequence continues at coordinate 29,381 of JBJMII010000092.1, forward strand.
CTCCGACTCCCGGGGCCCCGGCGCCGTCAGCCGGGTGCCGCGCACAGCGATCTCGCGGGCGGCCTCGAAGTACGTCAGCGCGCCGCGCGAGCCCGGGTCGTAGGTCATCACCGACTGACCATATCCGGGCGCTTCCGACACCCGAACGGACCTGGGGATAACCACGTCCAGCACCAGCTCGCCGAAGTGGCTGCGCACCTCCTCGGCTACCTGGTCGGCCAGCTTGGTCCGCCCGTCGTACATGGTCAGCAGGATGGTGGACACCCGCAGCCCGTCATTGAGGTGCGACCGGATGAGGTCGATGTTGCTGAGCAGCTGGCCGAGGCCCTCCAGCGCGTAGTACTCGCACTGGATCGGGATCAGCACCTCGTCGCCGGCGACCAGCGCGTTGACGGTCAGCAGGCCGAGGGATGGCGGGCAGTCGACGAGGATGTAGTCGACCTCGGCCAGGTACGCCTCGATGGCCTTGCGCAGCCGGTGCTCCCGGGCGACGACCGACACCAGCTCGATCTCCGCGCCGGCGAGGTCGATGGTGGCCGGCACGCACCAGAGGTTCGGCGCCTGCTCGACCGGCACCGCGGTCTCCGCCAGCGACGCCCCGTCGACCATCACCTCGTAGGTCGACGGCGTCCCGCTGCTGTGCTCGACCCCGAGGCCGGTGCTCGCGTTGCCTTGCGGGTCGAGGTCGATCACCAGCACCTTGAGCCCGTGCAGGGCGAAGGCGACCGCGAGGTTCACCGTGCTGGTGGTCTTGCCGACGCCGCCCTTCTGGTTGGCGACCGTGATCACCCGACGGTGGCCCGGTCGCGGGAAGGTGCTGTCCCGGGTCGGGTTGAGCACCCGGACCGCCTGCGCCGCCTCCCGCATGATCGGCGTGTCGAACTCGCCGTCCGGCGGCGAGCCCACCGCCTCGTCGAGCACGCTCTTGATCCGGGTGTGGCTGGCGTCGAGCGTCGCGGCCGGCTCGTGGGTCACCATCTCATCCTCACTGCTGGATCCGCCCGCCGGCGGCGACTCGCCAGCGCCGGCCGCGCCGATCCACCCGATCGGGACGATCGCGCCCTCGATGTCCGGTGCCGGCGGCTCCTCCTCGGCGGGCCATCCGATCGCGCTGGACCGCCGGACAGGGATCGTGCTCATCACCGGACGCGCCCTCCTCGTTGCCTCCCACTGGCGCCGGTCCGCACGGTACCCCGGGTCACCACCACCACCGTGGCAGGCGGATCGACGACACCGGCACCGCACCGGACGACCTCGGCGGTGGAGGCCCCGGCCCGGGCCAGCGCCGGGCGGGCAGCGGTCAGCTCGTCCTCGGCCGTGTCACCCTTGACCGCGAGCAGCAGCCCGCCGGCGCGCAGCAGCGGGAGGCACCAGCCGGCGAGGCGGTCGAGCGGGGCGACGGCGCGGGCGGTCACCACGTCGGCGCCCCGGAGCGCCCGGCGGACGGGACCTTCCTCGGCCCGTCCTCGCACCACGGTCACGGTGTCGAGGCCGAGCCGGCCGGCGCACTCGGTGAGGAAGGCGTGCCGGCGGGCCAGCGGCTCGAGCAGCGTCACGGTCAGATCCGGCCGGGCCAGCGCGAGCGGTATGCCGGGCAGGCCGGCGCCGCTGCCGGCGTCCACCACGCTCGCGCCGGCAGGGACGAGCTCGGCCACGACGGCCGAGTTGAGCAGGTGCCGGTCCCACAGTCGTGACACCTCACGCGGTCCGATCAATCCGCGGACGGTGCCGTCGGTCGCCAGCATCTCGGCGTATGCGATGGCCCGGTCGAGCGCCGGGCCGAAAACCCGGGCCGCGACGTCCGGCGGCGCAACCGGCCCGACCGGCCGGACCGGGGAACCCGCTGCCGGCGTGTCGGCCGGCGGCTCCGTGCCGCGCGGCAGCACCTTAGTGTCCATTGTGGACAGGGCGGCGGAGGCGGGGAAGCGAGGTGGGCCGGCTCACCGGTCCGGCAGGACCACGACGCGGCGGTCCGGCTCCTCGCCCTCGGACTCGCTGCGGACCCCCTCGATCACCGCGATCGTGTCGTGCACGACCTTCCGCTCGAACGGGTTCATCGCGTCCAGCCGGACCGGCGAGCCGGTCGAGCGCACCTCGGCCGCGGCGTTCCGGGCGATGTCCGCCAGCGCCGTACGCCGGCGGGCCCGGTAGCCACCGACGTCCAGCATCAGCCGGCTGCGCAGGCCGGTCTGCTGCTGCACCGCGAGCCGGGTGAGCTCCTGCAGCGCGTCCAGGGTCGCCCCGTTCGGACCGACCAGACCCTGCAGGCCCTCGCCGATCACCGCCACGACCGCGCGGTCGCCTTCCACGTCGAGGTCGATGTCGCCGTCGTAGTCGACGATGTCGAGCAGTCGCTCCAGGTAGTCGCCGGCGATGTCGCCCTCCTGGACGAGCAGCGCCTCGCCCTTCTCCGGGCGGTCCGTGGCGGCGCCGGTCTCAGTCGCCGGGCTCTCGGTCACGGGGGTGTCGGTCACGGAGTTCTCCACAGGTGGTATCGCCCGCCGCAGTGGTGGGCGCGAGTCAGCGTCGCTTCTTCTTCTGCCGGGTCTGGGTGGGGGAGCGCTGCCCCGCGGGGCGCCGGCCGCCGTTGCCGCCGGGCCGGGCGCCGGGATCGGGCTTGGTCCGCGGGGCCGGCGCCGGCGGG
>JBJMII010000093.1:0-27355 GCA_045806925.1 Mycobacteriales bacterium
CGGATGCCGTCCGCGGTGGGCTACCAGCCCAACCTGGCCGACGAGATGGGCACCCTGCAGGAGCGGATCACCTCGACCCGCGGTCACTCGATCACCTCGATGCAGGCGATCTACGTGCCGGCGGACGACATCACCGACCCGGCCCCGCACACCACCTTCGCGCACCTCGACGCGACCACGGTGCTGTCCCGGCCGATCTCCGAGCTGGGCATCTACCCGGCGGTGGACCCACTCGACTCGACGTCGCGGATCCTGGACCCGCAGTACATCGGGCCGGAGCACTACGACACGGCGCAGGAGGTCAAGCGGATCCTGCAGCGCTACAACGAGCTGCAGGACATCATCGCGATCCTCGGCATCGACGAGCTGTCCGAGGAGGACCGGGTGCTGGTCGGCCGGGCCCGGCGGATCCAGCGCTTCCTCTCCCAGAACCTGCTGGTCGCCGAGCAGTTCACCGGCCAGCCCGGCTCGGTGGTGCCGCTGGCGGAGACGATCGAGTCGTTCAAGGCGCTCACCCACGGCGACTACGACCACCTGCCGGAGCAGGCGTTCTTCCTGTGCGGCGGGATCGAGGACGTGGAGAAGAAGGCGTCCGAGCTGAGCAAGTAGGTCCACACCAGACGGCGGCCGGTCCACACTGGACCGGCCGCCGTCGGGTGCGCCGGGGCAGCGGACGCACCGGCTCAGCCGATCAGGTGCCGGTTGACCTCCCGGACCGCGGCGGCGAGGCCGGCCAGCTCGACCACCTCGACGCCGCCGGCGGCCAGCAACGCCGCGCCGCCGCCGGCGGCGAGCAGCGGCGGCTCGCGCAGCGCGAAGACGACCCGCCGGACGCCGGCGGCGAGGATCAGCGCGGCGCACGGCACCGGCCGGGACCGCCGGGCGCCGCACGGCTCCAGCGAGCTGTAGAAGGTGCCGCCGGCGGCGGTCCGCCCCGCGGCGGCCAACCTGGCCAGCGCGACCTCCTCGGCGTGCGCCTCCGGGTCGGTCTCCCGGGAGTGCCCGCGGGCCAGCTCGGTGCCGTCCGGGGCGACGACCAGCGCGCCGACCGCGTACGCGGACGGCGAGACCGGGCACCGCCGGGACAGCGCGATCGCCCTGCCCAGCAGCTCGTGGTCGCCGGTCACAGCGCCCGGTCCGACAGTGCGTACCGCAGCAGCGCGACGTCGCCGACCGGGCGCACCTCGACCAGCCGCGCGCGCTCGCCGGTCGCCGGGCCGGCCGCTCCCGCCGCTCCGGCGGCCCCGGCCGGCCGGGCCGGCCCGAGGAAGCGCGGCGCCCGCGGGTCGCCGACGAAGAGCGGGGCGACGGCGAGCTGCAGCTCGTCGGCCAGCCCGGCGCAGAGGAAGCCGGACAGCACCGCGCCGCCGCCTTCCACCAGCAGCCGCCGGACGCCGCGCCCGGCCAGGTCGGCGAGCAGCCCGTCCAGCTCGCCGGTGGGCCCGGCTTCCAGCACGGTGGCGACCGTGGCCAGCCGGTCCCGGGCCGTCGCCAGTCCCGGCGTCGCGCAGTAGACCAGCCGTTCGGCCGTCCCGGCCGGGAAGAACCGCGCCGCCGGGTCGAGGTCGCCGCTCCGGGTGAGGGTGACCTTGACCGGCGACGCCGCCCGTCCGGACTGGACCCTGGCCCGCCGCCGCGCCGCGGACCGGACCAGCAGCCGCGGGTCGTCCCGGCGGACCGTGCCGGCGCCGACCAGGATCGCGTCGCAGTGCGCACGCTCGGCGTCGACCCGGTCGAGGTCCGCCGGCCCGGACAGCACCAGCCGCCGCGCGGTCGAGTCGTCGAGACAACCGTCCAGCGACACGGCACAGCTCAGCAGCACGTACGGCCGGGGCGGCACGGCCCGACCATAGCTGCCGACCGGGCCGTACCTCGTCGCCTGCCCCGCGGGACAGCCCGCCGCGCCCATCGCCAGCCGGCTCCGGGGAGGCATGGCCTAGACTGCGCTCGACCCCCGCCGCCGAAGGAGACCCTGCGTGGCAACTGTGCACGTCGAGCTCGTCTCGGTCGAGCGACTGCTGTGGTCGGGCGAGGCTCGGATGGTGATCGCCCGGACGACCGAGGGTGAGCTGGGCGTGCTGCCCGGCCACGCGCCGCTGCTCGGCGAGCTCGCCTCCGGCGGCGTGGTGCGCATCGAGCAGGAGGACGGCGGCCGCATCGTCTTCGCGGTGCACGGCGGCTTCCTGTCGGTGACCCAGGACGGCGTGTCCATCCTGGCCGAGCTGGCCGAGCAGGCCGACGAGATCGACACGGCCCGCGCCGAGCAGGCGCTGGAGCGGGCCCGGGCCGCGGGCGAGGACGACCCCGAGGCGGCCGCCGCCGCGAGCCGGGCGCTGTCCCGGCTGCGCGCCACCGGCCAGCCGGTCTAGACGGCGGAGTGTGGCGGTGAGGGTCGTCCTGGCCGTCGCCGTCGCGGTCGGCCTGGTGGCCGCCATCCTGCTGGCGCTCGCGCTGCGCCGCCGGGTGCTGCTGCGGCCGCCCGGGTCCATCGACATGAGCCTGCGCACCCGGTTGGGCCGCATCGGCGGCGGCTGGGCGCTCGGCGTCGGCCGCTACACCGGGGACGACCTGCTCTGGTATCGGCTGTTCGCGCTGTCGGTGAAGCCGTCCCGGACGCTGTCCCGGCGTGAGCTGCAGGTGATCGGCCGGCGGCTGCCCACCGGCGCGGAGTCGTGGGCGGTGCAGGTCGGCGCGGTGATCGTCGAGTGCCAGGACGGCGACGGCCGGGTGCAGGTGGCGATGAGCGCCGGTGCGGTCACCGGCTTCATGTCCTGGCTGGAGTCCGCGCCGCCGGGCTTCACGATGCCCGGCTATGCAGCCTCCTGAAGCCGCCTCCTGAGCTGTCCCTGAGCCAGCAGGTCCCGGACCGCGTCAGCGGTTCGCCCCCGGGGCCCACAGCACGTCGCCGTCCGGGTTCGCGCTGCGGGCGAGGATGAAGAGCAGGTCGGACAGCCGGTTGAGGTAGCGCGCCGGCACGTCGCCGGTCCGGTCCGGGTCCGCCTCCAGCAGCGCCCAGGTGTTGCGCTCCGCCCGGCGCACCACGGTCCGGGCCACGTGCAGCAGCGCCGCCCCCGGCGTGCCGCCCGGGAGCAGGAAGCTGTCCAGCTTGGTCAGCCGGGCGTTGTACTCGTCGCAGGCCGCCTCCAGCCGCTCGACCTGGGAGTCGGTGACCCGCAGCGGCGGACCCAGGTCTCCCGGCGACACCCCGGACCCCGGGCCGGGGTCCGGCAGCGTCGGCGTGCACAGGTCCGCGCCGACGTCGAAGAGATCGTTCTGCACCGTGCGGAGCAATTCGACGACGTCGGCCGGCAGCCCGCCGAGCGCGAGCGCCACCCCGATCGCCGAGTTGGCCTCGTCCACGTCCGCGTACGCGACCAGCCGCGGGTCGGTCTTGCGCACCCGGCTCATGTCGCCGAGCGCGGTGGTCCCGGTGTCGCCGGTCTTCGTGTAGATGCGGGTCAGGTGCACGGCCATGGCCCCACCCTACGGGCGCGGGTCGGACCGCGGCGGCACCAGCCGGCGGGCGCGGTCTTCGTCGTCCGGAAAGACGAGCACCTGCACGCTGCCGTCCCGGCGGACGCCGAGCGTGGAGCGGATCCCGGCGTCCGCCAGCACCGCCCGCAGCGCCATGCCGGTCGCGCGGTCCGGCAGGTCCGCGACCGGCCGCAGCAGCCCGTGGTCGGCCGGGCCGGTGCGCGGCGGCAGTGCGCGCCCGGCCGCGTGCGTCTTCCCGGTGCCGAAGATCCACCGCGCCAGCACCGCCAGCAGGCACACGATGACGATCGCGACGACCGGGCCGGCAGCGTAGTGGTAGCCGCCGGTCTCGAGGGGCATGTGTCCAGTCTGGCACCATCCGGGCCGGCAGGCCCGCGACCGGCACCCACGGTCACCGAGATGACGATCCGGTGACGATCCGGCGAAGCCGGCAACGTATCAGGGCCCGCTCCGGTCTCCTCTGTACCGGCGTATCACGGGGGGAGGGGCGCCATGCGGGCGACGGTGACGGACGACGGCCGGGTCGCGCTGGTCGGGCGACTCGACGTGCGGGGCGCGCCGGCAGCCCGGGATGCGCTGCACGCGGCGCTCGCGGGTGGCGGCGGCGGCCCGCTGCTGGTCGACCTGTCCGGGGTGGAGCTGCTGGACGCGACCGGCCTCGGTGTGCTGGTCGGCGTGCATCGCCGCGCCCGCCTGCAGGACCGTGAGCTGGTGCTCTGCGACGCCCGTCCGCGGGTGGCCCGGCTGCTCTCGATGACCCGGCTGGACCGGGTCATCGCCGTGCAGCGCCGCCGGTCCGTGCCCGCCTGATGACCACCGCCTGATGACCACCGCCTGATGACCACCGCCTGATGACCACTGCGTGACCGATCACACGGTGCTGCACGGGACGTCCCGCCCCTAGTCTGGACGGAATCCCGGGAGGCCCCGTGACGATGCCGCCTAGTGATCCGGTCGACGTTCCCGCCCCGCCGGTCCAGCGCGACCGACCCTGGGTCATGCGTACGTACGCGGGACACTCCTCGCCCGCCGAGTCCAACGCGCTCTACCGGCGCAACCTGGCCAAGGGCCAGACCGGGCTGTCGGTCGCCTTCGACCTGCCCACCCAGACCGGCTACGACCCGGACGCCGAGCTCGCCCGCGGCGAGGTCGGCAAGGTCGGGGTGCCGATCGCGCATCTCGGCGACCTGCGCGCGCTCTTCGACGGGATCCCGCTGGCCGAGGCCAACACCTCGATGACGATCAACGCGACGGCGCTGTGGCTGCTCGCGCTCTACGTCACCGTCGCGGAGGAGCAGGGTGCGGACCTGGCCCAGCTCACCGGCACGACGCAGAACGACATCGTCAAGGAATACCTCTCCCGAGGGACGTACGTCTTCCCGCCCGGCCCGTCGCTGCGGCTGACCACGGACACGGTCGTGTGGGCGGTGACCGCGCTGCCGAGGTGGAACCCGATCAACATCTGCTCCTACCACCTGCAGGAGGCCGGCGCGACGCCGGTCCAGGAGGTCGCGTACGCGCTCTGCACTGCGATCGCGGTGCTGGACGCTGTGTTCGCCAGCGAACAGCTGCCCGACGATCGCAACGGCGAGGTGGTCGCGCGGGTCTCCTTCTTCGTCAATGCGGGGGTGCGGTTCGTCGAGGAGATGTGCAAGCTGCGCGCGTTCGGGCAGCTGTGGGACTCGCTGGTGGCCGAGCGCTACGGGGTGACCGACCCTCGGCAGCGGCGCTTCCGGTACGGGGTGCAGGTCAACTCGCTCGGCCTGACCGAGGCGCAGCCGGAGAACAACGTGCAGCGCATCGTGCTGGAGATGCTCGGCGTGACGCTGTCCCGGGACGCGCGCGCCCGGGCGGTGCAGCTACCGGCCTGGAACGAGGCGCTCGGGCTGCCCCGGCCGTGGGACCAGCAGTGGTCGCTGCGCTTCCAGCAGGTGCTCGCGTACGAGACCGACCTGCTGGAGTACGGCGACCTGTTCGCCGGCTCGCAGGTGGTCGAGGCGAAGGTGGCGTCCATCGTGGCCGGTGCCCGGGCCGAGATGGACCGGGTGCAGGAGCTCGGCGGCACGATCGCCGCGGTCGAGTCCGGCTACATGAAGACGCAGCTGGTGGCGTCGCTGGCCGAACGGCGCCGGCGGGTCGAGTCCGGCGAGGACGTCGTGGTCGGGGTCAACCGGTTCACCGAGACCGAGCCGAGCCCGCTGACCGCAGACCTGGACACCGCGGTGCAGACCGTCGACCCCGCGGTCGAGGCGGCCGCGGTCGCCGCCGTCCGGGACTGGCGGGCCGGCCGGGACGCGGCGGCGGTGGCCGACGCGCTCGACCGGCTGCGGGAGGCCGCCAAGACCGAGGCCAACCTGGTGCCGCCGACGTTGCGCTGCGCCCGTGCCGGGGTCACCACCGGCGAGTGGGCCGGCGTGCTGCGGGAGGTCTTCGGGGAGTACCGGGCACCCACCGGGGTGTCCGGTGCGTCCGCACCCGGGTCCGACGCCACCGAGATCGCTGCGGTACGGGAGCGGGTGCACAGCACCGCGGCCGGGCTCGGCCGGCCGCGGCTGCGGATGCTGGTCGGCAAGCCCGGGCTGGACGGGCACTCCAACGGCGCCGAGCAGATCGCGGTCCGGGCCCGGGACGTCGGCTTCGAGGTCGTCTACCAGGGCATCCGGCTGACCCCGGCGCAGATCGTCGCCGCCGCGGTCGAGGAGGACGTGGACGTGGTCGGGCTGTCCGTGCTGTCCGGCTCGCACCGCGAGGTCGTCGCGCCGGTGCTGGACGGGCTGCGCGGCGCCGGGCTGGACGACGTGCCGGTCGTGGTCGGCGGCATCATCCCGCCGGCCGACGCTGCCGCCCTGCGGGCGACCGGGGTCGCCCGCGTCTTCACTCCCAAGGACTACGGCCTGACCGCCATCCTCGACGAGATCGTCACCCTGATCCGCACCACCCACAACCTGCCCTGACTCCCGGCGTTCGTCGCGGGCCCGGGCCGTACTCCCAACGAGACCACCGGTTCTGTTTCAGGTTGTCCGTCGCCCGCGACGCGGTGCCGTCAGGGGCGGGGGACGCGGCGGCGGGGGCCGAAGCGGGCGGCCACGCCCGGCGACCAGTGCACGGTGTCGGGCGGGCGGTCGACCGGGACCCCGGCGGCGGCGACCAGATGGTCGGACAGCCGGACCACCTCGGCCCGGTGCAGCGGCCACTCCTCGTGCTCCACCGGCCATTGCAGCGTGCGGCCCCAGGCGGTCTGGTGCAGCCGCCAGCGCGCGGTGAGGAAGAGGTCCAACGGCGACGGCTCCGCCAGCCGCTCGCCGACCTGCACGGTCAGCTCGCCGGACAGCCCGCGCGGTCCCGGCCAGCGCCGCCGCACCTGGTAGTGCCAGCGCTCCCCGCTGCCGGTCACCCGGATCGCCGACCACTGGTACGGCAGCCGGGCCACCCCGCGGGCCACCAGCACCGGCAGCAGCCTGGACGCGTCCAGCGAGCGGAAGACGATCCCCCGGCGGCCGTCCGCGTCCACCGAGTAGAGCCGGACGTTCACCTCGGGGAACGTGCCGAGGTACGGCAGCCCCGGGCTGCCGAGGACGCCGGCCCGCACCCCCCGGAAGGCCAGCAGGCCGACGTAGGTGCGGCCGTCGAGCAGGTCGGGCCGGGTGCCGGGCGGCAGCAGCGGCGCGACAGCGGCGGGCTCGACCGCCCAGTGCAGGAACGCGACCTGCCGCCACTGCTGGCTGAAGACGCTACGTCCCGGGTCGTGCGGGGGCAGCGGGGTGAGCGGCTCGGGATCCACACGGTCACTGTGCCGCATCGCCCTATGTCGCGGTTGCGGCGCTCCCATCGACGGAGTGCGACGAAAGACCCGGCCCCCGCTGACGCGGAGAACCGGGTTGGGTGTTGACCACTCGCACTCTTCGCCCATCGAGGAGAAGCCCGTTCTTCACCCGCGAGACGTAGCTGCCGTACTCGATGTGATCCACACTGCCGCTCACCTTCAGCGCCTCGAGATACGTGCGCTGATCGGCGAGGGAGCTCGGGTCGCCGGCCCGGTTGCGGAGAGCCGTGCAGTAGACGACCCGGTCAACCTGGCTGCCGTCCCACCGAGCAAAAAGGCGGACACCAGTGACCGAATGTCGAGCCACTTCCACCGTCGGGCGCCGGGAACCTGCTGGAACTGATCCCGGCTCGGTAGTAGAGGTTGAAGCCGTCGACGTATGCACCGACGCGCAGTTGACCGACGCTCATGACGCCGGCCCCGCGTCGCCAACTCGTGCTCGACCCCGCTCGGTGATCGCCCAGATGCCGCGCGGGGTGGCACCGGCCATCTCTCCGCGCTTCACGAGATTGAGCCGCGCGAAGGCCGTACGGTTCCGCCACCGGACATCGCCCGACCTCAACGTCTCCTTGTCGGCCGGCTGGAGCACGCGCAATGCCCGCGCCGGCATGGTGTGTCGAGGCGATAGCCTGTCGACCGTGAGGCTGGTCGTCGCCCGGTGCAGCGTGGACTACGTGGGCCGGCTGACCGCGCACCTGCCGATGGCGCCCCGGCTGCTGCTGGTCAAGGCGGACGGGTCGGTGTCGATCCACGCCGACGACCGCGCGTACAAGCCGCTGAACTGGATGAGCCCGCCGTGCGCGCTGCGCGAGGAGCCGGGCAGCTGGACGGTGACGAACCGGGCCGGCGAGCGGCTGCTGGTCACGCTGGCTGAGGTGCTGCACGACTCCTCGCACGAGCTGGGCACCGACCCCGGGCTGGTCAAGGACGGGGTCGAGGCGGACCTGCAGCGGCTGCTGGCCGAGCAGATCCACACCCTCGGCGACGGCTACCGGCTGGTCCGCCGGGAGCACCCGACCGCGATCGGGCCGGTCGACCTCCTCTGCCGGGACCCCACCGGCGCCAGCGTCGCGGTGGAGATCAAGCGGCGCGGCGAGATCGACGGGGTGGAGCAGCTCACCCGCTACCTGGAGCTGATGAACCGGGACCCGGTGCTCGCCCCGGTCCGCGGCATCTTCGCCGCGCAGGCGATCACCCCGCAGGCCCGGGTGCTGGCGACCGACCGTGGCATCGCCTGCGTGACGCTCGACTACGACGCGCTCCGCGGCGTCGACGACCCCTCCACGCGGCTGTTCTGAGCGTCAGGCGGTGCGCAGAGCGGCGGGGAGGGCGGCCAGCTCGACCGGCCCGAGCGCCAGCGCGCCGGTGTGCCATCGCTTGAGGTCGAAGCCGGCGCCGAGCCGGGCCCGCGCCTCGTCCCGGGCGGCCAGCCAAGCCCGCTCGCCCAGCTTGTACGCGGTCGCCTGCGCCGGCCAGCCGCAGTAGCGGACCACCTCGGGGTGCAGCCGGTGCGCGGCGATCCGGCCCCGCTCCCGGAGCACCTCGGTGGCCACCTCGAAGGTCCACCTCGGGCCGTGCCGGGCGGCCTCCGCGGCCGGCAGTGGCAGGTCGAGGTGCAGGCCGATGTCGATGACCACCCGGGCGGCCCGCAGCGCGGAGGCCTTGAGCATGCCGAGCCGCCGCCCCGGCGTCTCGAACCAGCCCAGCTCGTCGGCCAGCCGCTCCGCGTACAGCGCCCAGCCCTCCGAGTGCCCGGGCACCCCGCCGACCCGCTGGTGCCGGGACAGCCGGTCGCCGAGCACCCGGGTCAGGCCGAGCTGCAGGTGGTGGCCCGGCACGCCCTCGTGGAAGACGGTGGTCTGCTCCGCCCACACTCCGAACCGGTCCCGCCCGCCCAGCGGCCACCAGGTCCGCCCCGGCCGGGTGAAGGTCTCGTCCGGCGGCGTGTAGTACGCCGAGCCGGAGCTGGACCCGACCGCGAGCGTCGCGTCGATCGTCCGCAGCGGCGGTGCGATGTCGAAGTGCACCCCGTCCAGCCGGTCGATGGCCCGGTCGTGCTGCTCCTGCAGCCAGGCCCGGTACGCGTCGGCGCCGTCCACCACGTCCGTCCCGTCCAGCAGCGCGACCGCCTCGGCGACGGACGCGCCGGGCCGGACCCGGTCGGCCTCGGTGGCCAGCTCGCCCTCCACCCGGCGCAGCTCGGCCCAGGCCCACTCGTAGGACTCCACCGGGTCGAGGTCGGCGCCGAGCACCAGCCGGCGGGCGACGGCGTGCCGCTCGGGGCCCACGCCGTCCGCCTCGGCCGCCCGCGGCGCGTACTCCTCCCGCAGCCAGCGGGCGGTGTCGGCGTACCCGGCGTGCGCGGCCGACGCCGCCGCGGCCAGCTCCCCGGCCAGCGGGCCGTCGCCGTACCCGCGGACCAGCTCGTCGTGGGTGGCGCCGGTCGCGTACCGGTCGGCCTGGTCCGCGGCCTCCACCGCCTGCCGGCGGGCGGCGGGTAGCCCGCGGTCCAGGCCGAGCGCCAGGCTGCGCCGCCAGCCGGCCAGCATCGCCGGCACCGCGGTCAGCCGGGCGAGCACCGGCTGCGGGTCGTCACCACCGCGGCCGAGCAGCTCGACGCTGTCCCGAACAGTCGCCAGCAGGCCGAACGGAGCGCTCAGCAGCCGGAGCGGCTCACCGGCCGCGTGCCAGTCCAGCTCGGCCCGCAGCCGGCCGGCCAGGAACGCCGCGGCGGCCCCGTCGGCGGCCGACTCCCGGGGCAGCGGCGCCAGCTCGGCCAGCGTGCGCCGCATGAGGTCGGCGCGCGCCGCGTGCCCGTCCGGGCCGTAGTCGGTGCCGGCCCCGGGTGGGCCGGCCACCCCGCGCATCGTCGCCCACACCGGGTCGAGGACCGCGAGCCCGGTCACGTACCGGTCGCACAGGTCGAAGACAGCGCTCGCCACGGCGGCGGACGCTACCCGCCCGAGGAGGCGTCGACGAAGCTGATCTTCACGTCGGTGAAGCCGAGCGACCGCATCAGCTTGTCCAGCGTGACCCGGGTGTTCTCCTCCGCCCTCGGCTGCAGCCCGACCTGGGTGGCGGCCGCCGCGAGCCGCTGCTGCGCCAGCAGGTACATCTGCTGGTTCTGCGGGTTGGGCTGGTCGGAGAACAGGTTGCCGAGCCGGTCGATGACGCCGAGGTCCTGGTTGAGCACCCGGCTCTGCTGCGGGTCCACGTTGGGCGTGGACAGCTGGGCGCGGGGCAGCCGGACGGTGACGGACTTGCGGTCCGCGGAGACGGTCACCGCGTCGTCGCCCAGCTTGCGGAAGTCCACGTAGGCATCCACCGAGCCGATCGCGAGGAAGATCGTCCGCTTGCCCTTGAGGATGTCCGGCAGGAACTTCGCGTCCTGCTCGATGTCGATGACCACCTGGTACTGCCCCGCGGCCGCGTGGTACTCGGACAGGTCCCGCATCGCGGTGAGCACCGCCGGCCCGCTCCGGTCGATCTCCTTGTCACCGAACGACGGCCAGCCCGCGATCGAGCGCAGCCCGAGCAGCGCCAGCACGCCGAGCAGCAGCACCAGCACGCCCGCGCCCACGGTCCGCAGCAGGCTTCGGCGCACCGCCGAGGGCGTCCACCGCGTCGCGCCGCGGCGGACCGGCGGGACGGGCCGGGTGCCGGCGCGACCGGCCGTATCGGTCCGGTCGGTGTCGCTGGTCGTCATCGCGGCCTCCTCGGCGGCGCTGGCTCGGGCGCAGGCGGGTCCCCGGAGTTGACCTACCCGCTGGGCCGATCCGCCGAACGGCGGCTCGGCCGGACGATGGCCTGTCGCCAGCACGTTACTCGCAGGTAGCGTATCGGGTGTCCGGTGACACCTCGGGAGGACCGACCATGGACGGCTCGTACGACTTCGTCGTGGTCGGCGCGGGCAGCGCCGGCTGCGTGCTCGCCGGCCGGCTGTCCGAGGACCCGGGCAGCCGGGTGCTGCTGCTGGAGGCCGGCCCGCCGGACGACGTGCCGGAGGTCCGCATCCCGGGCGCGTTCTACAAGCTCTTCAAGACCGAGCGCGACTGGGACCTCGCCACCGAGGAGCAGAAGCAGCTGCACGGCCGCCGGCTCTACTGGCCGCGCGGCCGGATGCTCGGCGGCTGCTCGTCGATCAACGCGATGATCTACATCCGCGGCGCCCGGGTGGACTACGACGGCTGGCGGGACGAGCACGGCGCGGTCGGCTGGGGGTACGCCGACCTGCTGCCGTACTTCCGGCGCGCCGAGGACAACGCGCGCCTCCGCGGGCCGTACCACGGGACCGGCGGCCCGCTGCGGGTGGAGGACCTGCGCCAGGTGCACGAGCTGACCGACGCGTTCCTCGGCTCCGCCGCCCTCGCCGGGCTGGCGGCCAACGACGACTTCAACGGCGCCGACCAGGACGGTGCCGGCCGCTACCAGGTCACCCAGCGCCGCGGCCGGCGCTGGTCGGCCGCGGATGCGTACCTGCGGCCGGCGCTGCGCCGGCCCAACCTCACCGTCCGCACCGACGCGCTGGTCACCCGGGTCGCGGTCGAGGCGGGCCGGGCCACCGGCCTGGTCTACCGGCACCGCGGCGTCGAGGTGACCGCCCGGGCCGAGCGGGAGGTGGTGCTGGCCGGCGGCGCGGTGAACAGCCCGCAGCTGCTGCTGCTGTCCGGCATCGGGCCGGCCGGCCGGCTGCGCGAGCACGGCATCGGGGTCGTCGCCGACCTGCCCGGGGTGGGGGAGGGCCTGCAGGACCACCCGTACGTGCCGGTGGGCTGGTTCACCCGCGGCACCACCGACCTGCACGCGGCGGAGACCGCGGCGAACATGCTGCGCTGGTTCGCGAGCCACCGCGGGCCGCTGACCACGAACATCTCGGAGTCCGGCGGCTTCGTCCGGACCGCGGCCGGGCTGCCGGCTCCGGACGTGCAGTTCATGGTGGTGCCGGCGATCGCGTCCGACCACGGGCTGACCCCGCCGCCCGGGCTCGGCGTCACCATCGCCCCGACCGTGGTGCACGTGCGCAGCCGAGGCCGGGTGACCCTGCGTTCCGCCGACCCGCGCTGGAAGCCGGCCGTGGACGCCGGCTACTACACCGACCCGGCCGACCTGGACACGATGGTCGCCGGGGTGCGGATCGCCCAGGACATCGCTTCCCGCGGCCCGCTGGCCCGGTTCGTCGACCGGCCGTGGCTGCCCGGTCCGGACGCGCGCTCGGACGACGACGTGCGGGAGGCGGTGCGCGGCGGGACCGAGACGCTCTACCACCCGGTCGGCACCTGCGCGATCGGCGCCGTGGTGGACCCGCAGCTGCAGGTGCACGGGGTGGCCGGGCTGCGGGTGGTGGACGCGAGCGTCATGCCGACCGTGCCGCGCGGCAACACCAACGCGCCGGTGATCGCGCTGGCCGAGCGCGCCGCCGACCTGCTCCGCGGCCGCGCCCCGCTGCCGGCCGCGACCCCGACCGAGCCGAGCCCGACCGCGACGACGGGAGTCCGATGACCACTGTGGACAGTCGGGTGGAGACCTTCGACTCCACCGACCCGGCGACCGGCGAACTGATCGGACGCTTTCGAGTGCACGACGCCGCCACCGTACGGTCCACTGTGGACAGGGCGCGGGCGACGGCGGCCTGGTGGGCCGGGCTCGGCTTCGCCGGCCGGGCGGAGCGGCTGCGGGCCTGGCGGGTGCTGCTGGCCGGCAAGGTGGCCGAGCTGGCCGAGCTGGTGCACCGGGAGGGTGGCAAGCCGGTGGCCGACGCGGTCATCGAGATCGCCAGCACCGTCGAGCACCTCAGCTGGGCGCCGGCCAACGCCGAGCGGGTGCTCGGCCGGCGCAAGGTCCGGCCCGGGCTGCTGCTGGCCAACCACGCGGCGACGGTGGAGTACCAGCCGTACGGGGTGATCGGCGTGATCGGCCCGTGGAACTACCCGGTCTTCACCCCGATGGGCTCGATCGGGTACGCGCTGGCGGCCGGGAACGCGGTGGTCTTCAAGCCGTCCGAGTACACCCCGGCGGTCGGCGAGTGGCTGGTCAGCACGTTCGCCCAGGCGGTGCCGGAGCAGCCGGTGCTGCAGCTGGTCACCGGCGGCGGGCAGACCGGCGCGGCGCTGTGCCGGGCCGGGGTGGACAAGATCGCCTTCACCGGCTCGACCGCGACCGCGAAGAGGATCATGGCCGCCTGCGCGGAGACGCTCACCCCGGTACTGCTGGAGTGCGGCGGCAAGGACGCCATGGTGGTGGACGCGGACGCCGACGTGGACGCCGCGGCCACCGCTGCGCTGTGGGGCGGCATGGCCAACGGGGGCCAGACCTGCGTCGGCATCGAGCGGGTCTACGCGCACACCGACGTCTACGACGACTTCGTCGCGAAGCTGGCGGCCAAGGCGGCCGGGCTGCGGCCGGGCGAGGACCGGGAGGCCGCGTACGGGCCGGCCACCATGCCGTCCCAGCTGGACGTGATCCGCAGGCACGTCACCGACGCGCTGGACCGGGGCGGCCGCGCGGTGGTCGGCGGCGCCGGCTCGGTCCGCCCGCCGTACGCGGACCCGGTGGTGCTGGTCGACGTGCCGGAGGACTCGGCGGCGGTCCGGGAGGAGACCTTCGGCCCGACGCTGACCGTCACCCGGGTCCGGGACGTCGAGGAGGCGATCGAGAAGGCCAACGCGAGCACGTACGGGCTGGGGGCGGCGGTCTTCTCCCGCCGCCGCGGCGAGGAGATCGCCCGCCGGCTGCGGTCCGGGATGGCCAGCGTCAACTCGGTGCTCACCTTCTGCGGGGTGGGCGCGCTGCCCTTCGGCGGGGTCGGCGACTCGGGTTTCGGGCGGATCCACGGCGAGGACGGGCTGCGCGAGTTCGCCCGGTCCAAGGCGATCACCCGGCAGCGCTTCCCGTCGGTCGTCGAGGTGACCCGCTTCGACCGGCACCCGGCCGCGGTCAAGCGGCTGGGAATGATCCTCGGCGTGGTCTACGGCCGGCCGCCCCGCCGCCGTCGTTGAACCTGCGTCCGGTCGCCCGCATGGAGAAGGGTGACCGAGGAGGGGGATGCGGACCACCGACGCGGACGGGTTCGTCGCGTACTACGCGGCGCGGTACCGGGCGCTCCGGCGCACGGCGTACCTGCTCTGCGGCGACTGGCACGAGGCCGAGGACCTGACCCAGTCGGCGTTCGTCCGGCTCTACCTCGCCTGGGGCCGGGTGCGGGCGGACAGCGCGCACGCGTACGCCCGCCGGGTGCTGGTCAACGAGTTCCTCGGCCGCCAGCGGCGCCGGCGGGAGCAGCCGGTGGGGGCGCTGCCGGACCGCCCCCAGCCGGTGACCGGCTCGCCGGACGACCGGGTCGACCTGTCCGCGGCACTGCGCGCGGTGCCGGCCCAGCAGCGGGCGGTGGTGGTGCTGCGCTACTGGGAGGACCTGTCGGTGGAGCAGACCGCGGCGCTGCTGCGGGTCGCGCCGGGCACGGTGAAGAGCCAGGCCTCGCGCGGCCTCGCGGCGCTGCGCGAGCACGTCGCACCGCGGCCGGGGAGGTGACCACAGTGGACGAGGACGAGGGCCGCGCGCTGCTCGCGGCGTACCTGCCGGAAACCGAGCCGGAGGAGCCGCCGGCGGCCGGGGTGGTCGCCCGGGCCCGGGCGGTCCGCCGGCGCCGGCGCACCGTGCTGGCCGGCGCCGCGTCGGTCGCCGCCGTGCTGGTGGCCAGCGCGATCGCGGTGGGGGCGCACCCGTCCGCCGCCCCGCCGACCGGGCCGGCACCGACCGCGTCCCCGACCGCGCCGCCGACGCCCAGCGGCCCGCACTGCCGGGCCGTGTTCCGGGACGGGAAGGACGCCGGCGCGCGCGCCTGGGCGCGTTGGGTGCGCGGCGAGCTCGGCCTGCCGGCCGGACCGGTGCCGAGCTGGTGGGGCCGGGAGTGCGCGGAGCAGAAGGACTCCGGGTTCGTCCCGACGCACACCCACAACCAGGCCGAGATCTACCTCCCGGACCGGGCGCCCCCGGGCGAGCGCCCCGAGCCGGGCGCGCAGACGCTCACCGCCACCATCACCCGCTGGGAGCGGCTGCCCGACAGCGAGCCGTGCCAGAACAGCGAATGGATCGAGTACGTGGCCTGCCGCCGCTCGACGCTGCCCGACGGGTCGCTGGTCGACCAGCGAGACTTCTACTACGAAGAAGGCCGGCAGGCTGGTCGCGAGGCCTACCGGGTTTACCCGGACGGCCGGGCGGTCGGCCTCTTCCTCACCTACACCAACCCCTCGCCGGCGGAGGGCGCCTTCGAGCGGATGGCCCGCACCCTGGACGAGCTCACCGCGATCGTCACCGACCCCGCCGCCCTGCGGTACCTCCCGCGGCCCTGACCGGGGGATGTGGCCTTCGTCGCGGGGAGCACCGCGCTCGGCCGTCGCCGTGCCAGACTCCCAGGATGGGACGGCATTTCTCCACCGTGGGTGTGGTCGGGCTCGGCACCATGGGCGCCGGCATCGCGGAGGTGTTCGCTCGCAGCGGGCTGGACGTGGTCGCGGTCGAGAAGGACGCCGAGGCGCTGGACCGCGGCCGCGGCCAGATCGAGGGGTCCACCGGCCGCGCGGTGCAGCGCGGCAAGCTGACCGATGCCGAGCAGGCCGAGCTGATCGGCCGGATCACCTTCGGCACGGACATCGACGACGTCAAGGACGCCGAGCTGGTGGTGGAGGCGGTCCCGGAGCGGCCGGAGCTCAAGCGGGAGATCTTCGCCCGGCTGGACGCGATCTGCCCGCCGGACACCATCCTGGCCACCAACACCTCGTCGCTGTCGGTGACCGAGATCTCGGTGGCGACGCACCGGCCGGGCAAGGTCGTCGGGATGCACTTCTTCAACCCGGCGCCGGTGATGAAGCTGGTCGAGGTGGTCCGCACCGTGGTCACCGAGCCGGAGGTGGTCGCCGACGTCGAGGCGCTGGCCCAGCGGCTCGGCAAGGTCGACGTCACCATCGGGGACAAGGCCGGCTTCATCGCCAACGCGCTGCTCTTCGGCTACCTCAACCACGCCGCCTCCATGCTGGAGTCCCGGTACGCCACCCGCGAGGACCTGGACGCGGCGATGAAGCTCGGCTGCGGGCTGCCGATGGGCCCGCTCGCGCTGCTCGACCTGATCGGCCTGGACACCGCGTACGAGATCCTGGACACGATGTACCGGCAGTCCCGGGACCGGCTGCAGGCACCGGTGCCGATCCTGCGGCAGATGGTCAGCGCCGGGCTGCTCGGCCGGAAGACCGGCCGGGGCTTCTACACGTACGCGGCGCCCGGGTCACCGGAGGTGGTCGCGGACGCGGCGACGCCGTCCGGGCCGGCGGCGACCGAGCAGGCCCGGTCGGTCGCGCGGGTCGGCGTGGTCGGTTCCGGCACGATGGCCACCGGCATCGTCGAGGTCTGCGCGAAGGCCGGCTACGACGTCACCTTCGTCGCCCGCGGCCAGGAGCAGGCCAGCCGGGTGCTGGCCGCGGTCCGCCGGTCGATGGAGAAGGCGGTGCAGCGCGGCAAGCTGACACAGCCGGACCGGGCCGCGGCGCTGGCCCGCATCACGGCGTCCACCAGGCTGGACGACCTGGCCGACCGGGACCTGGTGGTGGAGGCCGTGGTCGAGGAGCTGTCGGTGAAGCAGGCGCTCTTCTCCAACCTGGACGAGATCGTCCGGCCGGGCGCGGTGCTCGCCACCACCACGTCCGGCCTGCCGGTGGTCGAGTGCGCCGCCGCGACCGGCCGCCCCGGGGACGTGGTCGGCCTGCACTTCTTCAACCCCGCGCCGGTGATGCTGCTGGTCGAGGTGGTGCGCACGGTGACCACCGCGGAGGACACGGTGGCGACCGCGCTGGCCTTCTGCGAGCGGCTCGGCAAGCAGCCGGTCACCTGCGGCGACCGCGCCGGCTTCATCGTCAACGCGCTGCTCTTCCCGTACCTGAACGACGCGGTGAAGATGCTGCAGGCGAACTACGCGTCGGCGGACGACATCGACGCGGCGATGGTGGTCGGCTGCGGCTACCCGCTCGGGCCGTTCGCGCTGCTGGACGTGGTCGGGCTGGACGTCGCGCTGGCCATCCAGCGCACCCTCTACGAGGAGTTCCGGGAGCCGGGCTTCGCACCGGCGCCGCTGCTCGAGCACCTGGTCACCGCCGGCTACCTCGGCCGCAAGGCGGGCAAGGGCTTCCGGGACCACTCGACCCGGTAGGCCGGGCGGCCCCGCACGATGTGTCCGGAAGTCACCGTGGCGCTCCGCCTACGCTGTCGAGGTGGGCGTCGAGTCGGTGGAGGAGTGGCGCGGCGAGGACTACGTGGTCCGCCGCATCACCGGCTCGGCCAGCACCAGGCCGTACCGGTGCCCCGGCTGCGACCAGCAGATCCGCCCGGCGACGCCGCATGTGGTGGCCTGGCCCGCGGCCGATCCGCAGGTGGCCGACCCGCAGGCGGCGGGGTCCACGCCGGCGCGGCTGGCGGACCGGCGGCACTGGCACGCCGCGTGCTGGCGGGCCCGCGACCGGCGGGCGGCCCGGCCGTCCCGGGGTCGCCGGCCTACCCGCGGGTAGCAGCCGCCGCTAGGGTGCGGCCATGAGCTTCGACCTGACCGGGAAGACCGCCCTCGTCACCGGTGCCTCGCGCGGGATCGGAGCGGAGATCGCCGTCGCCCTGGCGCGGCACGGTGCCGACGTCGCGCTGAACAGTCGCAACGCGGAGGCGCTGGAGAAGGTCGCGGCCGAGATCGGCGAGCTGGGCCGGCGCGCGGTGGTGCTGCCCGCCGACGTCACCGACGTCGAGTCCGTCCGCGGCATGGCGGCCGCGGCGATCGAGGGTCTCGGTCACCTCGACGTGGTGGTGAACAACGCCGGCGGCACCGCCTTCATGGTCCCGTTCACCCGGCTGCGCTTCGCCGGCTGGGAGAAGGTCATGCGGCTCAACGTGGAGTCCGTGGTGCACGTGCTGCAGGCGGTCGCGCCGCACCTGCTGGAGCGCGGCAGCGGCTCGGTGGTCAACGTCGCCAGCGTCGCCGGCCTGGGCGCGACCCCGGCCCTCTCGCCGTACGGGGCGTCCAAGGCGGCGCTGATCTCGCTGACCAGGTCGCTCGCGGTCGAGTGGGCGTCCGCCGGCGTCCGGGTCAACGCGCTGTGCCCGGGCTGGACCGCCACCGAGCTCAACCGCAACCTCTGGCAGGACGAGCGGGCCTCGGCCGGGCTGACCTCGACGATCCCGATGGGCCGCTGGGGGCGGGCGGAGGAGATGGCCGGGCCGGCGGTCTTCCTGGCCAGCGACGCGTCGTCGTTCATGACCGGGCAGGTGCTGGTGGTCGACGGCGGGCAGACCGCGATCTGAGCCGGACCGGCCCGCCGGCATAGGGTTGGCGGGTGCGCTACCGCCCGCTCGGCAGGTCCGGGCTGACCGTCTCGGTGGTCGGTCTGGGCTGCAACAACCTGGGCCGGACCCTCGATGTCGCGGCCAGCCGCAAAGTGCTCGACGCGGCGCTCGATGCCGGCATCACGCTGCTCGATGTCGCGGACACGTACGGGAGCCGTCCCGGCGAGTCCGAGGAGATCCTGGGCGAGGTGCTGGAGGGGCGGCGGGACGACGTCGTGCTGGCCACCAAGTTCGGCATGGACATGCGGGGCGTCAACGGGCCGGACTGGGGCGCGCGGGGGTCCCGCCGTTACCTCCGCCGGGCCGTCGAGGCGTCGCTGCGGCGCCTCCGCACCGACCACGTCGACCTGTACCAGTACCACCGGCCGGACGGTGTCACCCCGATCGAGGAGACCCTGGCCGCGCTGGACGAGCTGGTCCGGGCGGGCAAGGTCGGCTACGTCGGGTCGTCCAACTTCGCCGGCTGGCAGGTGGCGCAGGCCGACCACGCGGCTCGCGAGGCCGGCGTGCAGCGCTTCGTCAGCGCGCAGAACGAGTACAACCTGCTCGACCGCGGCGTCGAGGCCGAGCTGGCGCCGGCCTGCGCGGCGTACGGGGTGGGCCTGCTGCCGTTCTTCCCGCTGGCGAACGGGCTACTGACCGGCAAGTACGCCCGGGACCTGCCGCCGCCGGCGGGCACCCGGATCGGTGACCGCAAGCGCGAGCTGCACTCCTCGGCGCCGTGGGACGTGCTGGACCGGCTGGCGCGGTTCGCGGCCGACCGCGGGCTGGAGATGATCGACGTCGCGATCGGCTGGCTGGCCGCGCGGCCGGCGGTGGCGTCGGTGATCGCCGGCGCGACCTCGCCGGAGCAGGTCCGGAGGAACGCGGGCGCCGGTGAGTGGCAGCCGACCCCGCAGGACCTCGCCGCGCTCGACGAGATCGTCTGACCGCGGCTCAGTCCCGCGGCTGGTCGCCGTCCGGCTCCTCCTCGCCGCCCGCCGAGGCGCCGGTCATCGTGGCCAGCATCTCCCGCACGTTCTGCAGCTGGGCCTGCACGCTGTCCCGGCGGCGCACCAGCGTGGCCAGCTCGCGCTCCACCTCGGAGCGCTGCCGGACCGCCTTGGAGGTCGCGTCCGCGACCACCGTCTCGGCCTGCCGCCGGGCCGAGTCGAGGATCTGCGCGGCCCGCCGCTCGCTCTCCGACCGGTGCGCGTCGGCCTCCCGCTTGACCTGCTCGGCGGCATCGGTCGTCTCGGTGAGCCGGCGCTCCACCTGGGCCAGCCGCGCGGACAGCTCCTGCTCGGCCTGGTCGCGGCGGCGGTGCAGGGTGGTCTCGAAGTCCTTCGCCGCCTGGGCGGCCTTCGCCCGGGCCTCCTCCAGCTCGCTGGCCGCTTCGGCCCGGATCGCCGACGCGTCCTTGCCGGCCTCGGACCGCATCGCCTCCGCCTCGCCGATCGCGGCGGCCCGGCGCTGCCCGGCCTCCCGGTCGGCGGCGCCCACGATGTCGCGGGCCTCCCGCTCGGCCTCGGAGCGGATCCGCTTCGCGTCCTCCTCGGCCGCCCCGCGGACCCGGTCGCCGTGCGCCGCGGCGTCGGAGCGCAGGCTCATCGCCTCCTCCTCGGCGAGCCGGAGGATGTTCTCCACCCGCGCGCCGAGCCCCGCGTACGACGGCTCGAACTCGGCGACCTTGCGCTGCGCGGTCTGCAGCTCGATCTGCAGCTCCTCCAGCCGCTGCTCCAGCATGCCGACCCGGTCGCCGGCGGACTCCCGCTCGTGCCGCAGGGTCGCCAGCTCGCTCTCCAGCTGGGCGAGGTAGTCGTCCACCTGCCGGCGGTCGTAGCCGCGCAGCGCCACGTCGAAGCCGTGGTTGACGCCGACGTCGGTCAGGTAGCTCAGGTCGGTCGTGCGGTCGGACATGCTCCCCATCCCGGTCTACGTTCAGGGCGTACAAACTGTCGGGTACAAACTGTCGGCATCGAACCGTCGGCATCGAACTGTCGGCATCAAAACTGTCACTGTGCGTCCTGGCGTGGCACCAGGACCTCCCGCAGGATCAGCTGTATCGCCGCCGTCGCCGGCACCGCCAGCAGCGCCCCCACGAACCCCAGCAGGGTACCGCCCACCAGCGCCCCCACGATGGCCGCGGCAGGATTGACGTCGACCGACCGGCTCATCACCCGCGGGTAGACGACGTAGTTCTCCACCTGCTGGTAGACGATGAAGAAGACGCCGGTGGCGATCCCGACCGGCAGCGACACGAAGAAGGCCACCGCGGTCACGATGACGGCGCCGATGGTCGCGCCGATCAGCGGGATGATGTCGGTGATCGTCACGATCAGCGCCAGCGCCAGCGGGTACGGGATGCCCAGCGCGCTCACCCAGACCAGGGTCGCGGTCCCGGCGATCAGCGCCACCACCACCGCGCCGGCCACGTAGCCGCCGACCCGGCCCAGGATCTCGTCGCCGATCAGCGTCACCCGGGCCCGCCGGCTGCGCGGCACCAGCCGGTACGCGGTCTGCTTGATCGCGTTGAACGAGGACAGGAAGTAGAGCGTGAGGATGAGGATGGTCAGGCCCTTGAAGACCAGGCCGGCCAGCTGCTGCCCGATCGCGACGATGTTGCCCGCCACCTGCCGGCCGAGGTCGCCGCTGACGTAGTCGTTGAGCCGGTCCACCAGCCCGAAGCGCTGGTCCAGGTCGTTGATCGTCCGGTTGTTCTGCAGGTCGCGGACGTAGCCGGGCAGCGCCTCGACGAAGTTGGCGACCTGGGTCACCACCGGCGGGAGCACCGCGTAGCCGAAGGCCGCGAAGAAGGCGAGCACGCCGAGGAAGACGATGGCGACCGCGCCGCCGCGGCGGATGCCCATCCGCTCCAGCCGGGTGACCGTCGGGTTGAGGCCGATCGCCAGGAACGCCGCGACCAGCACCAGCACCAGCACCGACCGGGCGTTGGCCAGCGCCTGGTAGAGCAGGTACGCCAGGCCGGCGCCGGTGGTGAAGGCGAAGCCGACCCGGAACGGGGAGAACCGGTTCATCGGCCGGCCCGGCCGGCCGAGCGGGTTGGCGTCGTCGACCCCGGCCTCCTCGGCCCGCAGCTCCTCGTCCATCAGCGGGTCGCCCCCGAGCCACCCGGCGGCCTGGTCCGGGGCTGCCTCCTGCGCCTGGGCGCGGGCGGCCTCCTGCGCCTGGACGCTCGCCGCCTCGGCGTCCCGGCCGGCCGGGTCGCCGCGCCGGCCGACCACGTCGTCCCGCAGCTCGGCGGTCCGGTGGCGCTCCGCCTCGGCGTGGCCGGCCGCGTCCCGGGCGCGTGCGGCGGCCCGGTCGGCGTCCGGGCCGCCGCGGTCCTTCCGGCCGTCGTCGCTCACCCGTCGCCTCCCTGCTCGGCCCGCCCGCCGGGGAGCCTACGGGCAGCGGTCAGCGGTGGGCGGGCGGAACCCCCGGGTCGGCTCGCCTCTCCCGGGCCGGCCACTCCTCCGGCGACGCGGACGCCGCGATCGGCACCCGGTCCAGGATGCCGCGCACCGCGGACAGCTGGTTGAGCACGGTCGACCGCACCGTGGCGAGTTCCTGCGCCCGGGCATGGGCCTCGCCGACGATCCGGTCGGCCTCGGCGCGGGCGGTCGCGAGCCGCTCCTCCGCGGCCCGGTCCGCCGCGGCGCGCTGCCGCTCGGCCTCCCGGCGCGTCGCCTCCCGGCGCCGCTCGTCGGCCTCCGCCTCCTGGGTGCGGCGCAGCCGCAGCGCGATCTCGAAGTCCTCGTTCGCCTGCCTCCGCTTGGCCTCCGCCTCCGCGTCGGCCTGCTGTCGCCGCTCGGCCGCCTCCCCGGTCAGCGCCGCGGCGGTCGCCGTGGCCTCGGCGGACACCTTCTCCGCCTCGGCGGTCAGCGCCGCCGACCGCTGCTCCGCCTCGGCCAGCAGGGCCGCGGACCGCTGCTCGGCATCCGCGAGCAGCGCCGCCGACCTGCGCTCGGCATCCGCCAGCATGGCGCCGGCCTCCTGCTCGGCGCTGGCCAGCTTCTCCGCCGAGGTCGCCTCCACGGTGCTGAGCCGGCCGGCCACCTCCCGGTTGAGCTGGTCGAAGCGGGACTGCAGCTCGGACGCCTGCTGCTGGGCCCGGCCGCGGATCTCCGCCGCCTCCTGCTGGGCGAGCGACAGCATCGACCGGATCCGGTCGCTGACGTCGTCCAGTGCGGAGGTGGCGGACACCTGTTCCAGGCGGGCGTGCAAGGCGTCGATCTCGGTGTGCGCGGCGGCCACCTGCCCGGCCAGCTCGGCGGTGCGGGCCGCCACCGCGTCCCGCTCGGCGACGGCGATCCGCAGGTCGGCCTCGGTCCGCTCCACGTGCTCGTGCACCTGGTGGCGGTCGTATCCGCGCAGCACGACGTCGAATGTGGTCGCCCCCTCCAGCAGGGGCAGGAGCTCGGTCTGCTGCTCGCGGCGGTCCATGGCCCTCATCGTTCCACTCGTCGGCACCGTCGACACCGTCGGCACCCGGAAGAACGCAGCGGCGGGTCAGACGTTGCGGAACCTCGTGATCGCCGGCAGGTGCCGGTCGCGCAACGCCTGGTCGCGGACGCCGAGACCCTCGGCCGGCGCCAGGCAGAGCACGCCGACCTTGCCCTGGTGCAGGTTGCGGTGCACGTCGTAGGCCGCCTGCCCGGTCTCCGCCAGCGCGTACGCCCGGGACAGCGTCGGGTGCACCAGCCCCTTGGCGATCAGCCGGTTGGCCTCCCAGGCCTCCCGGTAGTTGGCGAAGTGCGAGCCGACGATCCGCTTGAGGTGCATCCACAGGTAGCGGTTGTCGTACTCGTGCTCGTAGCCCGAGGTGGACGCGCAGGTGACGATGACACCGCCGCGCCGGGCCACGTAGACGCTGGCGCCGAAAGTCTCCCGGCCCGGGTGCTCGAAGACGATGTCCGGGTCGTCGCCGCCGGTGAGCTCCCGGATGCGGGCGCCGAGGCGCTTCCACTCCTCCGGGTCGGGGGTCTGCTCGTCCTTCCAGAAGCGGTAGCCCTCGCCGGTCTGCTCGGACCGGTCGATGATGAGCTCGGCGCCCATCCGCCGGCAGATCTCCGCCTTCTCCGGGGAGGACACCACGCAGACCGGGATGCCGCCGCCGTTGAGCACCAGCTGGGTCGCGTACGAGCCGAGGCCGCCGGACGCGCCCCACACCAGCACCGTGTCGCCCTGCTTCAGCTGCGCCCCGTGCCGGGACACCAGCTGCCGGTACGCGGTCGAGTTGACCAGCCCCGGAGCCGCCGCCTCCTCCCAGGTCAGGTGCGCCGGCTTCGGCATCAGCTGGTTGGTCTTGACCAGGGCCAGCTCGGCCAGCCCGCCGAAGTTGGTCTCGAAGCCCCAGATCCGCTGTTCCGGGTCGAGCATCGTGTCGTCGTGCCCGGCGGCGTCCTCCAATTCCACCGACAGGCAGTGCGCCACCACCTCGTCGCCCGCCTTCCACCGCGTCACCCCGGGTCCGGTGCGCAACACCACGCCGGCCAGGTCGGAGCCGACCACGTGGTACGGCAGGTCGTGCCGGCGGGTCAGCTCGGACAGCCGGCCGTACCGCTTGAGGAAGCCGAAGGTGGACAGCGGCTCGAAGATCGACGTCCAGACGGTGTTGTAGTTGACCGCGCTCGCCAGCACCGCGACCAGCGCCTCGCCGGGGCCGAGCTCCGGCGTGGGCACCTCGTCGACGTGCAGGGACAGCCGCGGGTCCTTCTCCGGCGTGGGCAGGCCGTCGAACATGCCGGCCTCGGCCTCGCGGACCACCACCCCGCGGTAGGACTCCGGCACCGGCAGGTCGCCGAGCACAGCGGCCTCGCCGGCGAGGATCGCGTCGCGGATCGCCTTGATGTCGTCGGACACGGCGGCACCTCCCGGCTGGTGGTGTGGCGGGACGTTACCGGGGAGTAGACGGCCCTGACGAGGGTGGGTGACCTACTGCACAGGGTGGTCGGCCACCAGCTGGAAGCGCAGCCGGCCGCCGGGCCGGGCCTGGGCGGCCAGCGGGACGTCGTCCGGGTGGACGACGCCGACCACCGGGTAGCCGCCGGTGGTCGGGTGGTCGGCGAGGAAGAGCACCGGCCGGCCGTCGGCCGGTACCTGGACCGCGCCGAGGACCAGGCCCTCGCTGGGCAGCTCCTGGTGCCGGACGCGGGTCAGCCGCGGGCCGTCCAGGCGCAGGCCGATGCGGTCGCTGTCGGTGCCGACCGTGTACGCGCCGGCGGTCAGCGGGCCGGTGCCGGCGAACCAGTCCGCGCGTGGGCCGGTCCGCAGCCGCAGCACCGGCTCGGCCGGCAGCTCCGGCTCGTCCTCCGGGACCCCGGGGTCGGTCGGCGGCCCGAGCGGGAGCCTGTCGCCGTCCCGCAGCGGGGCCGGGCCGAGCCCGGACAGCCGGTCGGTGCTGCGGCTGCCGAGCACCTCCGGGACCGCGATCCCGCCGCCCACGGCCAGGTACGAGCGCAGGCCGCGGCGGGCGGTGCCGACCCTCAGCGCGGCGCCGGCCCTGACCTCGAACGGCGACCGGACCGGCCGCCCGTCGACGCTCACCTCGGCCCCGGCGCCGGTGACCGCGACCCAGCGGTCCGCCTCGAGCCGGACCCTGGTGCCGAGCAGGGTGGTCTCCAGGCCCGCCGCGTCCTCCGGATTGCCGACCATCCGGTTGGCCCGCCGCAGTGCCGGGCGGTCCGCCGCACCGGAGCGCGGGACCCCGAGGTGGGCGTACCCGGGCCGGCCGAGGTCCTGGACGGTGGTGAGCGGACCGGCCCTGAGCACGGTCAGCACGGGGTGAACCGGACCTTCGTGCCGGGGCTGAGCAGCGCCGGCGGGTCCCGGTCGGGGTCCCAGAGCACCGCGTCGGTGCGGCCGAGCAGCTGCCAGCCGCCGGGTGAGCGGCGGGGGTAGACCCCGGCGAACTCGCCGGCGATCCCGACCGCGCCCGCGTCCACCGCCGGGCGCGGGGTCGCCCGCCGCGGCACCTGCAGCTCGGCCGGCAGCCCGGTGAGGTAGCCGAAGCCGGGCGCGAAGCCGCAGAAGGCGACGGTGTAGTCGGCGGCGGCGTGCCTGCGGACGACCTCGGCCCCGGTCAGGCCGGCGAGCCCGGCCACCTCCGCCAGGTCCGGCCCGTCGTACCTCACCGGGAGCTGCACGGCGCGCCCGGCGACCTCCGCCTGCTCCGCCGCCAGGTCCGCGAGCAGCTCGGTGAGATCCGGCGCCGCCCCCTCGACGAGCACGGTGCGCGCCGCCGGCACCAGCTCGACCACCCCGGGCAGCCGGCCGGCCGCCCGCAGCCCCGCCAGCCGCCCGTACGCGGCCCTGACCTCGGCGGACGACGCCAGCTCGACCAGCGTGGCCCCCCACCCGACCGGCCGCACCCTCAGTACGGCGCCTCCAGCGCCTCGAACATGGGGAAGTGCTTGACGGTGCGGGTGCACAGCTCGGCGTCCGCCCTCATCGCCGCGGAGCGGGCTGGACGAGCTCCACCAGCACGCCGCCGGCGTCCTTGGGGTGCACGAAGTTGACCCGGGAGCCGGCGGTGCCGCGGCGTGCGGTGTCGTAGAGGACCCGCAGCCCGCGCTCCCGCAGCGTCGCCGCCACCGCCTCCACGTCGTCCACCGTGTACGCCACCTGCTGGACGCCGGGACCGGACCGGTCCAGGAACTTCGCGATCGTCGAGTCCGGCCGCAGCGGGGCCAGCAGCTGGATCCGGGTCTCGCCGTCCCCGACGGCGAGCATCGCCTCCCGCACGCCCTGCTCCTCGTTCACCTCCTGGTGCACGCAGCGCACGTCGAAGGTCCGGGCGTACCAGGCGATCGCCTCGTCCAGGTCCGCGACGGCGATGCCCACGTGGTCGACACGGGTGAACACGCGCCGACGGTAGCGCGGTGACCCCGGTCGCAGGGGTGCGCTCGGTCACAGCCTGATCGCCGCCGCCGCCGGTAAAGTCGGGGTGACGCCAGCGCTCGAGCTCGGGAGGCCCGCCATGCCCGGATCCGTGATCGTCAGCGGTGCTCGGACGCCGATGGGACGGCTGCTCGGCTCGCTCAAGGACTTCGCCGCGACCGACCTCGGCGGCATCGCCATCGAGGCCGCGCTGGAGCGCGCCGGCATCACCGGCGACCAGGTCGACTACGTGATCCTGGGCCAGGTGCTGCAGGCCGGCGCCGGGCAGCTGCCGGCCCGGCAGGCCGCGGTCGCCGGCGGCATCCCGATGACGGTGCCCTCGCTGCTGGTCAACAAGGTCTGCCTGTCCGGGCTGGACGCGATCGCGCTGGCCGACCAGCTGATCGGGGCCGGCGAGTTCGACGTGGTGGTGGCCGGCGGGATGGAGTCGATGACCAACGCGCCGCACCTGCTGCCCGGCTCCCGGCACGGCTTCAAGTACGGCTCGGTGCAGCTGCTCGACGCGATGGCGTACGACGGGCTCACCGACGCCTTCGACCGTGTCGCGATGGGGGAGTCCACCGAGCGGCACAACCGGGGGCTGGACATCTCCCGGGAGGAGCAGGACGAGTTCGCCGCGCGGTCGCACCAGCGCGCCGCCGAGGCCCAGAAGAACGGGCTGTTCGACGAGGAGATCGTGCCGGTCCGGATCCCGCAGCGGAAGGGCGACCCGATCGAGTTCCGCGAGGACGAGGGGATCCGGGCGGACACCACGGTCGACTCGCTGGCCCGGCTCAAGCCGGC
>JBJMII010000094.1:0-47784 GCA_045806925.1 Mycobacteriales bacterium
AGAAACTCCGTCCGATGCAAGGTCACGGTCCGTAGGTCGCCGCGGGTGACGACGGTGGCGGTGCGGGGAATGTCTCGGAGCAGGGCGATCTCTCCGAAGCCGTCCCCTGGACCCATCGTGCGCAGGGGTCGACCTGCCACCGAGGCGACCGCTTCGCCCTCGACGATGATGTGGAAGTGGGCGCCGGGTTCACCTTCCCGGATGATGACGGCACCTTCGTCGAAGTGGGCCTGCTGGAGACGGGTGGCGAGGTATTCGACGGTGGCGAGCGGTAGTGGTGCGAATATCGGCAGCCTGCGCAGCAGGGAAACCTCCGGGCCGGGGACCGGCAGGCCTTGGTCGATGAGGGCGGTGGTGCGCCATCCCGCCGCCGCGGCGACGACAAGGAACAGGCCGGCCCCCAGGAACACCCCTCGCACATCGGTCACGGTGAGCGCCGCCGGGGCGAGGGCAGCGCCCAGTCCGATGCCGACCAGCACCACGGTCTCCAGCACGCCCAGCGCCCGACCGATGGCGGCGGCCGGGAGCACGCGCTGCAGCGCCGTGAACTGCCCGACGTCCAGCACCGCATTGGCGACGCCGACCAGCGCGAACAGCCCGAGGGCCGCGGGGACCCAGTCGACCGCGACGAGCGGGACCAGGGGCAGTCCCCAGGCGCCCACGCCCAGTGCGGCCCATCTGGCCAGCCAGCGACCGCGGACCACCCGGACGGCCAGGAAGCCCCCGGCCAGGCCGCCGAGTCCCATCGCCGCGTTGAGCCAGCCGACCCCCGGTTCGCCGATGTCGAGGACATCCACCGCGAGGATCACGACGAGCACGGTCAGCGCGCCGCGCACCAGGGTCTGCGCGAAGGCAAGCCCGAGCAGTGTGGTCGTCCCCGGTGTCGCCGGATAGATGCGTATCCCGCCCACCAGGTCGTCGACCACCTGCCGGAACGGGCTGCCCGCCGATCGGGTCGGAACCTGCTGGCCGGCGACCCGCAGCCGGGCAAGGGCGCCCACACTGGCCAGCATGAGGGCTGTCGCCACGGCGGTGGCGGCGGCGGCCCCGCTGACGGCCAGGGCGATCCCCACCAGCAGCGGCCCGACGAAGACCGCCGTTCCCTCCAGCAGGCTCGACAAGACGTTGGCGGCAGCCAACTCGTCCGGGGTACGCGCCAGCCAGGGCAGCAGCGCGTTCTGGGCAGGCCGGTGCACCCCGAGGAACGCACTGTCCAGGCCCGCCAGCAGCAGGACGACCAGCAACGGCAGTTCCGCGACGATGGCGGCGCAGACGAGCGCGAGCGCGGCGGCCCGGACGCTCACCGTCCAGAACAGCAGGCGCTCCCGGGGGACCCGGTCGGCCACGCTCGTCACGATCGGCGTGAGGACCAGCGCCGGCAGGATCCGCAGCACCCCGAACAGCGCCACCGCACGAGCACCGCTTTCGGCGAACGCATACACCGACACCGCGACCAGCGCGCCGTAATTGGCGCCGACACCGCCGAACCAGGCCGCCTGCAGACGGCGGATCCCGGCGACAGCAAGCACACCCCGCAAGGCCCCCATCGGCGCTCCTCGTCAACCCGACGGCGGTCGGCGCGCCCACCAGCCTGGCAGCAGCACCGATGTCCGTACAGGGCGCGGGCAGCGGGGATGCGAGTGACCATCCTGCCGGACGACCCGGAGCGCCAATCATTGCTTCGCTCGGGACGCAGCCGCTGCACGCGTGCCCCGGTCCCGACCAAGTCGACCGACCTCGGCCTGTAGCTACCGTGGCCGGAGCTACCGGATCTGCCGCAGTTCGCGCTGCACGACTAACGGGGCTGTCCGCCCGGGGCTGCGGAGGAGAGCGGGGCCGACTAGGTGAGGTCGACCGGGGTCCCGCGGAGGAGTACCTCTCGCGGGGCGCTCAGGACCGAGAGGTCCTTGGCGAGGTCGCCATCGACGACCAGCAGGTCGGCGGCGTACCCCTCCGCCAGCCGGCCGGTCTCCCGCCCCAGTCCACACGCGGCGGCGGCCACCGACGTCGCGGCCGCGAGGGCCTCGGCAACAGGGTAGCCACCCTCGACCAGCTCGCCGGCCCGGCAGCCGGCCGTTCGACCTGCGGTTTCGGGATCCCGCCGGGGAACGGCAGACCGGCGCACACGTGGTCCAGGTCTCCAACAACCCCTACGGGCGCACCGTCGGTACCCTCACCAGCCGCCCGCGTCTCGACTCGGGGCGGCTCGGGGTCATCGCGCTGCGGCTGCCAGAAGGTCGGCCCGATCCGGCGGCCCTCGCCGCTGTCGCAGCCGGCCGTCCGGACCGGCTGCGCGGGTTCGCCGGCTGGGACGCGCCGGCGTTCGAGGTGGACTCCGGCGATCTGGTCGACGCGGGCGTGGACGGCGAGGCGCTGCGCCAGGCTCCCCCGTTGCGGTTCACCATCCGGCCCAGCGCCCTGCGGGTCCGCCTGCCGCGGCATGCCAGCGGACTGTCGTCCGCGGCCCGCGAGCAGCGTGCGCGGGCGCGGCTTCGCGGGCTGCTCGAATCGCCCCGCCCGGCGGCAGTGCGCCCGTACCTCAGATACTGGTCGCTCGAACTGCTCAGCGGCGTGCTGATCAGCCTACTCGGGCTGTGGGTGTCGGTCTCCGACCGAGTCTTCGGCCTGGCCGGGCGCACCGCCTTCATCCTCCTGTGGGTGGGCCTCATGGCCCTGTTCCGCGGCGTCTCCGACATCGTGCTGGCCTTCAACATGCTCGGCAGGCGGGCGCGGCGAGGGTGATGGGACCGTGGTCTGGGGTGAAGGGCGGCAGGCCGGCGCACAGCGCCGAGAGATCGCGGCCTGCTCGCAGCACGGTGCCGTCGGGGCGGACGATGGCGGAGGTGGCGTGTCCGCGGCGCAGCCAGCGGTGCAGTGC
The DNA here is from genome assembly GCA_045806925.1 of Mycobacteriales bacterium. Classification (GTDB taxonomy): domain Bacteria; phylum Actinomycetota; class Actinomycetes; order Mycobacteriales; family CADCTP01; genus CADCTP01. Next base: position 2,879 of record JBJMII010000094.1, read on the forward strand.
AGTGCCCGGGTGGGCCGGGACGAGGACAGCGCCGCGCCGGGCGACCTCGGCGCGCTGGTCCGGTGGCGCACCGGTCGTGGTGACGACGGCGAACCTGCCGCCGGCCACGTCGTCGAACCGGCGGCCGTCGTCCAGCACCGCGTTCGGGCAGAGCCGGCCGGCCAGCGAGCGGCCCGGCAAGCGGCCCAGCCGGGGCCGTACCACCAGCTCGCCGCCGTGCAGGGCGGGCGTTTCGCTGCTCAGGACGAGCCGGGAGACGCCGGGCACGAGGCGCAGCCGCGGCGCGATCAGGCGGCGCAGCAGGTTGCCCAGCTCACCGCCCTCGGTCATCGCCGTTCCCATGAACGTGGCCAGCCGGATGAGCGCGCGGGCGTGCGGTTTGCGCTCGGTCTGGTACGTGTCCAGCACCTCCTCGGGGAGGATGCCGTCGAGCACGCCGGCCAGCTTCCAGGCGAGGTTGGCCGCGTCGCGCATGCCGGCGCCCATCCCCTGGCCGATGAAGGGCGGGGTGAGGTGGGCGGCGTCGCCTAGGAGGAACACCCGCCCGTCCCGCCATCGGTCGGCCAGGCGGGCCCGGAAGGTGTATTCGGCCAGCCGCACCAGCCGCAGCCGGTCGATCGGGATGTCGCCGGACCACGGAGCGATCAGCGGGTGCAGCCGGGCCGGGTCGCGGAAGTCGTCCGCGCTCTCGCCGGGCCGCAGCCGGAACTCCCAGCGGTACCGGGTCGCGCCGACCCGCATGTAAGTGCCGGCCCGGTACGGGTCGCAGAGCTGGTGTACGCCCTCCCACTGGCCGAGGTCGGCGTCGGTGTCCACGTCGACGACCAGCCAGCGCTGCTCCAGGTGCAGGTCCTGCAGGCAGGAGCCGATGGTCGCCCGGATCAGGCTGTTGGCGCCGTCGCAGCCCAGCACGTACTCGGCCAGGATCGACTCCTCCCGGCCGGTGACCCGGTCGGCGACCTCGACCCGCACCCGGCCCGCGCTGTCCTGGATGACCCCGGTGACCTCGCTGTCGCCGCGGACGGTGACCGACGCGTACCGGGCGAGGTTCGCCCGCAGGATGCCCTCCAGCACCGGCTGGTCGGACATGTTCGCCTCGGGGTAGCCGTGCCGGCCGGTCGCCGTGCCGCGGCGGAACTCGGCCAGCACCCGCCGGTCGCGGCCGAGCAGCCGCAGTCCGTGGCACGGCCAGCTGATCGCAGCGAACTGCTCGGCGACCCCCATCCGGGCCAGCACCCGGTAGATCTCGTCGTCGAGGTGGACCGCCCGCGGCTGCGGGTAGACCGACTCCCACCGGTCCAGCACCAGGCACTCGACGCCGTACTGGCCGAGCAGCGTCGCCGCCGTGAGGCCGGTCGGGCCAGCCCCGACGATGACGACCGGGACAGCGTTCATCACGACGTTCCTATCAGGGCGGCGAGGTAGCCGGCCAGGACCATGACGCGGACGACGGCCGGCGCGACCGCGCGCGGCCCGTCGTGGTTGCGCAGGTGCATGACCACGGCGCCGGCGAGCAACAGAGATCCGGCTGGCCCGGCGAGGTGCGGCGAAGTGCGGGTCAGTGGGGTCGGTCGTGGCCGGAAGGCTGCGGAACCGCCGCCGGTCCGTCGAGGTCGACGTCGTCCTCCATGACCCGGCGGGTGAGCTGGGTGCGGGAGGTCACCCCGAGCTTCCGGAACACCTTGTGCAGGTGGTACTCGACGGTGCTGGGGCTAATGAACAGCTGGGCGGCGATGTCCCGGTTCGCTTCACCTCGGCCCACCAGCGCGGCGATCTGCGCCTCCTTGGGCGTGAGCGCCTCAGGGAAACCGGCTTCCCGCTTGCCGGCGTGTTCGCCCGTGGCCCGCAGCTCGGCGCCCGCCCGCCCCGCGAAGGCCTCGAGGCCCATCGCGTCGAACATGTCGTGCGCGGTGCGCAGCTGCTCCCGTGCTTCCCCCGGCGACGCTGGCGGCGCAACCACTCACCGTAGAGCAGGTGAGCACGGGCGACCTGGGGAGCGGCCCGGGTCCGGCCGAGCAGGTGGAGCGCGTCCTCGTACTGCTCGCCGGCCTCGGCCGGCGCGGTCAGCAGGGCTCGGGACCGGGCGAGCAGCCCGAGAGCGAGGGCCGTGCCGGTCGCAGTCGCGCGGTCGTCCAACCGCCGGAGTGCCCGCTCGGCCAGGTCCCGCTGGCCGGCGCGGGCGGCTGCCACCACCAGGTCGGGAAACGCCCGGGTCCCGACCAGCGGGGTGTCGTCGGTGTACGCCGGGTCCAGGCACCGCACGGCGCGAAGGTGGGCTTCCGCCGCTGACAGCCGTCGCTCGCCCCGCCGGCCACGGTCGGGTGTCAGCAGCGCCGCGCGTTCGAGCAGCGCGGCCGCGGCGGCGTAGCCGCCCCGGTTCCCGGCGCGTTCCGCCGCCGCCTCCTGCTCGGCCGCGACCCGCTCGCTCCCGGGCGGCTTCGATGACGGCGAGAGGGTTTCCGCCGGTCTCGGCGACGATGCGCTCCGCGACCCTCGCGTAGATCGGCCGGCTGGTGGAGACCTGGAGGAGCTCGTACGCGTCCGGTGCGGGCAAGCCGGCGATCCGCAGACCCGGCAGTGCATGCAGGCGGAAGTTCGGTTCCGTGGTCTCCCGGATGGCGAACAGCATCCCGACCCGGTCGGCCAGCAGCCGGCGTGCCACGAAGCTGAGGGCGTCGGCCGACTCCTCGTCCAGCCACTGCGCGTCGTCCATCACGCACAGCACGGGCCGGACCTCGGCGGCGTCCGAGAGCAGCGTGAGCACGGCGAGGCCGACCAGGAACGGGTCGGCGGGCCGCCCGCTCACCAGTCCGAAGGCCACGCCGATCGCCTGCCGCTGCGGCTCGGGCAGCCCGACCATGGCGGGCAGGACGGGGACGAGCAGCTGGTGGACGGCGGCGAAACCCAGGGTCTTCTCCGACTCCACGGCGACGGTCCGGACGACCTGCAGGTCCGCGGCGCGCTCGACGGCGTAGTCCAGCAATGCGGACTTGCCGATGCCGGGCTCGCCCCGGAGGACCAGGACACCACTGTTCCCGGCGCGGACACGGTCGAGCAGCGTGTCCAGCGCCTTCTTCTCGACGCAGCGGCCGACCAACCGCACTTCTCGACCGTAGTCCAACAACATCCCCTGTGGGCCGATGTCCCGTCGACCAGGCTCAGCCCCAGCTCCCACCACCGCCACCGCACCGACCGGACGCCCATCGCGACGACGCGCGGTCACCGTCCGGAGTGGCTGGCTGCGCACGAGCCGAGCTGGCTCCCGGCAGCGTCGGCAGCCATGCGTCATGCGCAGACGCTCACCGAGGTGGTCGGCGGTGGGCGCATACGAGCCAACGTGACCCCTCTGACCGTGGAGCAGGACAAGGCGCGTGAACCGAAGAAGGCGGCACGTCGTGACCAATGGCAGCGACGACTTCGTCCGGCAGCCGCCGTCTCGTGGGTCCGTCACTATCGGGTGGAGGTACTGATGAGAAGTATGAAGAAGGTAGTGACATGGCAGTGAAGCCTGAGGGGGCCGGCTCGCGTGTTCCGGTCACCGCTGGCGGCGCCGGCCATGGCGGGCGGCGTTCGGTTGTCGGCTGGCAGGCGCTGAGCGTCCTCTTCCTCCTGGCGATGGGCGCGATCCACCTCTACCTTGTCCTCGATGGCGTCGGCGGAACGCTCGGCAAGCTGTTCGTGCTGAACGCGGTCGGCGCGCTGGTGCTGGCGATCGCCATCGTGGTCCTCCGACAGCGGCTCCTGCTGGTGGCAAGCGTGCTGAGCACGCTGTTCATGGTGGGCACGTTGCTGGCTCTGGTGCTCGCGCTGACGATCGGACTGTTCGGTATCCACGAGGTGCTGAGCTTCAAGCTGGTGCCGACCACACTGGTCGTGGAATCGATCGGCACGATCGTGCTCGCGGTGACGACCGCCCTGGTGTATCAGATGCTGCGCGAGGCCGGCAGTCGCGTGGGATTCGTATCTGAGCGTGGTCATGGGGCTCGCCGGTAGGCTCGTCGTCCGCGCGGCACGGACAACTGGGTCCGGCCGGGATCCGTGGGAACGCGGTCACCGACCTCGCCGCGTTGAACAAGGTCGAGATGCTGCCGTGGGGTCCGCCCATGCTGCTGAGCTGACTTGGCTGTCCACGCGGAGAGCGGGCGGGACGCGGATTTCGCCGGGCTGCCCGCCCATCGCTACCGCTTGTCCCCGACAAGGATCGCTAGGTCCGGGCGACCGCGACCAGGTACTTGGCGTCCCGGTCGTACGGCCGGCCGGTGAGGCTGCCGAAGAGCTCGACCGAGCCGAAGCCGGCCGCCAGCAGCAGCTCGGCCAGGTCGTCGCCGGTGTAGAGCCAGGCCATCCAGGAGTAGTCCCGCCGGCCGGCGGCGTCCACCAGCACCCACCGCCCGGCGACCCGGCGCCAGTCGTCCAGCACCCAGGTCTCCTCCAGCAGCAGGACGCCGTCCCGCTCCTGCCAGGTACGCGGGGCGAGGTGGTGGCTCAGGTACGTCTCCCTGGACCGGGTCTGCAGCAGCAGCACGCCGCCGTCGGCCAGCGAGGCCCGCGCGTTCTTCAGCATCAGCAGGTTGTCCGCCGGGTCCGGGAAGTAGCCGACCGAGGTCCACAGGTTGAGGACCAGGTCCGCCGGCGGCCGGCAGACGAAGGCGCGGGCGTCGGCGCGGACCAGCTCCGGCGTCACCCCGGCCTCCCGCGCTGCCGTCCGGGCGGTCTCGACGAACGCCGCCGTCCGGTCCACGCCGACCACGTCGTGGCCCCGGCGGGCCAGCTCGACGGTGTGCCGGCCGGGCCCGCAGCACAGGTCGAGCAGTCGGCGGGGCGAGTCGATGCCGAGCAGCTCGGTGATCTCGTCCACCTCGCGGACCGCCCGGGCCAGCCGGTCCGGGCCGTACATCAGCGGGGTGGCGCCGACCCAGAAGCTCTCCTCATCCGACCAGCGCGGGTGCTCGATCACCGGCGCGCCCGCTCCGGCTCACCGACCGCCCCCAGCCGCAGCGCCTCGCCGAGCGGGGTGGCCGCCAGCGCGGCGAGCAGCCGGTCCCGGTTGCGCTCAGGCGGCCCGTCGTGCACCTGGAAGCGCAGCCAGCCGTGCTCGGCGGCGAAGTCCTCGAAGATCGCGGCGCACCGGGCCTGCAGCGCCAGGAAGCTGGCCGCCGGGTCCTCGCCGGCCACCGAGAAGTTCTCGAACACGCCGGTCCGGCCGGCCTCCGCGGTCCGCCAGCGCAATGCCAGCTCCGGGTCACCGGCCACCAGCACGCCGACGTCCGGCACGCAGGCCCGGCCGAAGAAGTCGTGCGCGAAGCGCAGCGTCAGCGCCGCCTCGCCGGCCAGCGCCGGGTCCAGCTCCTCGACCAGCAGCAGCTCCTTGACCACGTGCTTGAACCCGTACGACTCCTGGATCACCAGGCAGCCCTCGGCCACCAACCGCCGGATGGCGTCGCGCTGCAGCAGGATGTTCCCGGCGATCTCCAGCAGCGCCGCGGCCAGCGGCCCGTGCGCCCGGATGCCCTCGACGGCCGCGTCGTGCAGCTGCTCGGTGCCGCCGCCGGCGACCAGCTCGCCGTACGACTCCGGCATCTGCCGGGCGCCGCCATCGAGCGTGGCACCGCCGTAGTAGAGCCGGAAGATCTCCAGCCACAGGTTCTGCAGGCTGTCCTTCGGCCAGCCGGCGGGCTCGGTCGGCGACTCGACCAGCCGCCGCCAGGACACCATGCGGACCGGCTGGCCGACCTGCTCGCAGCGCTCGGCCAGCCCGGCCGCGAGAGTGCTCTTGCCGGTGCCGTCGATGCCGAGCAGCGCGACGTACGCGCCGGAGGCGGGGGAGGAACGATCCACGGCTCAGACGTCGTCCGGCAGGCCCATGCGGGCTACCGCGATCAGGCCGTCGCGTACCTCGGCCGGGACGGCGAGCTCGCCGAGCATCTTCTCCGCGTCCGCCACACAGCGGCGGGCCAGGTCCTCGGTCCAGGCCCGGCCGCCGGCCGCCGCGACCAGCTCGGCGGCGCGGGCGACCCCGGCCTCGTCCAGCGCCCGTCCGCCGAGCAGCTCACGCAGCTCGTCCGAGGCCGGTCCGCCGGCCTGCAGCGCGACCACCACGGGCAGCGTGCCCTTGCCGGCGGTGAGGTCGAAGCCCGGCGGCCGGCCGCCGGTCTGCTCGGGCCGGCCCCAGATCCCGAGCAGGTCGTCCCGGGCCTGGAAGGCGATGCCGACCTGCTGGCCGAAATCGTGCAGCGTCCGGCTGACCTCGGTCTCCCCGGTGCAGAGCACGGCGCCGATGGCCGTCGCACAGCTGAGCAGCGTCGCCGTCTTGCCGCGGGTCATCGCCATCGACTCCTCGACGGTCACGTCGAGGCGGTGCTCGAAGGCGAGGTCGAGACCCTGGCCGGTGAGCATGGTCCCGCACGTGTCGACCAGCAGCCGGAGCGCCTGCTCCCGGTGCGGCGAGGGCGCCTCGATCAGCGTCCGGTGGCCGAGCACCAGCATCGCGGTGCCGGCATTCAGCGCCCGGCCCTGGCCGAAGGCCACCCAAGCTGTCTGCCGCTGCCGCCGGTAGCGGTCGCGGTCGGCGACATCGTCGTGCAGGAAGGCGAAGTTGTGCAGGCACTCCACCGCGACCGCGCCGGGCATCGCATCCTCGGCCGAGCCGCCGACCGCGGCCGCCGACAGCAGCGCCAGCCCGGGCCGGACCGACTTGCTGCCCCGTCGCTGCACCGGCTGGCCGGCCGAGTCCCGCCAGCCCATGTGGTAGTCGAGGACCTCCCGGTTCTCCGGGCTCAGCGCGGCCAGCGCCTGCTGCAGCCGCGGCACGACGAGAGCTCCGGCATCACTCAGGACCTCCGGGACGTCGGGCACCATCGTGGACATCTTTACCGCCGATCGGATCGCAGGACGAGCAGGCCGAGGCCGGCCCAGTGGGACTTCCAGCCCCGCGAAAGTGGCTCGCGCGACAAGTCCGGACATCTTATGCCGTCCCTGCTGGCAACGGGGCCGGACGGGGCGACCGGCGGCACTCCGACGCGGGGGCTGCGAGCGGTGCCCTGGCCCGCGTTGTACGTTCGAGCCGTGACCGTCCCGCTCTCCGCCCTGCCCCGCGTGCAGGAGAGGCTGGAGGCGGTGGACGCGGAGGTCCACCGGCTCTCGGCCGGCTCCGTGGTGCCGGGGATGGACACCGCCACCCGGCACCTGCTGGCCACCGGCGGCAAGCGGATGCGCTCGGTCCTGCTCCTGCTGGTGCACCGCACCCTGGGCGGGGCGCCGACCGGTGCGGAGGTCACCGGCGCGGCGGCGGTCGAGCTGGTGCACGCCGGCTCGCTCGCCCACGACGACCTGATGGACGCCGCCACCGAGCGGCGCGGGGTGCCCACCGTCAACGCGGAGTGGGGCACCAGCATGGCGGTGATGGTCGGCGACCGGCTGCTGGCCCGGGCCGGCCAGGCCGCGCTGACGGTCTCCCCGGCGGTCGCCGGCGAGCTGATCCAGGCGCTCGTCGAGCTGATCGAGGGCCAGACCCTGGAGATGACGGATGCGTACGATCTGGGCAGGTCGGAGGAGCGCGCGCGGCGCTCGATCTCGCTGAAGACCGGCGCGCTGTTCCGGGCCGGCTGCGTGATCGGCGCGCTCTGTGCCGGCGCGCAGGGCGAGCAGCTGGAGCTGGCCCGGCGCTACGGGGATCGCTTCGGGCTGGCCTTCCAGGTCCTCGACGACCTGCTCGACCTGGTGTCCAGCACCGAGCTGCTCGGCAAGCCGGTGGGCAACGACCTGCGGCAGGGGACTTACACGGTGCCGCTGCTGCGCGCGCTCCGCCGCCCGGAGCTGGGCTGGATCCGGGACGTGCTGGCCGGCGACGGCCGGCAGCTGTCCGAGGTGCACGTGGAGAAGGTGCTCAGCGCGCTCAAGCAGGACGAGTTCATCGGTGACACGATGGAGTACGTGCGGGCGCTGGCCGAGCAGGCGTCCCGGGTGTGGGAGCCGGGGCAGGCCGGGCCGGACACCAGCGTGCTCCGCCAGCTGCCGGTGGAGTACGTCGGCTGGGCGGAGAACCTGATCTCCCGCTGAGCCGGCTCAGCCGAGCTCGTACCGGCCGGTGCGCCGGGTGACGCTCGCGAAGTAGCCGATCACGATGCTGGACAGCGCCAGCCACAGCGCGCCGGTGCCGGCGGCGAGGCCGAGCCGGCCGAGGAAGCCGGTGCCGGTCAGCGTGCCCGCCCGGGCGGCGTGGATGCCGGTCAGCGCGTGGGTGACCGGCAGCGTCTGCACCGTGCCCTGCACCCAGCCGGGCCAGTAGGTCATCGGCACCAGCGCGCCGCAGCACGCGGTCATCAGCCCGACCGCCACGCTGCTGACCAGGTTGCGCAGGTCCGGCGTCCAGAGCACCAGGCCGGCCAGCACCAGGCCCACCGCGTACGTGCCGAGCACGCCGACCACCAGCAGGGCCACGATCGCCAGGCCGTCCGGGACCGACGGCCGGACGTGGAAGAACGGCCCGACCGCGAAGAGGCAGACCAGGCTGGTGGCCAGCCCGCTGGGCAGCCACAGGACGCTGCGGCCGGCGAGCGTCGCGGTGAGCCCGCCCGGGGCGGTGACCAGGATCGGCAGCGTGCCCTGCATCCGCTCCCAGCTGGTCGACGCGCAGACCAGCATGACCTCGGTGACCGCGGCCATCACCGCGGCGCCGGTGAACAGCCGCGCCACGTCGTCGGCGGAGCCGAGCAGCCGGCCGATCACGGCGTAGAAGACGACCTGGCAGACGATCCGGACCAGCCAGCCGAAGGTCCAGGTCTGCCAGCTGTAGACGACCCGCAGGTCGGCCCAGGACACCATCGCGCCGGCCTCGAACGCGCGCAGGCCGCCGAGCACCGGGCTCACCGGCGGCGACCCGGGATGTTCAGGCATGGCCAAGCCGCCCGTCGCGCCGTCCCACGCCGACCAGCCGGCTGGTCAGCCAGGCGCCGACGGCGAGGCCGGCCAGCCCGGTGACGACCAGCAGCGGGACCGCCCATGCGGACGCGTCCCGCACTCCCGCGCCGTCCCGCAGCACCTCGGCGCTCCAGGTGAGGAAGACCAGCCGGCAGACCGGACGGACCCACTCCGGGTACAGGTCCACCGGCACCAGCACCCCGCCGAGCAGGTAGAGCGGGAAGCTCAGCGAGTTCTGGAACGTACGGGCGGAGCGGGCCAGCAGGTAGAGCGGGGCGAGCACCGAGCCCCAGGCCGCCATCGCCAGCACGGTCAGCACCAGCCCGGCGGCGAAGCGCCCCGGGTGGTCGGGCACCGCCGGGGTGCCGATCAGCGCCCAGCCGACCAGCCAGCACTCGACGAAGCCGAGCGCGCCGACCGCCGAGGTGACCACCACCCGACCGAGCACCAGCCCGAACAGCGGCGCCGGCGTGGCCAGCAGCGGCTCCAGCGTGCCGGCCTGCCGCTCCACCTCCAGCGCCTCACCGGCGCTGAACAGCGTCATCGCCCACATGGTCATCAGCCCCGGCGCGATGATCGCGGCGGTGCCGAGGTCGCGCCGGCCGGCCGCGTCCACGATCGCGACCAGCACCAGCGCGGACACCGGCGCGGCGGCGAGCGCGATCAGCTGTTGCGGGGAGCGGTGCAGCAGCGCCAGCTGGAACCGTGCGCCGGTGCCGACCGCGGTCACGCGCTCACCGGCGGACCCGCATGCCCCGATCGCCGGCCAGGTGCACGTACACGTCCTCGAGGTCGGGCTCGACGGTGCCGATCCGGCTCACCCCGCGGGCCACCAGGACCGCCAGCACCTGCCGGCTGGCCTCCGCCGTCCGCACCTCCACCCGCAGCTCGCCGGACTCGCCGGCGTCCACGGACACCACCGCGGGCAGCCCGCGGACCGCGTCGACCGCGTCCGCCGGCACCTCCCTGGCCTCCACCACCCGCAGCGCGCCGACCAGCTCGGACAGCGCGTCCGGCCGGTCGGTGACCCGGACCCGGCCGGTGTCGATGAACGACACCCGGTCGCACACGGCGGCGGCCTCCCGCATGTCGTGGGTGGCCAGCAGCACGGTGCGGCCCTCGGCCCGCAGCGCCAGCACCTCCGCCCGGAACTCCCGGGCCGACACCGGGTCCATCCCGGTGGTCGGCTCGTCCAGCAGCAGCAGCCCGGGGTCGCCGACCAGCCCGCGGGCCAGGTGTACGCGCTGCTTCATGCCGCGGGAGAAGGTCTCCACCCGCTGGTCCGCCCACTCGCCGAGCCCGAAGCGGTCGAGCAGCTCGACGGCCCGGCGGCGGGCCTCCCGGTGGCTCAGCCCGTGCAGCGCGGCCCAGTGCTCCAGGTTGTGCCGGGCGGTCATCCGGGCGTAGAGCCCGCGGTCGCCGCCGAGCACCAGGGAGATCTCCCGGCGTACCCGTTTCGGGTCGCGGACCACGTCGGTGCCGAGCACCCGGGCGGTGCCGGAGGTCGGCAGCAGCACCGTGGACAGCACCTTGCACAGGGTCGACTTGCCCGCCCCGTTCGGCCCCAGCAGGCCGTGGATCTCGCCGCGCCGGATCTCCAGGTCCAGCCGGTCCAGCGCGCGCACCTCAGCACGCTTCGCCGCGTACGTGCGGACCAGGTCGGTCACCTCGACGGCGGGGCCGTCGCCCGGGCAGTCCGGGCCGGTCATCCGGCGGCCCGCCCCGCCGCGGCCAGCGCGGCCCGCCGCCAGGGCGCCGGCGCCGCCCGCCACGGCAGCACCCCCGCACCGGCCACCGCGAAGCGCCACCGCCCGCCGCCGACCGTCCAGCCGCGGTCGCGCAGCCCCCGCAGCACCTGCCAGCCGGTGGGCTCGGCGGGCGAGACGGCGACGTTGCCGCGCACCCGCCGCGCCCGTTCGGTCACCGCGACGTGGGCGACCAGCAGCTCGGTGACGCCGCGGGCGGCACCGCAGATGTCCACCAGGTCGACCACCTCGGTGCGCAGGAAAGGGTCGGTGAGCCGCTGCCACAGCACATAGGCGACACCGTCGTCCCGGCGCAGCCCGGCCCAGCGGATCGCCCCCGGCAGCAGCGTCCGCGCCCGGGCCTGCAGCACCCGCTGCTCCGGCAGCAGGTCGGCCAGCCCGCAGTAGCGCGCGCCGAGGGCGAGCGAGGCGGCCAGCTCGAGGACCAGGCCGTCCGCGAGCGCCGGGTCCGGGCCGATCGACTCCGCCGGCACCGCAGGTCCCGGCCGCGGCGGCCGCTCGGCCAGGTCGCGGTACACCCAGAGCAGGTCGCAGCCGTCGTCGGCGGGACCGGGCCCGGCCGGCGCCGGGCCGGCCAGGGGCGCCTCGACGACCACCATGCCGGCGCCGTCCAGGTAGTCGGCGGCCACCCGCTGAGCCAGCCCGGGCGGGTCGTCGCCGGGTCCGGTGGTGACCACGTGCAGCGCGTCGATGCCGGTCGCGAGGTCCTCCCGGACGGTCACCTCCGGCGGCCGGCGAGCCGGTGGCCGGCCGCCGGGCGGCGGCCGGCCGGCGAGCCACTGCGTCACTTGCCCTTCTTCGGCTTGGCCGGACGCACCTTGACGCTCAGCGTGACAGCGGGCATGCCATTCACCTCCCTCGCCGATCCGGACCAGAATGTCACCCTCTGGTCCGACTGCCTACCCTTGTCGCTGGTACCGGCTCTGTCCAGCCGAAGGATGGATGTTTGACCTCGAATCAGCGGCCGTGGACGGCCCCGGGCGACGCCACCGAAGTGGAGGCGTGCGCGCGGGCGCTGCTGGGCGGCGGCACACCGCGCCCCCGGCTGCTCGCCGCCGCCGCCCTCTGGCCGCACAAGTTCCACGTGAGCCTGCTCAGCTCATGGCAGGCGCGCGGGGAGACGCTGGATCCCGCCCAGGCGGCCCTCGTCCGGGCCGCGGCGCAGCGGAGCCGGCGGCACCAGGCGCTCGCGGTGGAGCTGTGTGCGGCGGTGCCCGGGCTGTGGCGGCTCAAGGGACCGGCGACCGGCCGGCTCTACCCAGCCGGCGTGCTGCGGTCGGAGCGCGACGTCGACCTCGGCGCCCCGGGCGAGGGCGAGCTGTGGGACGCGGTCCGGCTGCTCGCGGGCCGCGGTTGGACCGTCGACGCGGTGTGGCTGCGGGCCGGCCGGGACGGGCGGGACCGGCAGGTCGCGGCAACGCTCCGGTCGCCGGGCCCGGAGCCGGACCTGGTGGAGGTGACCACCGACCCGCTGGAGGGCGACCACTGGCGGGTCGACTCGCGCCCGCTCGAGCTGGCCGGCACCGACTCGGCGTCGCTGGCCTTCCTGCTGCTGGTCGAGGAGGGCACCGCCCGGCCGTACGGGGTGCGCGACGTCTACGACGCGGTGCTGCTGCTGCGCCAGCTGGCCCGGACCGGCCGCGGCGGCCGCGCCGCCGAGCTGCTCGCCGCCGCCGGTCTCGGCCGGCAGTGGGCCCGGCTGCGCCGCGGCGTGCTGCGCTCCGGGCTGGTCGGCGACCCGTACGGGCTGGTGCAGCCGACCGACCGGCGCGCCCCGGCGGTGCGCAGCCTGCGCCGGCCGGTCCGGTCCGGCCTGCTGCTCGCCGGCTACCTGCTGCGCAGGTACGAGTGGACGCCGGCCGCCGGCCTGCTCACCCGGGCGCAGGCGGTGCTCGGCGCCGGCCGGTGCTACCGGTCCCGGATCGCGCTGAACGGCGTGCAGGTCGGTCCGCCGACCGGCCCGGCGGCGCGATCCGCCGCGCTGCGTTTCGCCGGCCCACTCGGCCTGCTCGTCACGCCGGTCGGCGACTTCGCGCTGAGCATCGGCGGGGACGTCCTCGCCGAGTGGCTGGAGCTCGAGGCCGCGTCGGGTCCCTAACCGATGGTGGCGTCGACCTCGGGGCGGCGGCCGGCCGCTTCCGCGACCCGCCGGGCAAGGGTGTCCCGGAAGGCGTGCAGCGCGTTCTCGTTCCGGCCGAAGAGCAGCGCGTCCTGACCGGACCGCAGCCCCGTCTGGATGGACTCGCAGGCGGCCAGGTCCTCGTCGAGCGCCTGCAGGAAGCCGCCGATGTTGCGGTCCAGTGTGCCGAGCCGGCGCAGGCCCTCCTGCTGGGCGAAGTGGAAGACCTTCACGGTGCTGCGGTCCACCCCGGCCGGCCGGATCTGCAGGACGCTGGCGTGCCTCTTCTCCACGAAGAGGAACGTGGCGGGGAAGAGGAAGTAGACGACCGTCACCCGCGGCCGCAGCCGCCACTGCTCCCGCGGGGTGTCCGCCAGGACGGTGACCTCCTTCTTCGGCGCCACCAGCCGGATGTCGTCGCGGAAGTGGTCGATCAGCGCGACCTCGGGCGCGAAGACGTAGTTCTTCATCGCCGGGTGCAGGATCTGGAAGTGGTAGACCTCGAGGAAGGCCTCGACCCCGAGCTTCCAGTTGAAGGCGCCGTCGACCACCTTGCCGCCGTAGTAGCTGTCCTCGGCGAAGCCGTAGCAGGTCAGCTCGGCCAGCAGCCGCGGGTCCAGCTCGTCCGCGGTGGACCGGGGTGCCGATGGCGCGGTGGCCGGGTCCACCCAGACGAAGCCCTGGTCCACCCAGGCGGACATCGGCAGCAGCCCGCGGGCCGCCCGGTCCACGCCGGGGAAGCACCGCTTCTGGTCCGGGATGTGCCGCAGCTCACCGGTCGCGTCGTACGTCCACGCGTGGTAGCCGCAGATCATCTCCCGCAGGCCGGAGCCGGCCGGCTGGTCGACCAGCCGGAAGCCGCGGTGCCGGCAGACGTTGACGTGGCAGCGCACCCCGCCGGCCGCGTCCCGCACGAGCAGCACCGGTGTCCCGGCGACCTCGTCGGTGATGAAGTCCCCGGGCTCGGCCAGCTGCCCGGCGTGCCCGACGATCAGCGGCCGGCTGCGGTGCGCCGCCTCCACCTCGGCCGCGTACAGCTGCGGGTCCAGGTAGTCGGTGACCGGGACGTAGCGCTCCTCGCCGCCGGCGTCGGTGGTGCGCCGGTCGAGGTGGGTCAGGATCCGTTCGATGAGGCGGTGCTGGGTCGCGAGGTCCACCCGGGTCCCTTCCGCTCGATGGTCAGGCTGCGGTATTCCTTGAGCTTCGCCGCCATCACCTCCGGGTCGTCGGTGAACCGCTGCACGCCGAGGTTCCGGCCCCGGGAGGCGTAGACCCGGTTGAGGTAGAGCAGCACCGGCATGTCCTCCAGCCGGAGCTCGTCCTCGGCCAGCCACCGCCGTTCGACCGTGCACTCGGTGATCCGGCCGAGCACCACCTGGTGGGACGGCGGGCCGTCCAGGCCGAGCTCGTTGCGGCCGAGGTTGCCGACCAGCTCGCAGGCCATCGCGACCGGGCAGGAGACGACGTACGGCAGGCCGGTCCCGGGCAGCCGGCCGATGGTCAGGCCCGACTCGGCGACCTTGTCCGGCGCGTTGCGGAACTTGCGGGTCCCGGTGTAGTCGACCGCGTGCAGGTCCTCCTCCAGCGGCAGGTTGACCACGAAGGTGCCGGTGCGGCGGATGTTCCGGTACGTCCGGCGGCGGGCCTTGATACCGACCGCGATCACCGGCGGCTCCAGGCAGACGACGCCGACCGCGGACATCGCCGAGACGTCCACCTGCCCGTCCGGGTCGTCGGTGCTGAGCAGGACCACCGGGGACGGCAGGTAGAACGCGTTCGGCGGGATGGACACCCGCTCCAGACCGGCGACCGGCCCGGTCGCGGTCCCGGTCACGCCAGGGCCCCCTCGGCGTCGCCGGCGGCGGTGAGCACCTTCGCCAGGCCGTCGCGGTACTGGTCGAGCAGGTCGTCGCAGGGCTCGTGCAGGTGCGGGGCGGGAAAGCTGAGGCTCTCCGCGTAGTACCGCTCGGCGCCGGGCAGCTCGCCGCGCCGGTAGAGCGGGCGGTCCCGGCCGGGCCGGTAGTACGTCGGGTCGAGCCGGGTGGAGGTGAACAGCGGCCGCCAGTGCAGCGGCTGGTTGGACGGCCGGTCCACGGTCAGCCCCTCGGCCTGCAGCGCCTTGAGCGCGTCGTCCAGGTCCAGCCCGCCCAGCTCGCCGGCCAGGTAGCGGGCCTTGTAGCCGAACCAGCCGCCCCGGGTGACGCCCGGCCCGGTGTGCTGCGGGCGGACCCCGGGCAGCCCCGCCAACCGCTCGCTCAGCCCGGTCAGCACCGCGGTCTTCACCGCGATCCGTTCGTCCAGGTCCCGGTACTGCTCGATGCAGATCGCCGCGGCGAGCGGGCTGAGCCGGTAGTTGCCGCCCAGGCCGACCGCGACGTCCTGCGGCGGCAGGTGCAGCTCGGCCCGCTCGTGGCAGTGCCCGAGCGGCAGCGCGGCGGCGAAGACGTCCTCGTCGTCGGTGACCAGTACGCCGCCGAGCCCGCCGGAGACCATCTTGCGGGCGCCGAGGCTGAACACCGCGGCGTCGCCGAAGCCGCCGACCAGCCGGCCGCCGGCCCGGGCGCCGTGCGCGTGCGAGCCGTCCTCGACCACCTTGACGCCGCGCCGGCGCAGCGCGGTCAGCCCGGCCGGGTCGACCGGGTGCCCCCACAGGTGGGTCACCGCGACCGCCCGGGTCCGGTCGGTGATCCGCGCCTCCGCGTCGGCGAGGTCGATCACCCCGGTCAGCGGGTCCACGTCGCAGAGCACCGGGACCGCGCCGAGCAGGAAGAGCGGCGCCACGGTCGCGTGGAAGCTGTACGACGGGACGATCACCTCGTCGCCCGGTCGCACGCCCACCGCGTGGTACGCCATGTGCAGCGCCGCGGTCCCGCTCGCCGCGCCGAGCGCGTACCGGCAGCCCTGGTAGTCGGCGACCACCCGCTCGAACTCGGCGAGCGTCGCGCCGAGCGCGTAGTCGGACAGGGAGCCGGCGTCCAGCAGCGCGTCCACCCGGGCCCGGGCCGGCGGGGACAACCACGGCCAGGCCGGTGGCAGCGGCGCGGTCACCGCCGGGGCGCCGCCTTGCAACGCAAGTGCGCTCACCGGGTCGACTCGGCTCGCGCTGCGAGCCCTCGCGCTCACCGGGCGCTCCCGGTGGCGAGCAGCAGCGCCTTGCTCTGCGCCAGCCGACCCTCGGCGTGCTCCACCGCCTGCAGCAGGTCACGCTCCCGGGAGCCCTGCCGGTAGACCGAGATGCCCTTGCAGCCGGCCTCCCAGCTTGCCCGCAGCGCGTCGGCGACGTCCGCGGCGGTCGCGTGCCGCGGCATGTTCACGGTCTTGGACACCGCGTTGTCGATCCAGCGCTGCCACTGCGCGGCCACCCGCACGTGCCACTGGCCGCTCACGTCGTATGCGTACCGGTAGCGGCGGCGGGCCGGGTCGCCCGGCGGCAGCGCCTCGACGCCGCGGGCGGACACCGCGGCGCTGGCCTCCGCCTCGGAGCCGCCGGTGACCCGCATCACGTCGGCGACCAGGTCGGCGTCCACGAAGTCGAGGCCATCCGCGGTCAGCACGTCCTTGTTCCAGGCCGCGGCGAAACGGGGCTCGATGCCGCTGGAGCAGCCGGCCACCATCGAGATCGTGCCGGTCGGCGCGATCGTGGTGACCGCGCAGTTGCGGGCGGGCGTGCGCAGCGTGGAGTGCTCCCAGTGCGGGAAGGGGCCCCGCTCGGCCGCGAGCCGCTCGCTGCCGCGCCGCCCGGCGTCCCGGATGCAGGCGCCCAGCCGGTCCACCAGCGCCAGGCACTCGTCCGAGTCGTACGGGATGCCGAGCGCGACCAGCAGGTCGGCGAAGCCCATCACGCCGAGCCCGATCCGCCGGTTGGCCTGCGCCATCGCGGTGATCCGCGGGTCCGGGTAGACCGAGGCGTCGATGGCGTCGTCGAGCAGCCGGACCGCCTGCTCGACGCTCTCCTCCAGGGCGGCCCAGTCGACGGCCGGACCACCGGCGCCGGCCGGGCGGAGGAAGGCGCGGAGGTTGAGCGAGCCGAGGTTGCTCGCCTCGTACGGGTAGAGCGTCTGCTCGCCGCACGGGTTGGTGGTCCGGATCGGGCCGAGGTGGTCCAGCAGCACGTTGTGCCGGTTGATCGCGTCGACGAACAGCACACCCGGGTCGCCGGTGCGCCAGGCGTTCTCCGCGATCTGCTGCCAGATCTCGGCTGCCGGCAGCGTGTGCACCACCCGGCCGTCCACCGGGCTGACCAGGTCGATCCGCTCGCCGGCGTCGAGCTGGGCGAAGAACCGGTCGTCCACCGAGACGGACAGGTTGAAGCAGCTCAGCCGGCCGACGACCGACTTCGCGTCGATGAACTCCAGGACGTCCGGGTGGCGGACGGACAGGGCCGCCAGGTTGGCGCCGCGCATCTTGCCGCCCTGCATGACCACCGAGGTCTCGGCGTCGAAGAGATCCAGCCAGGACACCGGCCCGCTGGCGCCGGCCGCCTCGGCGGTGGCGATGGGAGCGCCGCGCTCCCGCATGCCGCTGAGGTCGAAGCCGGTGCCGCCGCCGGTGCGGTGACATCGCGCCGCCAGGGTCAGCGCCTCCAGGACGCTGCCGAAGTCGTCGTCGATCGGCAGCACGAAGCAGGACGCGAGCTGGCCCTGCGCGGCGCCGCAGTTGTTGAGGATCCGCCCGCTCGGCCAGAACCGGTTGTCCGCCATCAGGTCCCGGAAGCGCCCGGCCCAGGCGGCCGCCTCCGGGCCGCCGGCGCCGTACCGGCGCTCGACGTCGCCCAGGGTGCCCGAGACCCGGTCGAGGATCTGCTCGGCGGTCTCCCGCCGGGTGTCCCCCCGGACGCCCGCCCTGATGGCTGCGGCCTCGCTCGGCAGCCGTCTACCCAGCTTCGCTTCCAACACCTCGGGTATCACTGCTGTCTCCTTGGGTCCCGTCAGGGGCCGGCGTCAGCGGGCCGCTGCAGCGCCGGTATGGCGGTCACGGTCGGCTGGGAAGTCAGCGAGCACCACGTCGAGCGCCTCCGCGACGGTCTGCGCCTGCGGCCGGCCGTCCACCGGCAGCACGCACCAGCCCCAGGTCTCCGCGGCCGCGCGGTACTCCTTCGCGAGGCCGGCCTGGAACTCGAGGTAGGACTCGCGGCCGGGCCGGCCGGCGAGCGAGAGGTCCTCGGCCGGCCCGAGGCGGCGCTCCTGGGAGATCCGCCACTGGTACGTCAGCCGGGCGTCGGCGTCGAGGAGCAGCCCGACCGTGGGTTGCATGAAGGGGTCCCCGAAGGTGCGCAGCGCGCAGTCCAGCAGCATGTCGAGGGTCGCCGCCGGGAACGGTCCCGGCATCAGCTGCGCCATGCGCAGCACCTTCACCACGTTCTTGTAGCCGAACCCGTCGCACAGGGTCACCGCGCCGCGGGCGAGCGCCGGCACCACCACCTCGGCCTGCACCAGCTGGTGGCCGGTCATCTCGATCAGCGCGGAGGTGACCAGCGCGGCCTGGTGCCCGCCGACCGGGTCGGTCGGCAGCCTGCCGAGCATGCCGCGCGGGCCCTCCTCGGCGATCCAGCGCGGGATGTCCTCGTAGTAGGTCCGCTCCGGATGGCGGGGCGCCGCGTACATCAGCCGCCAGCCCTCGATGCCGAGCAGCTCGAGGGTGGCCGCCGGGTAGCGGGTCCGGTCCCCGGCAGCGCTCACCGCCGCCTCCCAGGTCACCGGCACGACCTCCCGGCCGCGGGCGCCGAACACCCTCCGAAGCTCGGAGACCAGCGTGCTCTTCCCGGCGCCGTCGATGCCCATCAGGGCGATCGAGAGACCACTGTCCGTCATTACCACCCCGGGCGGAGAAAGTCACCATCTAGCCTGACCAGCGCTGGTCGGTCCGTTTACGCTACTTGTCGAGACAGATGCCAGCAACCGATACATAAACTTCGGTTGCAGACTGCTGGACCGGGCATGTCCGACCCGATGGCGCGATCCGGCGCCCGGTAGGGTCCGGGAAGTGAACGCCTGCGAGGCACCGTGCTGGTGGTGACCTGGCGGGCCGGACAGCTGCTGGGCAGGTGCCTGGCCGCGCTGCGGCCGCCGCGCGACCTGGGCTCCGCCGGTGCGGAGGTATTCGGCTTTTCGGGCGGTGCCGCATTACTGCGGCTGGCGGCAGTGCATTCCGCCGGTGGATTCCCGGCCCGGTACTTCCTCTACTACGAGGACACCGACACGTCCTGGCGGTCGCGGCCGGCCGGTGGTCGGATCGCGTACGCGCCGGGCGTCCGGGCAGCGCCGGCCCGGCAGTGGCAGTGGCAGTGGCTGGGCGGGTCTCCCGACCATCTGCGAGTGCGAGACACGCGCTCGTGATCGGCGCCGTCGTCGACTGCCTGGCCTGCCCGTACTGCGGGCAGCCGCTGGCCGAGGCCGGCAGCACGCTGCGCTGCGGGGCCGGGCACTCCTTCGACCTGGCCCGGCAGGGCTACGTCACGCTGCTGCCGCGCGGCAGCCGGGGCGGCGGCGGGGACACCGCCGGGATGGTGGCCGCGCGGGACCGGTTCCTGGCCGTCGGGCACTACGCCCAGCTGGCCCGGCTGCTGGCGGCCGCGGCGGCCGGCGCGGCCGCGGGCGCCGTCCTCGACGTCGGTGCCGGCACCGGTCACCACCTGGCCGCCGTGCTCGACGCGCTGCCCGGGCGGCCCGGCGTCGCGCTCGACCTGTCCCGGTACGCGGCCCGGCGCGCCGCCCGCGCCCATCCCCGCGCGGGCGCGGTCGTCGCGGACGCCTGGCGCGGTCTCCCCGTCCGCACCGGGGTCGCCGGCCTGGTACTCGACATCTTCTCGCCGCGCAACGGCGCGGAGACCGCGCGGGTGCTCGCGCCGGGCGGCACCCTGCTGGTGGTCACCCCGGGCGGTGACCACCTCGCCGAGCTGGTCGCGGCGCTCGGCCTGCTCACCGTGGACGAGCGCAAGGACGAGCGGCTGGCCGGCGCGCTGGCGCCGCACCTCGAGCCGGTCGACCGCGCGGAGCACCGCTGGACGCTGACGCTGTCCCCGGCCGACGCGGTCGCCGCGGCCGCGATGGGCCCGTCCGCGCACCACCTCGACCCGGCCGACCTGGCCCGCCGCGCCGGCCGGCTCCCCGACCCGATGACCACCACCGCGTCCGTCGTGCTCAGCCGGCACCGCCGGCCCGGACCGGAGCGGCCGCGCGCGGCCGCGCGCTGAGCCGGGCCGCGCCGGGCGGCCCGGCCGCTCAGGCGGCGAGCGGGGTGTGCTCCGCGGGCACGGTCTCCGTCGGGCCGGGCGGCCCCGGCGGGGTGCCCTCGCCGAACGGCCGCCCGCCGAGCGACTCCCGCCGGTGCGCGCTGAGCCAGCCGGACAGGTCCGGGCCGGCCGGCACGATCCCGGTCGGGTTGAGGTCCCGGTGCACCTCGTAGTAGTGCCGCTTGATGTGGTCGAAGTCGATCGTGTCGCCGAAGCCCGGGGTCTGGAACAGGTCCCGCGCGTACGCCCACAGCACCGGCAGCTCGGTCAGCTTGTGCCGGTTGCACTTGAAGTGGCCGTGGTAGACCGGATCGAAGCGCACCAGCGTGGTGAACAGCCGCACGTCCGCCTCGGTGATCGTGTCGCCGACCAGGTAGCGCTGCCCTGCCAGCCGCTCCTCCAGCCAGTCCAGGGTCGCCCACAGCCGCTCGTACGCGCGGTCGTACGCCTCCTGGGAGCCGGCGAACCCGCACCGGTAGACGCCGTTGTTGACGTCCGTGAAGACCCTCTGCATCACCTCGTCCAGCTCCGCCCGGCGGTCCACAGGCAGCAGGTCCGGCGCGCCCGGCCGGTGGAACCGGCGCCACTCGGTGGACAGGTCGAGGGTCAGCTGGGCGAAGTCGTTGGTGACCACCTGGCCGGTCGGCACGTCCACGATCGCCGGCACGGTGATGCCCCGCTCGTAGCCGGGGAAGCGGGCGAAGTACGCCTCCTGCAGCCGCTCGATGCCGAGCACCGGGTCCCGGCCGCCCGGATCGAGGTCGAAGGTCCAGCTGCGCTTGTCGTGCGTCGGCCCGGCGACGCCCATGGACAGCACGTCCTGCAGGCCGAGCAGCCGGCGGACGATGATCGCCCGGTTGGCCCACGGGCAGGCCCGGCTGACGACCAGCCGGTAGCGCCCGGGCTGGACCGGCCAGCCGTCCCGGCCGTCCGCGGTGATGCGGGTGGTGATGTAGCGCATGTCCCGGCTGAACTCGCCGCCGGGCGCGACGTACCTGCCGCCGGAGTCGGATGCCATGCAGCCATCCTGCCCGCTGTCCCGGGCCCGTACGCCGGCCGGCGCGGGGTCCCTTCGGGGCACGCAGCGAAGCAGGAGGACGGCGCCGAGTGCGCTGAAGACGAGGAGGAAGCTCACGGCTGGAAGGGCGTAGTTGGCTGCCTGCGCGGTGGCGAACGACGTCGAGTCGATCAGTGCGAGCAGGAAGACCCGGCCGAGCACTGCGAGGCCGGCCGCCGTGCCGAGTATCCAGACCGGCGCCCACCCCGGCGGCCGGCGCGACGGCGCCAGGACGTACCCGACCAGCGCGAGCGGCAACAGCACCAGCTGCGCGGTCGCGTAGGCGATGCGTACCGCCACGAGCGGCCGCGCCCGGGCGAGGCCCCCGCGCTCCTGGCTCTGCTGCTCCTGCAGCGTGGCCGGAGTCCCGTTGACGGTGCGGTGGAACAGCGCCCAGTTGCCCGGGGAGCCCGAGCTCGGGGACCGCCCGGTCTCGGCGGGACCGTAGATCGCCAACCAGCGCAAGCTCGACCATGCCGAGGCCGCGAAGGCGGAGACCTCGATCTGGGACGGGCTGGGCAGCATCATCGGCATCGGCCGACCGCAGGTCAGCCGCCGGTCGGAGCACGCCGCGGCGATCTCGTCCGCGACCATGCCCCAGTACCGCTGCGCCGCCGGCTCGGTCCCGGCCCTGCCCGCGTGGACGGTGGCGTTGCGGATCGCGTACGGGATGAGCCCGGCGGTGATGTCGTCGCAGACCCCGTACCGCCGGCAGCTACCCGCGACGAACCCCTGCTGCGACCCCTCCAGGCCCGGTCGGAGCTCGGCGGCCGCGGGGCTGACCTGGTAGACGGCGAGGCGCTGCGCCTTGCTGATCGGGACGTACCGGCGCTGCGGACCCGCCTGGACGCTCTGCCACGTGCTGTACAGGCGGGCGAACTGGCCGCCGGCGAAGTTGTCGGTGAGGAACACGCCGTACGCCCGCTGGTTCTGGGCCGCGACGCCCCAGAGGCCCACCGCCAGGACCGCGGCGGTGATCGCGGCGCAGCCGGCGACCGGTCCGGCGACGACGAGCCAGCCGCGCCACGCCTGCCCGTCCCCGGCCCGGTGCTGGCGGTGGTGTCGGTGGTGCCGGAGGACCGCGGCCGCCACCAGCAGGGCGGCGAGCGCCGGGAGCAGCCACGGGTGCTCGGCCCTGGTGAGCCAGTAGGCCGCCAGCACCACGCCGGCCGCGAGGCCCGTCACCGCGAGCCGCACCCACCGACGAGCGGAGCTGCCGACGACCCTGCCGCCCGGCAGGGCGAGTGCCGCGAGCGCGAACAGGAGAAGGCAGAGCGAGGAGTACCAGTTGTCGCGCAGCACTCGCGAGGCGCCCCAGCCGTAGTAGGAGGGGTCGAGGGCGAGGATGACATAGATCCAGCAGCCGATCGGACGGCTGCCGACGGCACGGCTGATCGCCGCCGCCGCCGCCGCGGCCGCGGCCAGGTGCACCGAGTGGACCACTACGAGGTAGGGCAGGTGCGTCTGGTGCGCGACCGCGAGGAAGGCCGGGAAGGCCGGTCCCTTCTGCAGAGCTCTCACGTCGTACGGCCCGAGCCAGGCGCCGTCCCGAAGCGAGGAGCCCAGCCGGACGAACAGCTGGTCGTCCTCGACCGCGTCCGCGAGCACCCAGAGCGGGACGACGGCCCGCAGCGCCGTGCTGATCACGGTGACCGCCGCCAGTCCGGCGACGGCGAGCCCGCGGCGACGCGTCACCGGCGCTGGACCCCGAGAACGCCGAGGAAGAAGCTCGCGAACACGGTCTCGGCGCCGAGCATCAGCGTGACGAGGGCCGGCACGATGACCCGCATGCTGGTCGAGAAGTCGAGAGGTCCGAAGTCCCGCGAGCCCCACTGCGCCACGGCCAGGACGGTGCCGGCGACCCCGGCGAGGACCAGCGCGGCGCCGGCGAGCAAGCCCGCCTCCATCGTGAACCGGCGCAGGGCGCGGTCCAGCCGGGGATTGCCGGGCAGCAGACCCGCCGTCACGGCGAAGATCTTGCCGAAGACGGCGAAGAGGACCGCCTCGTAGCCGAGGACGATCGCGGCGCCCGCATAGAGCAAGGTCTGGCTGTCGAGCACGACGTGGCCGACGGTTCTGGGCCCCGGCAGCAGCCATGCCATGACGGCGAGGCCGCCCAGCGTCAGCGCGATGCCGGGGTAGAGGAAGAGCCAGCGCGGCGAGTACAGCAGCAGGAACCGCAGATGTCGCCACCCGTCGTGCCAGCTGCGGAGATGGGTGGCGCCGGAGCGGCCGTCCGGCCGCAGCCTGGTGGGGACCTCACTGATGGCGAGACCGCTCAGCTCCGCCTTGACGACCATCTCGCTGGCGAACTCCATCCCGGTGGTCCGCAGGTCGAGGTTCTCGATGGCGGCCCTGTCGAACCCGCGCAGTCCACAGTGGAAGTCGCGGATCGAGCTCCGGAAGAACAGCCGGCCCAGGAACGAGAGCACCGGGTTGCCCAGGTACCGGTGCAGGGCCGGCATGGCACCCCGCTCGATGCCGCCCCGGTAGCGGTTCCCCATCACGAGGTCGTCCCCGCTGCGGAGTCGATCGAGGAAGTCCTCGAGGTGCCCGAAATCGTAGCTGGCGTCGGCGTCGCCCATGACGACGTACCGCCCCCGGGCGGCCGCGATGCCAGCCTGAAGAGCAGCCCCGTACCCGGTCGTGGGGACGTCGACGACGCGGACACCGCATGTCACGGCGATCTCCCGGGAGCCGTCCGTGCTCCCGTTGTCGGCGATCACTATCTCGCCGGTCACGCCGTTACGCCTCAGGAAGCCATGCGCCTCCTCGATGCAGCAGCGGAGGGTCTCCGCCTCGTTCAGACAGGGCATCACGATGGAGAGCTCGATGCCGTCCTCGACCACAGCCGCTCCCGCCCCGATGTCCGCCGACGCCGGATCCGCCGAGGATGTGCTCACCTGCGTCGCGCCACGCAGAGCAGCGACTGACCGAACGGTGGGCTCCACCGGCGCTCCAGGATCCGGGTGAGGGGAATCACCAGCCGGTCGTAGGCACGGACCAGCCGCTCCGACGCAGTGCCCGCTCCGCCGCGGCGGACCGCCGCCCACCATGCGATACCGCCGAGGAGGTTGACCGGCCTGAGCAGTTCGGGGACGAGACCCGCGGCCTCGACCGTCGCCCGCAGCGACGCCGGGGTGTAGCGACGGTGGTGTCCGACCATGCGGTCGAAGTCGCCGTAGAGGGCAGGGTAGGCAGGCACCCACAGCACCACCGCTCCGGTCGGCACCAGCAGCCGACCGAGCGCCCGGAGAGCCGCCACGTCGTCCTCGATGTGCTCGAGCACGTTCATGGCGAGGACCGACTCGACCTTCTCCGTCAGCGAGACCTCGACGTCGAGGTCCACCTCGAGGACGTCGACTCTCGGGTCACCGTCGAACCGACGGCGCAGCGCGTCGAGGCAGCCGGGGTCGGTGTCACTGACGACGAGGCGGCCCGCCTGCGTGATCATCGCGCTGAAGTCGCCGAGACCGGAACCCACCTCCAGCACGGAGCGGCCGAGATGCGGTCCGATCAGCGAGAGCTGATAGTCGCGGTACCGGCGGGCCTCCGCACCTCCGAGGTGGTTTTCCAGCTCTCGTCCCGGCGTGTGCATCCGGGGCCCCTCCCTCCGATCGCGCGGTCGCCGAAACGCCCTTGGACGCGAACCTACGCCGATGCGCCACCGAGGCCGGGAAGGCGCAACACTAGCCCACCGACGCGGCCGGGATCGCCGGGACCCGACCGGTAGCACGGGACCCGACCGGTAGCATTCGCCCACCGTGAACGCATCTCCCCACGTCGCCGCCGGAGACCCGGTCCGACCGGCCGCCCGCGGCGACACGGCCGGCGTCGCGCCGGGCGTGCTTCCCGTCGAGCCGCCGGCCGCGGTCGGCCGGGAAGGCGGCCGGAGGGACCGCAGCCGTCCCCGGTGGTGGGTCGACGTCGGCGTGGCGCTGGTGTTCGGCGCGACCGCGCTGGCGCTGACCTGGCCGGCCTGGGCGGACTGGCACGGTCGCCTGCTGGGCGACCACCCGCTGGATCAGAGCTTCAACGAGTGGATGCTGGCCCGCGCCGCCCGCGCGACGACCCACCTGGACAACCCGTTCCTCTCGCACCTGCAGAACGCGCCCAACGGCGTCAACCTGGTCACGAACGTGGGGCTGCTGCTGCCGGCCTACGCTCTGGTGCCGCTCACCCTCGCGGCCGGCCCGGCGGTGTCGTACCTCCTGCTCATCACGGCGAATCTGGCCGGTACGGCCTTCGCCTGGTACTGGGTGCTGTCCCGGCACCTGGTCCGCACCAGGAGCGCGGCGTTCGTGGGCGGCCTGTTCGGCGGCTTCGCACCGGCGATGATCTCGCAGAGCACCGGCCACCCGCACATCACCGCGCAGTGGCTGGTCCCGTTCATCGTCTGGCAGGTGGTCCGGCTGGCCGCGCCCGGCCCGGTGGTGCGCCGCGGACTGGCGCTCGCCGCGCTGGTGGTCCTGCAGTTCTTCCTCGGTCTGGAGATCCTCCTGCTCACCGCGGTGGCCTGCGCGATCGCCGCGGCCGGGTACGCGGTCCTGCGGCCGCGGGCGGCCCGGCAGGCGCTGCCCTCAGCGCTGGGCAGCCTGGCCGTCACCGCCGCCGTGGTCCTGCCGGTCATCGCGTACCCGATCTGGTTCATGTTCTTCGGGCCGCAGGGGCGCATCGGCCACCCGCCGCTCAAGCCGAACCAGTTGGCGCTGACGCTGGACGCGTTCGTCGCCTTCCCGAGCCGGTCGCTCGGTGGCGGCCCGGGCAGCACCGCAGGGCTGGCCCCGAACACGGCCGAGGAGACGGCGTTCTTCGGCTGGCCGGCGCTGGTGCTGGCCGCCGCCGCGGTGTGCTGGCTGATCCGCCGGGTCGAGGTGCGGATACTGGCGCTCACCGCCGTCGTCGCCGGCTCGTTCGCGACCGGTACGACCTGGGCCTGGGACGGCACCCGCAGCACGGTCCCGGCCCCGTACGCCCTCCTCGACGAGCTCCCGCCGTTCGACGCCATCGTGCCGGCCCGGTTCGCGCTGATCAGCACGGCCGCGCTGGGGCTGCTGCTCGCGCTGGCCACCGACCGGGTGCTGGCCGCTCCCCGCCCGGTGGGCGGCCGGCGCGGGTGGTGGACCGGCGGTCCGGCCCTGCGGGCGGTCGCCGGCGTGGCCCTGCTCGCGGCGCTCCTCCCGCTCGCCCCGCGCGGACCGCTGAGCACCAGCGCCCGGCCCCCGGTCCCGCACTTCATCACCTCCGGCGAGTGGCGCGGCTACGTCGCCGAGAGCCGGACGCTGGTCCCGGTGCCGCTCGACAGCCCGCACGCGATCCGCTGGGGCCCGGCCGGCGACTTCGGCTTCGCCGTGCCGCTGGGCTACTTCATCGGCCCGGTCACGGACACCGACCGGCGTGGCTTCTGGGGCGCCCGGCGACGGCCCACCACGGTGACGCTCAGCCTGGTGACCGGCGGCAAGCACGGCGGCACGGCGACGCCGGCCGAGCGGCAGAAGGCTGTCGCGGACGCGCGGTTCTGGCGGGCCGACGCGTTCGTGCTGGAGAGCAACCCGCGCGAGGCCGCGCTGCGACAGTGGCTCGACGACTGCTTCGGGCCGGGCCAGCGGGTCGACGACGTCTGGGTGTGGAACGTCAGCAGCCGCACCCGCTGAGGCCACCTGCCGGCGGCGACCCCCGGACGGCCGGCGCGAGCGACCCGGTTGCGGTTCGCTACAGTCCCTACTGCCCGACTTCGACGCCAGGGAGACTTCGCCTACCGTGGCCGACCGGATGATTTCCTACGCGCAGAACGGCGAGGACGTCGTTCTCGCCCGCGCATTCGCCGGCCGGCCCGAGGGCTTCTACCTCGACGTCGGCGCGAACGACCCCACCGAGGACTCAGTCACCCGGCACTTCTACGACCGGGGCTGGCGCGGGGTGAACATCGAGCCGCAGCTGTCCTACTACCAGGCGCTGTGCGAGGCCCGGCCCCGGGACACCACGCTCAACATCGGCATCGCGGCCAAGGCCGGCACGCTGACCATGCACTACGTGCCCCGGGCGCCCGGCATGTCGACGTTCTCCGAGGAGCAGGCCAAGCTGCTCGCCGACGCCGGCTACGAGCTGGAGCAGCGCGAGCTGGAGGTCCGCCCGCTCGACGAGGTGCTGGAGGAGCACGCCGGCGAGGTCATCGACTTCCTCAAGGTGGACGTCGAGGGCCTGGAGCACGAGGTGCTCGGCGGGGTGGACTGGTCCCGCTGGCGGCCGCGGGTGATCGTGGTCGAGACCTCCCCGGAGGAGGAGCCGTGGGAGCGCCGGCTGCTGGACTGTGGCTACCGGCGGGTGCTCTGGGACGGCATCAACCTGTTCTTCGTCCGGGAGGAGGACGCCGACGAGCTGGGCCCGCTGCTCGCCCGCCCGGCCTCGGTGCTGGACCGCTACGACCCCTGGCTGTACGTCGAGCAGATGGACCGCGGGGATGCGCAGCGGCGGCGGTTGCTGGAGGCGTACTTCCGGCTGGCGCTGAACGCCCGCGGGCGTCCCCGGAGGGTGCCGGAGACCGACCTGGCGGTGGTGGCGGCCGCACTGGCCCGGGTGCTGGGCCGGCGACCGGACGTGACGAAGGTGTACGGCATCCCGCCGGACACCGACCTGGACGGCGTGGTCCGGTGGGCCGCCCGGGCCGCGGCGACGCCGGACGAGCCCGCGTACAGCAAGCTGTCGCCGTACCGGTCGCTGCTGGAGGCGCTGGCCGCGCACCCGACGGTGGCCGCGGTCCCGGGGGCGGCCCGGTACGCAGCGGCGGTACGGCGCCGGCTCGGCGCGGTCCGGCGAAAGTCGCGCGCGGCCCGCTGAAGCCACCCTACGAGCGACGCCCCGCGGGACTGCCGGCCTCGGCCGGCTTCCTGCCCGGGTCGGTCAGGAGGTCGGCGCCGGCACCGTTCGGTAGCCGCTGTCGAAGCCGACGACCACCCGGACGTCCTTCTGCTGCGGCGGCGCGATCGCCTCCCACCCCACGCCCCGGGACCGGCCCGTCGTCGCGGCCACGTCCGGCCGGGAGAAGCCGAACGTGCCGCCGCCCACGACCTTGCCGGCGCGGTCCACGAGCAGCACGCAGCGCACCTGGTCGGTGGTCCGCAGCCAGCCGCGGAGGTAGCGGGAGTCGACCGTGAGCACGTCGGAGTCGATCCGAGCGGCGGTGGGCGAGACGGGACGGGCGCCGGCGAGGTCGATCGTGTCACCCGGTGTCAGGCCGCCGCAGCCGAGCGAATAGCGCCCGTTGAACGGGTAGTGGCCCAGCGCCTTCAACCGCGGCACGACCTCGTTCGGGCGCTGGAAGCGCGCCCCGAACGAGTCGGCCGCGTCCAGCCGGACCGCGGTGGCGAGCAGCTGCTGCGCGGGCTCCTCGGCGACCGCCTGGCCGGCCAGCGGGATGCTCTGTGCGTAGAACACGAGCACCGCCCCCGCAATGACGGTGAGCTGCGTCATCAGCAGCTGGCGGGACAGCAGCACCCGCAGCGCGACCACCGACACCGCGACCCAGAACAGCGCCGGTAGCGACACGTACCGACTCTGCACGCCGACCCCGCCGAAAGTCTCACTGCGGCCGAGCGAGATCAGCGCCGCCGCCGCGACCGCGTACCCGGCCAGACCCCACCATGGGGCAAGCTCGTCGTCGTGGGCCGTGCCGGCGTCCATGGTGCCGGCGTCCATGGTGCCGGCGTCCATGGTGCCGGCGTCGGGACCGGCCGGAGCCGGGACGGTGCGCCGGCGCCAGACGACGCCGCCGGCCACCGCCAGCACGGCCAACCCGGCCGCGCCGAGCAGCACCCCCATCTCGGTCACCGTCGGTGCCCACAACAGCCCGAGGTTGGACAGGAGTGTCGAGGCCAGCAGGGCAGGGTTGCGGCTGATGCCGCCGCCGGACGTGCCGCCGTGGCTGGTGGCGATCCAGATGACTGCGGTCACCGCGAGCAGCCCGAGCGGGGTCAGCACCCGCCACCGGCCCTGCCGCAGTACGAAGGCGACCACTGCGATCCCGACGAACGCTCCGAAGCCGGTCCCGTACGACAGCACGGCCAGGCAGGCGGCCAGGATGGCCAGCACGGTCCACCGCCTGGTAGCCAGCAGGATCGCCACGATCGCGAACAGGTTCGCGGTCAGCCAGGCGGTCCCGCTCATGCCGCGGACGAAGTTCCACAGGCCGGCCGGGCAGAACAGCACGAAGCCGATGGCCACCGTGACCCAGGCCCTGGCCATCGGAGACCAGGCCCGGGGCAGCAAACGGCGCAGCAGGACTACCGAGACCGCCACCACGAGCACCGTGTAGTAGCCCAGCGTCCGGTTGTCCCCGTCGCCGAGCCGGGCCCCGAGGTAGAAGATCACGCTCGGGATGGTGAAGGGGTGCTCGTTCTGGTAGGTGAAGAAGCCGCGCCAGTGCGGGCTGCCGTCCGGGTTGGTGATCCGGTAGAGCGCGTCCCAGTAGTCCTGGTAGGGCATCAGCGGCGCCGTCATGACCAGGCGCAGCACTCCCAGCAGCGGCAGCAGGGCGAGCATCTCGACCGCGTGCGGCAGCCGCTCCCGCCACGACCACTCCCGCCACGAGCCGAGGCGCCGAGCAGGCTCGACCCGGGTGGCCCCGACCTGCTCGACCGCCGGCGGATCGGCCGGCACGGTCTCGTCGACGCCAGCGCGGGTGGCCGGCGGCCTCGTCACGGACGGACCGTCTCTTTCCGGGTCAGCAGCGCGGTCGTGCTCGGGTACGGCAGCGACGGCGCCAGGCCGCGGAGGAACTCGGCGTGCAGCCCGGAGCCGGCGATCCCGGACTTGTACTCGGCCCGGTTGGCGTTGTCGAACACGATGACGCCGTCGTCGGCCAGGTGCGGCGACGCCGCGGCCAGGCTGGCAGCCCGGGCCCGCCCGTCGACCACGATGAGGTCGAAGGTGCCTCCGATCTGCTCGACCATGGCGATGTACGGGGTGAAGTCCAGGTTCTCGTGCCCGCGCCGGTTCGACCGGACCGCCGCCTGCCGGTCCGTCGCCGCCGACACCGGCACCTTGTGCAGGGTGAGGTTGTCGTAGCCGGCCAGCAGCGGCTCGATCTGGTCGGCGAACTCGATGTCGTGCTCGATCGAGTGCACCTCGCGGCAGCGCTTGGCCAGCCACGCGGTGCTCGCGCCGGTGCCGAACTCCAGCACCCGGGTCCGGTCGCCGCGCTCGGCGAGGAAGGCCGCGATCTTGTCGATGGCCGGGTAGGACCACCACGGGATGTCCAGGGTGGTCAGGTCGCGGGCGTCGTAGATGGCGAACATCGAGCGCAGGTACTGCGCCCGCCGGGTGTCGCTGCGGGACAGCCGGTCCAGCAGGCCGACCTTGTCGGCGACCGTGCGGAGCTTGCGCATGCCGGAGACGTACGCGGAACGGGCGTTCACGCCGCCACCTTCGGCTCGGCGGGTCCTAGCCGTCGCACGACCAGTGTCGATGAGTCGGCACTCGGGGTGCGATGGATGATCAGCTCGGCGAGCAGGCCCATCCCGATCAGCTGGACGGCCAGCATCTCCAGCAGGATGCCCAGCTGGAGCAGCGGCCGCTGGCCGATCGGGTTATCGGTGAAGACCCAGACACCCAGCAGGTACGCGAGCATCAGCGAGCCGATGACGCCGAAGACGAGGCCGAAGCCGCCGAGCAGGTGCGACGGTCGCCGACCGTAGCGGCTGATCGCGACGACGGTGAGCAGGTCGAGGGCACCGCGGGCGTACCGCTCCAGGCCGTATTTCGACCGGCCGTGCAGCCGCGGGCGGTGATTGACCGGGAGCTCGGTGACCTTGAAGCCGTGCGCGTGCGCGAGCGCCGGCACGTAGCGGTGCAGCTCGCCGTAGAGCGGGATCGAGTCGTAGACCGCCCGCCGGGCCACCCGCAGTCCGCTGTTGTGGTCGCGGAGCTTGAGCCCGGTCACCCAGCCGGTGGCGTGGTTGAAGAGCTTCGACGGCAGCCTCTTGCCCAGCGGGTCCTTGCGATCGGCCTTGAAGCCGGTGACCAGGTCCTTGCCGCTCTCCAGCTCCTCGAGCATTCGCGGCAGCTCGTGCGGGTCGTCCTGCAGGTCGGCGTCCATCGTGATGACGATGGTGCCGGCGGCGGCGTCGAAGCCGGTCGACAGCGCCGCGGCCTTGCCGAAGTTCCGGCGGAACCGGAAGGCGCTGACGTTCCCGTCCTCCCCGCGCTTCTCGACCAGGTCCTCGATCTGCGACCAGGTCCCGTCGGTGCTGCCGTCGTCGACGAAGATGACCTCGTAGGTCAGATCCGGCCGCTGGGACATCGCTTCGGCGATCTCGTCCATCAGGGGTGCGATCGTGGGTGCCTCGTCCCGGGCCGGGATCACGATGGACACGTCGACGCTTCCGCGACCTGGATAGGACATCTCTTGCGCGCTCCGGGATCGGACGGGAAGGAAAGAATCAGCGGCAGCAGCCCCCTCGGAGGGCCGTCCCACCGTGGCATGCTGCCCTGATCCGAGCGGGAGCCTAGCATCGCCGCAGCCTGCGGCCGGGACAGCGGGCTGGCGGTCCGGCGGGGGGCCGGGCGGTGCCGGGTCGGGATCTGCCGTCCACTGGCCCCGGGCCGGCCGGGTGTGGATACCTCCTGCGCCGGCGCCCATCACGAGAGCAGGCCGGCGGCGCGCGCGTATGACGCGAGGTGCGTCTCGGCGCTGGCCGCCCAGGTGAACTCGCCCGCGCGCTTGACCGCGGCCTCGCCCAGCCTGCGGCGCTGCTCCGGGTCGTCCAGCAGCGCGGTCAGGCCCTGCGCGATCGACTCCGGGTCGCCCTCGGTGTAGGCCACCGCGTCGCCGCCGACCTCCGGCAGCGACAGCCGCTGGGTGGTCAGCACCGCGGCGCCGCAGGCCATCGCCTCCAGCACCGGCAGGCCGAAGCCCTCGCCGTGGCTCGGGTACGCCACCACGGTGGCGCCGCCGAGGTAACCGCGCAGGTCGGAGAAGCGCAGGTAGCCAGGGCGAAGCACGCGCAGCCGGCTCGGCACCTCGGTGATGGCCTGGTCGATCTCCTCGTCCCAGCCGGAGCCGCCGGCCAGCACCAGCGCCGGCGGGTCCTCCCGCTCCTGCACCGCCCGCACCCAGCCGCGCACCAGGGACGGCACGTTCTTCCGCGGCTCCAGCATCCCCAGGAAGGCCACGTACGGCGTGTTGCGCAGGCCGAGCCGGGCCTGCACCTGCTGCCGCTCCGCGTCGCTGGGCACGTGGAAGGTGTCCCGGTCCACCCCGTGGTACGCGACGTCGAGCTTGGTCGAGTCGGCGTCCAGCACCCGGACCAGCTCGTCCCGGGTGGCCTTGGACGGCACCACGCAGCGGGCCGCCCGGTGCAGTGCGGTCTTGATCGCGGACCGGAAGAACGGCCCCTTGATCGAGGTGTGCACGTCCGGCTGGGTGAAGAAGGTCGCGTCGTGGATGGTCACCACGACCGGGCGGCCGGCCCGCAGCGGCATCGTGTAGTGCGGCGAGTGCAGCACGTCCGCGCCCACCTGCTGGACCACCAGCGGCAGTCCGGTCTGCTCCCAGGCCAGCCGCGCCGGGCGGTGCGCGACCGCCGCCGGTCCCGGCACGATCGTCGCCTCCGGCGCCATCCGGCCGAAGCGCTCGGCGTCGGCCCGCTGGCAGGCGACGGCGAAGTCGGCACCGGCGGCACCGAGCGCGGAGATGAGACCGTCGACGTACCGTCCCACTCCACCACGGTCGGCGGGGACGGCCGTCGCGTCGACGAGCACGCGGGGCGCGCGTCCTGACACGAATCGGCTCCTGCGGGTCTGCTCGGCTGTGGTGGATCTCACGGGTGCTGCTGGGTCGGGAACAGCGTACGCCCGGCGGGGAACGGGACCTGGCCCAGCCAACCCCATGTCGTCAGGTCGGGGTGCGGCGGGTGGCCAGGGCGACCAGGCCGACGCCGTGGTTGGGTGTCAGCCGCTGCAGGTAGCGGAACGGCGTGGTGGCCACCTGGACGGCCAGGCCGACCTTCGCGTTCGGCGGCTGGAAGGTGCGGCCGCTGGCCGCGGTCCGCTCCTCCGGCGACAGGTGCCCGGCAGCGGCCAGCCGGCGCCGGTCCACCCGGCTGCGCACCGCCTCCAGCGCCAGCCCGAGCGGCCAGCCGTACACGATCACCCGCGCGTCCGCCAGGCCGGCCGCGCCGAGCCGGGCGGCCAGCTCGTCCGGCTCGTACCGGCGGTAGTGGCCGATCTGCTCGTCGGTCGGGCCGTACCGGGCCTGGAAGGCGGGGACGGACAGCAGCAGCCGGCCGCCCGGGCGGACGAAGCGGACCCAGTCCGCCAGCGCGGCCACGTCGTCCTTGATGTGCTCGAGCACCTCGAAGGCGCAGACCAGGTCGTACGCCGTGCCGGCCGGCACCGCGGTGTGGTCGCCGTGCAGCACCCGGCCGCCGGCCGCGGTCACCCGGGCCTCGGCCACCGCGCCGGACGCGGGGTCCGGCTCCACCCCCAGGTAGCGACCCCGCCGCGCCAGCCGCGCGCCCATCGAGCCCTGGCCGCAGCCGATCTCCAGCACGGTCGGGGTGGGCACACCGGCCAGCAGCCGGCACACCACGTCCCAGCGCAGCCAGGCCCGCGGGGTCAGCGGCGGGAGCGGGGCGGTCATCGCGGGCGGCTCCCGGTCAGGCGGAGACGGTGCCGGAGCGCACCGACGACCGCCGCCGGGGCGAACCGCTCGCCGGCCCGGTCCCGGGCCGCGCAGCGCAGCTTCTCCAGCGCGGCCGGGTCGCCGGCCAGCTCGCCGAGGGCGCGGGCCAGGCCGGCCGCGTCGCCCGGCGCGACGAAGACCGCCGCGTCGCCGAGCGCGGACCGCTGCGGCGGGGTGTCCGAGGTGATCACCGCGCAGCCGGCGGCGGCGCCCTGGTAGACCTTGTTCGGCACCACCCGGCGGGCCTTCGCGCCGGTGCCGAGGATGCCGAGGCAGACGTCGTGCCGGGCCACCAGCTCGGGCAGCCGGTCGGCCGGCACCCAGTCCAGCCACTCCACCCGCGGGTTGCCGGCGGCCAGCCGCTGCGCCTCGGCCCGGTCCTGGCCGCGGCCGACCATGGTCACCCGGACCCGCGGGTCGCCGGCCAGCAGCCCGATCGCCGCGCCGATCGCCGGGGTGCCCTGCAGCGGGGTGAACAGCCCGAAGAAGACCACCCGCAGCGGTCTCCCGCCGCCGCGCGGGCCGGCCGGGTCGGCGGCGGCGAACCAGGCCGCCGGCGCTCCGACCGGCACCACCACCACCCGGTCGGCCAGGCCGGCCGGCACCAGCCGGCCGTTCTCCTCGGTGTCCACGACCACCACGTCGGCGGCGGTGAGCGCCAGCCGGTCCAGCCGGGCCAGCAGCCGCACCGTCCAGGAGCCGGCGACCCCGCGGTCGGCCGCGGTGTACGCGGCGAAGACCAGGTGGTCGAGGACCAGCACGGCGCGCCGGAAGAGCAGCCGGGCCAGCAGCACGTCGAAGTGGCCCAGGTAGCCGACCAGCACCGCGTCCGGCGGCTGCAGCCGGCGCTCGCGCCGGCCCCGGACGGCGAGCACGGTCCAGCACCGGGCCAGCCGGAGCGCCAGCAGCGGCAGCCGCCACGGCTGGCGGAGCATCGCCACCCGGCCGGCGGTGTCGATGCCGAGCGGGACGTTGATCTCATGGACCTGGTCGCCGGATCCGCGCAGCCCCTCGACCAGGACGCCCACCCGGGGGTGCATCCGGACGTCGTACGTCCCGAACGCGAGGAGCCTCACGCGGACCGACACTACCGGTTACGGATCGTAGGTAGATGACCACCTCTCGACCTCACCGGAGCGTCATGGGACCAGCGCCGCGAGTAGCGTGTCGAGCCGTGACCGGGGACCTTGTCGCGGATGTCGCCGATACCGGGCCCCGGACCGGACGGGCCCGGCTGGTCCGGTGGTTGCGCTGGGTGCTCGCCGCCGCCGCCCTCGGCTCCGTGGCGGCCGCGCTGGCCAACCGGTGGTCCGATGTGCGCGGCCAGCTCGGCGAGGTCTCCCCCGGGGCGCTGCTGCTCGCCTTCGCGCTCGCCTGCGCCGCGCTCGGCACCAGCATGCTGGGCTGGCGGGCGCTGCTGGCCGACCTGGGCAGCCCGCTGCCGCCGCGACCGGCCGCCCGGGTGCTCTTCCTCGGGCAGCTGGCGAAGTACCTGCCCGGCAGCAGCGTGTGGGCGATGGTCGCGCAGACCGAGCTGGCCCGGGACTTCGGCGTCCCGCGCAAGCGGGCGGCCGCCGCGGCGGTGGTGCTCAACCTGGTCATCCTCGGCCTCGGCCTGCAGCTGGCGTTGCTGGCGCTGCCGGCGCTGCCGAGCTCCGGCGCGCCCGGCTGGCTGCGCTGGTCGCCGGTGCTGGTCCCGGTCGGGCTGGCCTGCCTCAGCCCGCCGCTGCTGACCCGGCTGTGCAACCTGGCGCTGCGGGTGCTGCGCGGGGAGCCGCTGGAGCATGCCTTCAGCTGGCGCGGGCTGGGCACCGCGGCGGCCTGGCTGACCGCCACCTGGCTGCTGTACGGGCTGCACGCGACCGTGCTCGGTGCCGACCTCGGTGCCGACCCGGGGACCTTCATGCCGCTGGCCACCGGTGCCTTCGCCGCCGCCTGGTGCGCCGGCTTCCTGGTCGTCGTGGTGCCCACCGGCGCCGGCACCCGGGAGCTGGTGCTCACCCTGGCGCTGGCCGGCCACCTGCCCGGCGGCGCGGCCGCCGCGCTCACCCTCGCCGTGGTGTCCCGGTTGCTGATCACCGTCTCGGACGTGGCCGCCGCGCTGCTGGGTGCCGCGCTGGGCCGCCGCCGGAAGTAGCCGGAAGCCGGCCTGGGCCGATCGACTCCCCGGGTTCCGGCGGCGGCCGCGGCGGGCATCTCGGGCAGTCGCGTTGCACCTTCGGTCACCGCGCCCCGATTCCCGACCGGTCGGTCGGGCCCGCTGTGACAGTACGAGTGGCGGCGGAAGCGCCGACCGGCAGCCGCAGCAGGCGGCTCCCGACGGCCAGCACTTCGGAGAGGATCGGACATGATCTACACGACTCTGGACAGCTTCCGCTGTCACGAGGAGACGGACGAGGTCGGCTCGGATGAGCCGTACGTGATCGTGGTGTCCGTGGACCTGAGGAACACCACCCAGGTCACCACCACGACGCCCGGCGGCCCGGCGTCGGGAGCCGTGACGGTCCCGGCCTCCCGTGCCTACCTCTACGGCCCGTTCGGCGACGTCGACGGGCAGGAGAACCACATCGTCCCGTTCCAATCCTTCTGGGGCCTCGCCGGCGAGGAGCGCGCGCTGGACAACCCGGACGACGCCGTCTTCCTGGTCGGGCTGATGGAGAACGACGACGGCAACCCGGAGAACCTGCGCGGGATAGTGGGGTCGTCCATCTCGGCCGCGCTGGCCGCGACGCTCGGGTTCTCCCGACCGCAGCTGGTCGACCGGCTGCTCCGCGAGATGAACTCCGCGCTCAGCACGGTCACCGGGTTCCCGAACACGGACGACCGGGTCGGCTTCCCGGTCGAGCTGCGCTTCACGCCGGCGGACGTCGCCCTGGCGGAGACCGGGAACCCGGCCCGGCAGGTCCTCCGGGTCCAGGGCGACGGCGGCGACTACTCGCTGGTCTTCGTCGCGCGCAACCGGGGACAGGCCGCCTGGCGGTTCTGCGGCCGGTGCAACAGCATGTTCTTCGACGGCCGCCGGGAGAAGGGCGCCTGCCCGGCGGGCGGCGCCCACGCAGCCAACGGATTCGTCTTCTACCTCCCGCACGAGCACGCCGGGCCGCTCGGCGGGCAGCCGGACTGGCGGTTCTGTGACCGGTGCTTCGCCATGTACTTCGCGCCGATCGGCACCGGGCGGTGCCCGGCCGGCGGCCACTCCTTCAATCCGGGCAGCTTCAACTTCTTCCTGCCGCACGACCACGGTGGCCCCGGACAGGACCAGTGGCGGTTCTGCGACCTGTGCCACGTGCTGTTCTTCGACGGCTTCGGCAACAAGGGCGTCTGCACGGCCGCCGGCGCCGCGGGACACCACGCTCAGGGCTTCAACTTCAAGCTGGACTTCACCCCCTGACCGCGGCCGCTTGACGACCAGGCATCCTCGGGCGCGGCGATGCTCAGTCGCCGGCGACCGCGGGAACCCGCCGGCGCAGCAGGCAGAACTCGTTGCCCTCCGGGTCGGCGAGCACGTGCCAGGACTCCTCGCCGGTCTGTCCGATCTGGACCGGCCGGGCGCCGGCCGCGAGCAGCCGCCGCAGCTCGGCCTGCTGGTCCCGGTCGGTCGCGTTCAGGTCGAAGTGCAGCCGCAGCTTCTGCGTCTTGGGCTCGGTGGTGGCGCTGAAGACCAGTGTCGGCTGCGGGCCGCCCGGCCCGGCCCGGGGGCCGATCTCCACGCTCGTCGCATCCCGGTCCAGCTCGACGTAGTCGAGCACCTGGCACCAGAACGCGGCCAGCCCGAACGGGTCGGCACAATCCAGCACCAGCTCGGTGATCCGGCACGCCATCGCCGGACCGTACGCCCCGCCCGCCGCCCGCACGGTCCTGCGTGCGCAGCGCTCCTGTGCGCCGCGCTCGCTCGACCCCTCGATCAGCACGACCGCCCGCGGCTCGTCGCGCCATGATCCCCGGCGGCTGTCCGCTGTCGGCGAAATTCGATACGATACTGAACCGTTCCATAATCGTGGGCCGTGGTCTAGATTCGTTACGAGTCCGTTCCGTATCAGATCAGAGGAGCACGATGGACCAGCTCCAGTCGGCCCAGACCACAGCCGCCGGGCACCCGCGCCGGTGGACCATCCTCGCCGTGATGGTGATCAGCCTGCTCGTCGTGGTGCTCGACAACACCATCCTCAACGTCGCGCTGAAGACGATCGCCGACCCGCGGGAGGGCCTCGGTGCCAGCCAGGGCGACCTCGAGTGGTCGATCAACTCGTACACGCTCGTCTTCGCCGGCCTGCTGTTCACCGCCGGCCTGCTCGGCGACCGGCTCGGCCGCCGGCGGGTGCTGTCGACCGGTCTCGCCGTCTTCGGGATCGCGTCGCTGGCCTCGGCGTACGCGCAGTCACCCGGCCAGCTGATCGGTGCGCGTGCGCTGATGGGCCTCGGCGCGGCGGCGATCATGCCGGCCACGCTGGCGATCATCTCGAACGTCTTCGACCCGCGGGAGCGCGGCCGGGCCATCGGCGTCTGGGCCGGCGCGGTCGGCCTCGCGGTGGCGATCGGACCGGTCGTCGGCGGGGCGCTGCTGGAGCACTTCTGGTGGGGCTCGGTCTTCCTCGTCAACGTCCCGATCGTGCTCGCCGGGATCGTCGCGGTCGGCGTGCTGGTGCCGGAGTCGCGGGACCCGGCGCCCGGCCGGATCGACCTCGTCGGCGTGCTGCTGTCCGTTGCCGGGCTGGGCCTGTTCGTCTACGGGATCATCACCGGCGGCAACTCGGGCGACTGGGGCTCGGCCCGGGTGCTCGGCGCGATCGCCGGCGGTGCGCTGATCCTGGCCGCGTTCGTGGCGTACGAGCGGCGGGTCCCGTTCCCGGCGCTGGACGTGCGGTTGTTCGCCGAGCCGCGGTTCTCCGCCGCGGTCGGCTCGGTCGGCCTGGTGTTCTTCGCCGCGATGGGCTCGCTCTTCTTCGGCACGTTCTACCTGCAGCTGGTCCGCGGCTACTCGCCGCTGCAGACCGGCCTGCTGTTCCTGCCCTTCGCCGCCGCGCAGCTGTTCTTCGCGCCGCGCAGCGCCGGCTTCGCCGCCGCCTACGGGCCGAAGGCGGTCACCTCGGTCGGCATGGCGCTGGTGACCGGGGCGCTCGCGTCGTTCGTGCTGATCGGCGCGGACACGCCGATCTGGGTGCTGTGTGCCGTCTACTTCGTCATGGGCGCCGGGATGGCCTCGGTGATCGCGCCGACCACGGAGGCCGTCATGTCCTCGCTGCCGCGGGAGAAGGCCGGCGTCGGCTCCGCGGTGAGCAACACCGTCCGGCAGGTCGGCGGCGCGCTCGGCGTCGCGGTGCTCGGGTCGGTGCTGTCCCAGGTCTACCGCGGCGAGATGCACGGCCCGCTGGCCGCGCTCCCGGCCGGGGTGCGGGAGGCGGCGTCCGAGTCGCTGGCCGCGACGTACGCGGTAGCGGCGGACGCCGGTCCGGTCGGCGCGGCGCTGCTCGGCCCGGCGAACGGCGCGTACGTGCACGCGATGCACTGGGCCGCCGGCGGGTCGGCGCTCGTCGCCCTGCTCGGGGTGGTCGCGGTACTGCGCTGGCTGCCCAACCAGGCCGCCGGGCAGCCGCCGGTCGCGCCGGTGGCCGAGGTCGAGGCACTGCTGGTCGACGCGACGTAACCTGGACCACGCGATGACCGACACGCCCACGATGTCTGCTTCGCGGCCGCCCGGGCGGCCGCGGAGCAGTCATGCCGATGCGGCGATCATCGACGCCGTGCTGGGCCTGCTGGCCGAGGGCACCACGATCGAGGCGCTGACGATGGAGGCGGTCGCCACCCGGGCCGGGGTCGGCAAGGCCACCATCTACCGCCGGTTCGCGGACAAGGACGAGCTGGTGCTGGCCGCGGTGGCGGCGATCAAGCAGCCACCGCCCGAGCCGGCCGGCGAGTCCGTGCGGGACGACCTGATCGGGATCGTCCAGCACGTCGCCCGGATCCGGGAGAGCGTGGCCGCGCAGATCATGCCGTGCATGGTGCCTGAGCTGCAGCGACCCGGACGCCTGCGGGACCTCTACCTCCGACTGGTCGAGGAGCGCCGGGAGGTCACCCGGACGGTGCTGCGCCGCGGCATCGCCACCGGAGAGCTGCGGCCGGACACCGACGTCGAGCTGGCCACCGTGCTGCTCTCGGCGCCGACCATGATGTCCGCGCTCGGCTTCGTGCCCCGGCTCGACGCCGGCGAGCTGGCCGAGCGCACGGTCGATGCCGTTCTGCGGGGTATCGCGGCCGGCTGAGCGCGCGTCCCCCGGCACCCGGCGGGCACCGGGAGGGCCCGATCCCGGCGACCCGGCCGGGGCGACCGCCGCGCTGCCCTGCGCGTCCAGCTCGTAGTCGCCGGGCGCGGGGCCCGGTGACAACTTGACGTCCAGCAGTCAGGTTCGTCATGGATGGTCGCCGGCTCAGTCTCTTCAGTCACCTCAGCGTTGGGTTGGACGGTCCGGTGCCAGGCCCGGTCTTGACGTTGCGGGCCCGGCATGCTTGTTAGGGGTCGTGAAGGCGCTTCGCGCGGCGCGGGTGTTCGACGGGGAACGCTTCGTGCTCGCCTCCGGGCCGCCGCTGACCAGTCCGGGCGGGCACTGCTGACCTCGTACGGTCCGGGAGGGGAGCGATGAGCGGCGACGAGCAGCGCGGGGTGGTCTTCCCGGCGGCGGCGGACGGGCGCCGCAGCACGAGCGCGCTGGGCCGGGGCGTGGTGGCCGACGCGCTGCGGCCGGTCGACCCGGCCGGCGCGCTGGCGGCCGAGCAGGAGACGAACTGGCGGTCCGGCTACCCGGTCCACTTCCGGCGCCTGGTCGAGGCCGGGCTGGCGTCCCGGCCGGCCGCACTGGCGATCGCCGCCGCCGGGCTGGCGTCCCTGCACGACCGGATGCGGGTCGGCGACGCCGCGCTGGCCACTGTCCGCACCGCGCCGGCCGGCCGTCCACTCGGGACGGTCGAGGTGCCGGGCCCGGAGGCGCCGGAGAAGGAGCTGTCGGTGCCGTACCGGGGTGACCGGCTGCGCGGCGACGCGCTGCGCCGGCGGCTGGACGCCTGGACCGTCGCCGGCGTCGTCGAGCCCTCGGCCGCCGCGGCGGTCCGTACCGTGCAGGCCAACCCGGACTGGCTCCGGCTGCCGGACCACACCGTCGCGGTGCTCGGCGCGGGCGCCGAGATCGGCCCGCTGCCCGCGCTGCTGCGCTGGGGCGTCCGGGTGGCCGCCGTCGACCTGCCCCGGCCGGCCATCTGGGACCGGGTGCTCGGCGTGCGCGGCGCCGGCACGGTGCTGGTCCCGGTGGGCGGCACCGATGCCGAGCCGGTCACCCGCCGCGCCGGCGCCGACCTGGTGGCCGAGGTGCCCGCGGTCGCCGACTGGCTCGCCGCGCTGCCCGGCGGGCTGGTGCTCGGCAACTACGTCTACGCCGACGGCGCCAGCAACGTCCGGGTCTGCGCCGCGGTCGACGCGCTCACCACCCGGCTCCAGCCGGCCCGTACGGACCTCGCGCTCGGCTTCCTGGCCACCCCGACCGACGTCTTCGCGGTGCCGGGCGAGGCCGTGGAGCACTCCGTCCGCGCGTACGCGAACCGCTCGGTCGCGGCGAAGCTGCTCGGCCGCCCGCTGCGCACGGTGTCCGCCGGCCGGCTGCTCCGCCGCGGCTACCGGCCCGGTGCCGACCCGGGCGTGAACGACAGCCTGGTCCCGCAGCAGGGCCCGAACTACGCGCTGGCCAAGCGGCTGCAGCGGTGGCGGGCCGCGGTGGCCCGGGACGCCGGGGCCACCGTCTCGCTCAACGTCGCGCCGCCGACCCGCACCCGCTCGGTGCTGAAGAACCGGGCGCTCGCGGCCGCGTACGCCGGGGCGCACCGCTTCGGCGTCGAGGTCTTCGACCCGGCCACCACCAACGTGCTGATGGCCGCGCTGCTGGTGCACGACCTGCACACCGGCGGCGGGCCGGCGCACCAGCACCCGTGGCAGGACGAGGCGCACGCGGCTGTCCACGGTGGACTGTGGCGGACCGCGTACGCGCCGCGCAGCGCGCTCGGCCTGGCCGCGCTGGTCGGCTACGGCGCCCGGACCTGACGGTACGGTGCGGGCATGGCGGGCGGTCCGGACCGGCGCGGGGCGATGCTCACCGCGGCCGGCATCGGTGCGGTCGCCGGTGCCACGCTGGCCGCGCACCGGGGCCGGCGGGCCGCCGGTGCCGGTGCGCTCGCCGGCGCCGCCGGGCTGGCCGCGTCCGAGGCGGTGGCTCAGGCGGTGCAGCGGCCGGGCGAGATCCGGCCGCTGTGGCAGCGGATCGCCACCAGCGCCGCCCTCGTCGCGCCGCTCGGCTGGCTGGCCGGCCGCCGGGTCGGACCGGTGGCCGTCGGCACCGCCACCGGCGCGCTCGGCGGCCTGCTCGGCGTCCGCCCGCAGAAGGTGCTGCTCGGCCCGCTGCTCGGCGCCGCGGCCGGCCGCGTGCTGTCCACTCGGGACACTCCGCCGGCGGTGGTCGCGGCGGCCACCATGCTCGCCTACCGGGTCACCTCGGCCCTGGTCTTCCGCGACGCCCAGGTGAGCCTGCTCGCCGACCGCGTCCCGGCGGGCGAGCTGCCCTTCGTGGTGCCGCGCGAGGCGCGCACCGCACCCGGTACGTCGGCAGCGGCTACCTGCGGCAGCTCGCCGAGGACCTCGGCGGCGTGCACGTCGCGGACGCGCCGGACGCCGGCATCGTCTCCTCGCTCGACGAGCTGGCCGGTCCGGACTTCGACCCGGCCGCGGTGCACCCGCTGGTGCGCGAGTGCTACGAGCACACCACCCGCTTCCGGCTCGACGTCGACCCGGAGTGGCGGCTGTGGGTGCGGCCGGGCTACCTGCTCTACCGGACGCTGGTGGCGCGGCCGCTCGGCCAGGCGAGCGTGCCGATGAACCAGCGGGAGACGCAGCGCGGGGTCCGCAGCCGGATCGACACGATCACGCTGCCGGACTCCGGCGCCGTCGCGGTCCGCGGCTGGATCCGGTCGTACGCGGACACCGACGAGCCGATCTACGTCGGCATCTACACCACCTACCGGCACGAGGGCCGCGGCTACGTCAGCGTCGGATTCCCGGCGCCGCGGGCCAGCTTCACCGCGACGCTCGCGCCGCGGGCCCGGCCCGGCGGCGGGCTGCTGCTCAGCTCGCGCAGCGACCTGCCGCACCCGGGGCACTACCTGGCCACCACCGACCCGGAGTCGGGGGAGCTCACCGTGCTCGCCGTGCCCGGCTTCGCCGAGGACCTCGACGTGCGGGTCGAG
The DNA here is from genome assembly GCA_045806925.1 of Mycobacteriales bacterium. Taxonomy (GTDB): domain Bacteria; phylum Actinomycetota; class Actinomycetes; order Mycobacteriales; family CADCTP01; genus CADCTP01. Next base: position 45,929 of record JBJMII010000094.1, read on the forward strand.
GACGGTGAGCTGCGGGCCGAGCAGGCCTTCGCGCTCTTCGGCTTCCCGTTCCTGGTGCTGCACTACCGGCTGACCCGCAAGCCCGTACCGTGACGTGACGACCGGGAGCGGAGGCAAGAAACCGCGTCGGGTGCCTGCCGCCGCGTCCGGTCTGCGCCCCGTGGCCGCGTATGCGTCATGGACGCGGCACCGGCGCCCTCGTAGCGTTCCTGCTGCAGTCCGGACCGGGGGCCGGCCCGGGGACGTCGAGGTCACAAGGGGAGGCCGGCATGTTCGTCCAACTGATCGAGGGCAGGGTGTCCGACGGGAGGCAGCTGCGGCGTGCGGTCGACAAGTGGTACGAGCAGGTGGCGCCGGGCGCGATCGGCTGGCTCGGCTCGACCGGGGGCGTGACCGAGGACGGCCGGGCGATCGCGGTCGTCCGCTTCGAGTCGGCCGACGCGGCCCGCCGCAACTCCGAGCGGCCGGAGCAGGACCGGTGGTGGGCGGAGACCTCGAAGCTCTTCGACGGTGAGCCCACCTTCACCGAGAGCGAGGACGTGACCGTCGACACCACCGGCGACCCCGACCGCGCCGGCTTCGTCCAGGTCATGAAGGGTCGCGGGACGGACCCGGACCGGGCCAGGGAGCTGATGGCGCAGGACGCCGACAAGTGGGCGGACTTCCGGCCGGACGTCCTCGGCAGCGTGGCGGTCGGGCGCGAGGGCGGCGCCTACACCATGGTGATGTACTTCACCTCCGAGGCCGACGCCCGGGAGGGCGAGCGCAAGCAGCCGCCACCCGAGCTGGCGGCTCAGATGGAGGAGATGGGCAAGCTCAGCATCGGCGAGCCGGAGTTCCTCGACCTCAAGGAACCCTGGATCCACTCGCCGCGCTGAGGCCCGGCTCGGCCGCCGGACCGGGACGGCGCCCGGAAGGGACGCCGGGGCCGCCACCGCCGGCGGCCCCCCGGCGTCCGTCACCGTTCCGTCAGCCGCGCGAGCCGACGAGCCCGTGCGGGTCGAGCACGTACTTGCGGGCCGCGCCCTGGTCGAACTCCTGGTAGCCGCGCGGTGCCTCGGTGAGCGGGATCGGGGTCGCGTTGACCGCCTTCGCGATCTGCACCCGGTCGTGCAGGATCGCCATCATCAGTCCCCGGTTGTACTTCATCACCGGGCACTGGCCGGTGACGAACGAGTGCGACTTCGCCCAGCCCAGGCCGAGCCGGATCGACAGCGAGCCCACCTTGGCAGCCTCGTCCACGCCGCCCGGGTCGCCCGTCACGTACAGGCCAGGGATACCGATCGCGCCGCCGGCCCGGGTGACCTCCATCAGCGAGTTGAGCACCGTGGCCGGCTTCTCGGTCTGCGCCTCCTCGCCGTGGCCGCGCGCCTCGAAGCCGACCGCGTCGACCGCCGAGTCGACCAGCGGCTCGCCGATCGCGCTCGCCTCCGGGCCGAGGACCTGCCGGACCTGCTCGACCGGGTCGCCCTTGGACACGTCGACGGTCTCGCAGCCGAAGCTGCGCGCCTGCGCCAGCCGCTCCGGGTTGAGGTCGCCGACGATGACCACCGCGGCGCCGAGCAGGAACGCCGACGCCGCCGCGGCCAGCCCGACCGGCCCGGCGCCGGCGAGGTAGAACGTGCAGCCGGTGGTGACGCCCGCGGACACGCAGCCGTGGTAGCCGGTCGGGAAGATGTCCGACAGCATCGCCAGGTCGAGGATCTTCTCCATCGCCCGGTCCTTGTCCGGGAACCTCAGCAGGTTCCAGTCCGCGTACGGGACCAGCACGTACTCGGCCTGGCCGCCGACCCAGCCGCCCATGTCCACGTAGCCGTACGCGGAGCCGGGCCGGTCCGGGTTGACGTTGAGGCAGA
>JBJMII010000095.1:0-15560 GCA_045806925.1 Mycobacteriales bacterium
AGCCGGCCCGCCGCGGCCGGGTCGGACACGTCGGCGGCCAGCGCGACCGCGCGCTGGCCGGTCGCGGCCACGGTGTCGACCAGCTCGGCCGCGGCCGCCGCGTCGGACCGGTAGTTCACCGCGACGTCCCAGCCGGCGGTGGCCAGCCCGAGCCTGATGGCCCGGCCGATGCCGCGGGACGGGCCGGTCACCAGCGCGGCGCCCCGGTCGGCGGTCGGCGGCGGGAGCGGCGGGAGCGGCGGGAGCGGCGGGAGTTCAGCCATCGCCGCCGGCCGCGTTCGGCTCCACGTCGACGGCCAGCTCCTCGTACACGTGCACCTCCCGGGGTCGGCTGCAGTACCGCGTGCCGGACCGGTTGTCCCCGCCGACCAGGATCGGATCCCAGCTCAGTGGGCCGAGAGTCGCCATCGTCCCTCAGACCATCGTGCGAGCTGAGAGTGTCTAACCTGCACGTGGCGTGAGTTTGCCAGACGGGACGAATCAAGAACAGACGGCGCAGAGACGATGCGACAGGTCGAAGCCGGCTGGATCAGGAAGACACGACGCGGTCGATCGCGGCGAGCAACGGCTCGGCCAGCTCCGGGCGGCAGATCAGCAGGTCCGGCTGGTACACGTTCTCGGCGTTGTAGCGCAGCGGGGTCCCGTCCACCCGGGAGGCGTGCAGCCCGGCGGCGAGCGCCACCGCGACCGGAGCGGCCGAGTCCCATTCGTACTGCCCGCCGGCGTGCGCGTACGCGTCCGCCTGGCCGCGGACCACCGCCATCGCCTTCGCGCCGGCGGAGCCCAGCGGCACCAGCTCGGACTCCACCAGCTCGGCCAGCCGCACCGCGAAGTCCGGCGGCCGGGTCCGGCTGACCAGCAGCCGGATCGGGCCGGTCACCGGCGGTGGCAGCGCCGGCGGCTCGTCGGTGCCGAAGGTGACGCCGAGACCGGGCAGCGCCACCGCGCCGGCGGCGAGCGCCCCGCGCTCCCACAGCGCGACGTGCACCGCCCAGTCGGTCCGCCCGGCCTCGCCGAACTCCCGGGTGCCGTCCAGCGGGTCGACGATCCAGACCCGGTCCGCGCTGAGCCGGCGCCGGTCGTCCCTGCCCTCCTCCGACAGCACCGCGTCGGTCGGCCGGTGCCGGGCCAGCGCCGCCGCGAGCAGCTCGTGCGACCGGGCGTCGCCGGCCGTGCGCAGGGCCCTCGGGTCGGCGTCCGGACCGGCCTCGGCGCGCAGCTGCAGCAGCAGCGCGCCGGCGTCGGTGGCCAGGGAGCGGGCGAGGGTGTGGTCGTCGCTCACCCGGCCAGTCTCCCGCACCCCGGACTCCTGACCCGCCGGGCGGACCCGAGGCCGTGCGGCACGTCATCTGGGACCGGAACGGCACCATCTTCTGCGACTCAGCCGCGCTGATCGAGGCGACCATCGACGCTTCGCCCCGGCCACTGAGCCGGTGCGGTACCGGTCCCGCGGTCCGCTCCCGGCAGATACATCTGGCACGAACGTGCCAAGCTGGGGAGTGACGACGGCGAAACGGACTTCCGGGGAGAGTGCAGCGAGATGCCGGTGACTTCCACCGACGAGACCCTCGTGGTGCTGCTGGACGACCAGCGGCGCCCGATCGGCACCGCGCCACGGGCCACCGTGCACCACACGGCCACCCCACTGCACCTGGCCTTTTCCTGCTACGCCTTCGACCCGGCCGGCCGGCTGCTGGTCACCCGCCGGGCGCTGGGCAAGAAGACCTGGCCCGGCGTCTGGACCAACACCTGCTGCGGCCACCCGGGCCCCGGCGAGGACCTGGCCGAGGCGATGACCCGGCGGCTCGGCGAGGAGCTCGGGCTGGTCCCGCGGGAGGTCGAGCTGGCGCTGCCGGACTTCGCCTACCGCGCGACGATGGCCGACGGCACGATGGAGAACGAGTTCTGCCCGGTCTTCCGCGTCGTCGTCGACGGCGACCCGACGCCGGACCCGACCGAGGTCGACGACTGGCGGTGGGCCGACTGGGCCGACTTCGCCAGCGCCGCCACCCGCACGCCCTGGCTGCTCAGCCCGTGGTCCGCTCTGCAGGTGCCCCAGCTGGCCGCCGCTCGCTGACCCCGCCGCCGACCGGCGCCCAGCGCCGCGGCGCCGGGCCGGGAGGCGGCGCCGGGCCGGGAGGCGGCGGCGGGGCCGGGACGCTGCGGCGGCCGGGCCGTTCAGTCCCTCGGCAGGATCTGCTGCAGCGCCCAGGTGTTGCCGTCCGGGTCTGCGAAGAAGACGAACCTGCCCCACGGCTGGTCGTCCACCTCGCTGCACTCGACCCCGCGGCCGACCAGCTCCTCCCGGATCGCCGCCGCGTCGGCCACCACGCACTGCAGCCCGCGCTGCGACCCAGGCGCCATGTCGGTGATGCCGACCCCCAGGACGACCGAGCAGGCCGAGCCCGGCGGCGTCAGCTGCACGAAGCGCAGTCCCTCGTGCACCTTGTGGTCGTGGTCCGCGTTGAACCCGACCTGGTCGACGTAGAAGGCCTTGGCCCGGTCGACGTCGGTCACCGGGACGGCCACCAGCTCGAGTCTCATCTCCATGTCCATGCCGCGGACCGTATCGGGGGACACCGACAGAATCCGCCGGCCGGTCAGGACCCGGTGGTCGCCCGGTCGGGCACCGCGGCGGCGGGATCGCCGGCACCCTTCAGCCGACTCCGCCGCCGCCGGGGACCCAGCTCGCCGATGAGGTGCGCGTGGTCGTTGAAGCGGACCAGCTCCACCGGCAGCCCCCACGACCGGCGCGGCACGATCCGCCACTCGGTCAGCGAGGCGTTGATCGGGTTGAGCCAGGCCCGGCTCCGCAGGGTCGCCGGGTCCACGTCCAGCCAGCGCAGCATCGAGTGCACGACCACGCCGCCGTGGCAGGCGACCACCACCGTCTCCCCGCGGTGCCGCTCCACCAGCGTGTCGAGCGCCCGCCGGACCCGGGCACTCATCTCGTCGAAGGACTCGCTGCCCGGGTCGCGCCGGGTGTCGGTGGTCCAGTCGCTCGGGAACGGCCACCGCCGGTCGTACTCGTCGACGTCCAGCCCGTCCCCTTCCCCGGGGTGGCTCTCGCAGAAGTCGCAGTCGCGGCGCACCTCCAGCCCGTCCAGCGCCGGTGCGAGGATGTCCGCGGTCTCGGCCGCCCGGGCCATCACGCTGGAGTAGAGGGCGGTCGCGCCGGCCAGCTCGTCCGAGCCGGCCAGCCGGTCCCGCAGCGCCTCGACCTGCGCCCGCCCCCGGTCGGACAGCCCCTTGCAGCCGTTGTGCCCGCCGATGACGCGGTGCTGCTGGGCCAGCGACTCCCCGTGCCGGACCAGGACGATGCGGGTGTCCTCCACCCGACCGACCCTACGGCCGTCGGCCGGTCACCGCCCCGGCAACGGTCGGTCAGAAGCGGGCGGGCCGCGCCGGCAGGGCGGTCGGTGGTCCGCCGGTCACCGGCCGCCGACCGCGGCCTCGGCTGCGGCCAGGTCGTCGTACGTCTCCAGGACCGTGTCCAGCGCGGTCAGCCGGAGCAGCTTGCGGACCGGCGGGGAGGCGACCACCAGCAGCCGGGTGTCCCGTTCCTGTGAGATCCGGTGCGCCTGCACCAGCACGCCGAGCCCGCTGGAGTCGATGAAGGTCACCCGGCCGAGGTCGACGAGCACGGTGCCGCCGCCCGGCAGCACCATCCCGGTGAGGGTAGCCTGCACCGGTCCGGCCGAGGTGAAGTCGACCTCCCCGGTCAGCCGGCAGCCCCGGTAGCCCGGACCGCTGAACTGCTCGATGCCGAACTCGGCAGCGTTCGGATCCCAGCGGGCGTCCTCCACCACGCCTCCTCCCTGCCCGTGGGACGGGAGTCCATGCCGCCGTCGACCGTGTTGCCGCCGTGTTTGCGGCTTCGCCGGCAGGAGACGAACCGTACGCACCGAGCGACGGGAGGCACCGATGAGCGGACCGGGCGAGACGAGAGCGGCCGGCGAGGGCCTCAGCGACGAGGAGATCAGCCGCGAGGTGGCCGACCAGACCTCGTCCGACCTGAAGGCCGACGACGTCTTCGAGCGGGAGGCGGACGGCGCGAGCAGCGACGTCGAGGTGGCCAAGGCCGACCCCGAGGACCTGCCCTCCTAGGCGCGCTTGAGCGCGCCCTGCAACTGCACCGCGATCGACCAGCTGACCTCGGCGACCGGCCGGGCGCCGTTCACCGTGATCAGCTCCTCCCGCTCCGCGTAGTAGGCGAGCATCGGCCGGGTCTTCGCCTCGAAGACCTCCAGCCGGTGCGCGATGACGTCCGGGGTGTCGTCCGCGCCGCGGCCGCGGGCGAGCAGCCGGCGGGTCAGCTCGGTCGCCGGCACCTCCAGGTAGACCGCGACCTCGATCTCGACGCCCAGCCCGCGGGCGGTCTCGTAGGCCGCCTGCGCCTGCGCGACCGTCCGCGGGAAACCGTCCAGCACGTACCCGCCGGACGCGCTGGCGGCGACCACCGGCTTGCGCAGCATGTCCATCACCACCGCGTCCGGGACCAGGTCGCCGCGGGCCAGGTACTCCTTCGCCACCCGGCCGATGCCGGTCTGCTCGGTGACGTGCTTGCGCAGCAGGTCCCCGCTGGAGATGTGGGTGATGCCGAAGCGTTCCGCGATCGCGGTCGCCTGGGTGCCCTTGCCCGCGCCCGGGGCGCCGATCAGCAGGATGCGCACTGACGGCTCCTTCGCCGCGGACGGTCCGACGGATCATCGTGACGGGGCGAGCCGGCGGCGTCCAGTGTCCGGCCGTGTCGGTCCGGTCACGAAGGCGGGAAGATCCCGGCCCGGGGCAGCAGCGCCGGCACCTGGTGCCCGAGCTGGTCGGACAGGTAGGCCGCGGTGGGCAGCAGCCGCTCCAGGTCGAACCCGGTGCCCAGCCCCATCCGCTCCAGCAGGTAGACCAGGTCGTCGGTGGCGATGTTGCCGGTCGCCTTCGGCGCGAACGGGCAGCCGCCGACGCCGCCGGCGCTCGAGTCGAGCACCCGCACCCCGTCCAGCACCGCGGCGAACGCGTTCGCGAAGCCGGTGTTGCGGGTGTTGTGGAAGTGGTAGCGCAGCGGTGGGGTGTCGCCGACCGCGTCCCGCACGCCGGCGGTCAGCGCGCGCACCTGCGCCGGCACGCCGACGCCGATCGTGTCGCCGAGGCACAGCTCGTCGACCCCCGCCTCGGCGCCCTGCCTCGCCAGTGCCACCACCCGCTCCGCCGGTACCTCCCCCTCGAACGGGCAGCCGAAGGCGACCGACAGCGTCAGCGTGGTGGCCAGCCCGGCCTTCTTCGCGCCGGCGACCACCTCGACGGCCTGCCGCATCGCCTCGGCTGTGGGCATGTTCTGGTTGCGCTGGGAGAAGGTGTCGGTCACCCCCACCACGACGTTGACCTCGTCGACGCCTGTCGCCAGCGCCCGGTCCAGGCCGCGCCGGTTGAGCACCAGCCCCGCGTACGACACTGCGTCGGCCCGCGGCACCCGCTGCATCACCGCCTCGGCGTCGGCCATCGCCGGCACCAGCTTGGGATGCGCGAAGGACACCGCCTCCACCCGCCGGGCGCCCGCCTCGACCAGCTGGGTGATGAGCTCGACCTTGGCGTCGGTGGACAGCACGACGCTCTCGTTCTGCAGGCCGTCACGCGGGCTGACCTCGACGATCGTGATGTCCACAGCCATGCCGCCGACACTAGTCGGGGTCGGGTCGGGCGGAGACCTCGCGCATGCCGCGGGACAGCGTGGTGGCGACCGCCACCGGCAGCATGCCGAGGCCGAAGACGAGCAGCGCGGGGCCGGCGCCGAGCGCCTGGGCCAGCACGCCGCCGAGCAGCGAGCCGACCGGGATGGTGCCCCAGGCGACCAGCCGGAGCGTGCTGCGCACCCGGGCGAGCAGCTCGTTCGGGGTGACCCGGTAGACGTACGCGCCGATCACCACATTGAAGGGCGGCCCGAAGAGCGCGCCGACACCGGCGATGATGCCCAGGACCAGCGGTGTCGGCGCCAACGGCTGCAACGCGAGCAGGCCGGCCCACGCCCAGGCGGTGCCGACCAGGATCAGCCGGCCGGGCAGCCGCCGGTGCAGCCATGGCGCGGCGACGGAGCCGAACACCCCGCCCACGCCGTAGACGCCGAGCATCAGCCCGACCTGCGCCGGCGAGGCGCCGAGGTCCCGCGCCCGCACCACCAGCGGGAGGAAGAGCCCGTTGAAGACCAGGTTCATCCCGGCGACCAGCGCCACCGCGTCGCGGAGGAAGGCCGACCCGCGGACGAACCGCAGCCCCTCGCCGATCTGGGTTCGCAGCCGGGTCGTCACCGGCGCCCGCTCGCCCTGCAGCCGGGACCGGATCGCCGCCACCCCGGCGCCGGACAGCAGGTACGTCGCCGCGTCCACGGCGAACGGCACCGCCGGGGACAGTGCGAACAGCGCGCCGCCGAGCGGCTGCCCGACCAGGTCCGCGCCCTGCACCCGGGCCTGGTTGTACGCCACCGCGGCCGGCACCTGCTCGGCCGGCACCAGGTGCGGCAACGCGGCGCCCTCGGCGAGGTCGAAGAGCACGAAGAGGCCGCCTTCGATGAAGGCGACGACGACCAGCTGCCCGACGGTCACCGCGTGCACGCCGCCGACCACCGCGACCGCCGCGACGCTGCCCAGCGCGAGCGCGCGGCCGACCTCGCAGGCGAGCATCGTCCGGCGCCGCTGCCAGCGGTCGACCCAGGCGCCGCCGGGCAGGTAGAGCAGCAGGAACGGCAGCGTCTGGGCGAAGGCGACGATCCCGGCCTGGGCGGGTGAGCCGGTCAGCAGCAGGACCAGCAGCGGGTACGCGACCGCGGTCACCCGGGTGCCGATCGTGGACGCCACCTGGGTGGTCCACAGCAGGGTGAAGTCCCGGTTGCGCCAAAGCGGCGCCGCTACTGCAGTCGGCAAGACGTCACTATGACGTCAGCATCCGGCTGGCCTGGCGATCACGTTCACCAACCACGCGACCACCTCCTATCCCTTTTGTCCGATTCGACTGGTCCCCAGCTTGGTGAACCTGATCTGTTGAGGCGATCCGGTCGACCGCAGGCTGCGGGCCCAGGGCATCGAGCCGGCGGCGCCGGCCGGGTCCGCCACATCGGCGGTGCCGGCCGGGTCCGCCACGCCGGCGGCGCCGGCCAAGCCGGCCTGGGAGCCGCAGTAGTCAGCTGACGATGAGGACCACGACGACGACGGCGATCACTACGGCGGCGACCAGCAGCAGCACCGCCGGCACCATCCCCCGGCGGCCGCTGTCCGGCTCCCCCCGGTCCACGAACGCCCGGAACATCTGCGTGCTGGCCGGGTCCTGCTTCTCCTCGGGCATGCGCGACACCGTAATACCCCGGGCCTGCGCCATACCCCGGGCCTGCGCCATACCCCGGGCCTGCGCCATACCCCGGGCCTGCGCCGGTCGGGGATGGTCGCGGTCCACCGACCAGGCCGCCGATCCTGACCGCGCGGCCCGGCCTGCCTGCCCCGGCAGCCGCTGACCGGTCGCGTGGCTACGTCCCGGCCTGGTATGCCGGGCCGGTGTTGAGGAGCCCGTTCGGGCAGGTCACCGTGGACGTGCCGGAGCCGGTCACCAGGTTGCCCTGGACGGAGAAGTACCGGGTCCACTCGTTCGGCCAGTCGTCGCCCCGGTCGCAGCTGGTGTTGACCCGCCACTGCTGACCCGCCGGCCGGTTGGTGCAGGTGATCGACGCGCTCGAGAAGGTGCGGGCCGGGTCGCAGTCCGCGGGCATGTTGCCGCCGTCGAAGATCTGCGTGTCGGCCGGGGGACCGATGCTGGCGTGCTGGCTGACGCTGGTGACCCGGAGGCTGAGCGTCTCGGTGGGCTCGGCGATGCCGTCGTTGACGACCGGCACCGACACCCAGGCCTGCGGGAAGTTCGGCTGGATGGTGACCGACCCGGTGTACGGCCCGGTGAAGTCCTGGCCGGCTGTGGCGGTGCCGGACCGGAACTCGTAGCTGACCGTGACAGCAGTGCTCTGCCCGGAGGTCTGGATCATGAAGGAGGCGACGTTGCCGAAGGTGCCGCAGGTGAACGGCTCCTGAGTGGTGCAGGTCTTGCGGTACTCGGCGGTGGTGCCGCCGTAGACGGCAACGGAGAGGGAGGCCGCCTGGGCGGTGGCCGTCGTCCCGATCGGGGCCAGCCCGGCGACGAAGACGACCGCGACGATGCGAGAAATCGCTCTCATGCTGCACTCCTGGCTTCGCGATGGGCCGGAACAAGACATTCGAGGGCAGGCTGTGCCAGAGTGGCATGACTGCGTCGCGTTGGCTAGATACCAGGATCAGCGGAGAGGCGGGCGAGAGCGGCGGTGAGGGCGGCGCGGGCGTCCGTGCCGAGGCGCTCGACCAGCTCGGCGGCCGGCAGCTCGGCGGCCAGCTCGTGTGCCTGCCCGGCCCACAGGTTGACCCCGTCCGGGTCGCCGGCCGCGCGGGCGGCGGCGCGCAGCGGGGCGGTGAGCTGGTGGACGTGCGGGTACGCGGCCGGCGCCGCCGCCGAGTGCTCGGTCACGAACGGGGTGACCAGCGCGCGGGCCCGCCGGCCGGTGAAGGCGCGGGTCAGCACGGTGTCGCCGGGGGCGGCCAGCGCGGCCCGGTGCAGGGCCGCGGTGCCGGCCTCCGGGCAGCGCAGGAAGGCGGTGCCCAGCTGAGCCAGGGTGGCGCCGGCGGCGAGCACCGCCGCGACCGCTGGGCCGTCCGCGATGCCGCCGGCGGCCACCAGCGGCAGCGGGGTGACCCGGGCGACCAGCCGGAGCAGCGCCAGCAGCCCGAGCTCGCCGACCCCGTCGAGGTCGGCCGGCCCACCGCGGTGCGCGCCGGCCTCGAAACCCTGCACGACCAGCGCATCCGCGCCGGTGGCGGCGGCAGCCACCGCCTCGTCCGGGGTGGTCACGGTGACCAGGACGGCGGCGCCCGCGTCGTGCAGCGCGCCGACGGTCCCAGTGACGGGCAGCCCGAAGGCGAAGGACACCACCGGCACCCGCTCGGCGACCAGCAGGTCGACCTTGGCGGCCCACCCGTCGTCGCCGCCGACCGGCTCGCCGAGCGTGACCCCGCGGCGGTCCGCCTCCGGCGCCAGTCGTCGGGCGTACCCGGCCACGGCCTCGGGATCCGGCACCGGCCCGGGCAGGAAGACGTTCACCCCGAACGGCGCCGCGGTGCGGTCCCGGACCGCGGCAATCTCATCCGCCACCTCCGCGGGAGTCTTGTAGCCGGCCGCGAGCACGCCGAGCCCGCCGGCCTCGGACACGGCGGCGACCAGCGCCGGGGTGGTCGGCCCGCCGGCCATCGGAGCGGCGACGACCGGGTAGCGGAGGGACGGCAGCGGGAGGATCACATTCCGGTCCTACACCCGCCCGGCGCCGGCGCGACGTGACTTGCGTCGCCCGGGCACCGGCGTCCCCAGCCCCTGGTGCGCCTCCGCCACCGATCTCTCCGCATCGCTCAGTCACCGTTGCACCCTGGGAATTCACCCGGCGAGCGATCCGCGAGTTTGCACGAATAGTAGGGTCCATATCACGCTGAGGAGTCAAAATGATGCATATCCCGTACTAATGGGTTCAGAAGGAGCAAACCTGTGATGGGAAGCATCCGGACGGTGAGGTCCGGTGCCGCCAGCTCCTGACCCGTCGACCTACAACATCCGCGCCGTGCAGCGTGTCTGCGACATGCTCGACTACCTTCGTGGCTCACCGGCCGGTGTGTCGCTCCCTGAGCTGGCGACCGTCCTGGAGATGCCGAAGAGCTCCACCTTCCGCTACCTCGTGACGCTGGAGTCGCGCCGCTACGTCGAGCGGGACCCGACGGGGACCTACCGGCTCGGCCCGGCCTTCCTGCCCATCCAGGAGCACCAGGTCGGGATCCTCGTCGCCCGCGCCCGGCCGTACCTGGAGAAGCTGCACGAGATCGTCGGTGAGACCGCCACCCTCGGCGTGCTCGACGGCGCGCGGGTGACGCTGGTGGACGCGATCGAGAGCCCCCGGGCGATCCGGCTGACCGTGCGCCAGGGGGAACACGCCTCGCTGCACGCCACCGCCCTGGGCAAGGCGATCAGCGCCACCTTGCCCGACGAGCAGGTCCGGGCACTGCTGTCGGCAGGCGGCATGCCTCGGCTGACGGACAACACGATCATCGACATCGACCGCTATCTCGCGGAGCTCGCCGAGATCCGCCGCCGGGGCTTCGCGGTGGATGACGGTGAGTCCGAGGTCGACGCCCGCGGCGTCGCGGTCGGGATCGCCGGCACGCCGCTGCCGGCCGCTCTCGGCGTCGGCGCACCGGCGAGCCGCCTCCCGCTCGACCGCACCGAGGATCTCGCCGACCACCTCCACCAGCTGTCGGACCAGTTCGCGGCCGAGCTGCTGGTCCCGACCCAGCGCGGGGAGCCGGACGATGAGCGCTGACCGGCGAGCCCGGTACGCTCCAGCCCGCGCGGGCCGGCTGGGACAGGAGGATCGGTGCGGTTCGACTGCCCGGTGGAGGTCGTCCTGGCGGCGCGGGCACGGCTCGGCGAGGGTCCGCTCTGGGACCCCCGGGACGGCACCCTGCTCTGGGTCGACTGCGTTCGCGGTGACGTGCACCGGCTCTGCCCCGACACCGGTGCCGACGACGTGGTCGTCGCCTGCGGGCAGCCGGTCGGTGTCGCGGTGTGGCGGCGGGCGGGCGGGCTCGCCCTCGCGGTGCGGGACGGCTTCGCCCTGATCGACGACGAGGCGAGCGCGGCCGGACCCGAGATCGTCCCGGTCGACGCCGACCAGCCGGACCACCAGATGAACGACGGGGCCTGCGACCGCCAGGGCCGGTTCTGGGCGGGCACGGCGTCCGCCGCGCGCCGGCTCGGCACGAGCGCCCTCTACCGGCTCGACGCGGACCGCCAGGTGGAGCTGGTCCTGCCGGGGGTGTCCATGTCGAACGGCCTCGGCTGGAGTCCCGACGACCGGACGTTCTACTACGTGGACAGCCCGACCCACCGGGTGGACGTCTTCGCCCACGATCCGGACACCGGCCGGCTCTCCGCCCGGCGGCCCCTGGTCACGGTTCCCCGTGAGGTCGGCATACCGGATGGACTGGCGGTGGACGCGGACGGCTGCGTCTGGCTGGCGATCTGGGGCGCCGCCGCCGTGCACCGCTACACCCCGGAGGGTCGCCTGGACGGCGTCGTCACGCTGCCCACCCGGAACATCAGCAGTTGCGCTTTCGGGGGCTCCGGGTTGTCGGATCTCTTCATCACCTCGGCGACCCGCGGCCTGTCCGTGGCCCAGCTCGCGGAGCAGCCACTGGCCGGCGCGGTCTTCGCGGTCCGCCCTGGCGTGACCGGTATGCCTCCGAACGGATTCGCTGGGTAACCGCCCGGGAACGCACCGTTGCGACACACCGTACCGGTGTGGTAGGACCGACCGTGCGGCCGGTCGGCTACCCGCGTGCCGGTCCAGGGTCGTACCGAGACCGGACGTCCGAGGGCGGTGGAGACGTGGGTGGCCAACTGGCGGTGGAGTACGTAGGCGGCGGGCTGACGGACCTGGTGGTCGACCAGCGGGCCTCCCTCCGCGAGGCACTCCAGGTGATCGACCGGGAGCAGGCGGAGAGCGTCCTGGTGGTCGACGGCGACCGGCGCTTCCTCGGCATCCTGGGTGAGCGGGAGGCGCTGCGGGCGGTGCTGAGCGGCTACGGCCTGGACGCCTCCGCCGCGCCGCTGGTCCGATCGGCACCGTTGACGGTCCCGCCGACCCTCACCCGTGCTGAGGTGCTCGACCTCATGCGCGCCCACGCAGTCCGCCAGGTGCCCGTTGTCGACGGCGACGGTCGCCTGCTCGCCGTGCACCGGGCGACCTGCGTGCTGGGCGGTGCGGCGCGAGACAACTGGGTGCTGGTGATGGCGGGCGGGCGCGGCAGCCGGCTCGGTCCGCTCACCGACGAGATCCCCAAGCCCATGCTGCCGGTGGCCGGACGGCCGATCCTGGAGCGGATCGTCCTGCACCTGGTGGGCTGCGGCATCCGCCGGGTGCTGCTGTCGGTCAACTACCTCGGCCACGTCATCGAGGAGCACTTCGGCGCCGGCGAGCCGTTCGGGTGCCGGATCGACTACGTGCGGGAAGACGCGGACCGGCCGCTGGGCACCGGCGGTGCGCTCGGCCTGCTCGCCGGGCTCGGCCTGTGCCCCGACCGGCCCCTGGTGGTGATGAACGGGGACCTGATCACCGACTGTCCGCTCGGCGACCTGCTCGACGCGCACGAGGCCCACGGCTTCAAGGCCACCGTGGCGGTCAGCCAGTACAGCCACCAGGTGCCCTTCGGTGTCGTCCGGACCCGGGACGACGGGCTCGTCGACATCGTGGAGAAGCCGGTGTCGTCCTGGCCGGTGAACGCCGGGGTCTACGCCCTGGAGCCGGAGCTGCTCGACCGGGTGCCGCGGGACCGGCTGTTCCCGATCACGGCGCTGTTCGACGACTGCCTGCGGCGCGGGGAGCGCGTGGGTGTCTGGCAGATGCCCGGCGACTGGCTGGACATCGGTCGCCCGGCGGAGCTGGCCCGAGCGCGGGGACTCTGGTGAGCCGGCTGGCCGGGGCGCGCGTGCTCGTCACCGGTGCCGACGGCTTCATCGGCAGTCACCTGGTCGAGCGGCTGCTGGCGGAAGGCGCGCGGGTCCGCGCCTTCTGCCTCTACAACTCCCGGGGGTCGCTGGGCTGGCTGGACGAGCTGGATCCCGGCCAGGCGGACCGGGTCGATGCCCAGCTCGGCGACATCCGGGACGCGCGTGCCGTGCGGGCCGCGGTGGACGGTGTCGACGTGGTCTTCCACCTCGCCGCCCTCATCGCGATCCCGTACAGCTACCAGGCGCCGGCGTCCTTTGTGGACACAAACGTGACCGGGACGCTCAACCTGCTGGAAGCGGTGCGCGACAGCGGCGCCACCCGGATGGTGCACACCTCCACCAGCGAGGTCTACGGCACGCCGCAGACCGTGCCGATCGGCGAGGGGCACCCGCTGCGCGCCCAGTCGCCGTACAGCGCCTCCAAGATCGCTGCCGACCAGCTCTGCCACGCGTACGCCTGCTCGTTCGGAACCCCGGTCGTGACGCTGCGCCCGTTCAACACCTTCGGGCCGCGGCAGTCCGGCCGGGCGGTCATCCCCACCATCCTCGGTCAGTTGCTCGCCGGCGCCGACGAGGTCCGGCTGGGCAGCCTCGAGCCGAGGCGTGACTTCACCTTCGTCGAGGACACCGTCGACGGATTCGTCCGGATGGCCGAGGCGGACATCGCCGCCGGTGAGGTCGTCCAGCTCGGCACCGGCCGTTCGGTGTCGGTCGCCGAGGTGTTGGCCGCCTGCTGCGCGGTAGTGGGGCGGCAGGTGGAACCCTGCACCTCGGCCGAGCGGGTACGCCCGGCCGCCAGCGAGGTGAAGGTGCTGCTGTCGGACCCGACACGGGCCGCCGACGTCCTCGGCTGGAAGCCCGGGGTGGGGCTCGAGGATGGGCTGGCCCGGACCGCGGCGTGGCTGCGGCCACGGGTCGACCCCCGGACGGCGGGGCGGTACCAGCGGTGATCCCGCTCCTCGAGCCGTGCCTCGGCGGCAACGAGGCCCGCTACCTGGCCGAATGCGTCCGGACCAACCTGGTGTCCTCGATCGGGCCGTTCGTCGAACGCTTCGAGCGCGACTTCGCGGCCACCGTCGGAGCCCGGCACGCGGTCGCCTGCGCGAGCGGGACCGCGGCCCTGCACGTCGCGCTCCGGCTGGCCGGCGCCGGCCCCGGCGGCACGGTCGCGGTGTCCACGTTCACCTTCGTCGCCTCGGTCAACGCCGTGCACTACACGGGAGCCGACCCGTTGCTGGTGGACAGCGAGCCGCGCACCTGGAACCTCGACACCGAGCTGCTGCACGACGACGTGGTCCGGCGGGCCCGGCTCGGCCGCCCGCTGCCGGCCGCCGTCGAGGTGGTGCACCTGCTCGGCCACCCGGCCGAGATCGAGCCGGTCCTCGCGCTCCGCGACCGCTTCGGCATCCGGGTGGTGGAGGACGCCGCCGAGTCCTTGGGCGCCGCGTACACGGCGGGCCCGCACGCGGACCGCCAGGTGGGGACGCTGGGCGACATCGGTTGCTTCTCCTTCAACGGCAACAAGACCATCACCACCGGGGGCGGCGGGATGCTCGTCACCGACGACGCCCAGCTCGCGGCCCGGGCGCGGCACCTGAGCACCCAGGCGAGGCTGCCGGGATTCGGCTACGTGCACGACACCGTCGGCTACAACTACCGGCTGACCAACATCGCCGCCGCCCTCGGTGTCGCCCAGCTCGAACAGCTGCCGCGCCTCCTCGCCGCCAAGCGCGCACTCGCCGACCGGTACGCCACCATGCTGGCCGGCCTCCCGGTCACGCCGGCGCCGCGGGCCGCCTGGGCGGCACCGTCGCACTGGCTCTACTCGATCCTGCTGCGCGAGGACCGGGACCGTGTCCTCGCCGCTCTGCGCGCGGCCGGCGTCGGCGCCCGGCCGCTGTGGCTGCCGGTGCACCAGCAGGCCCCGTACGCCGCCGCGGACCGGATCGGCGGCGGCGTCGCCGACGGCCTGTCCCGGCGCGGCCTTTCCCTGCCGAGCTCGCCCGGACTGTCCATAGTGGACCAGGGACGCACGGTGAGCGCCCTGTCGGCCGCCCTGCCCGACCGGGCGACAGCACTACAACACCGACCCTGACGATCAGGAGGTCCCATGCGCTACCGAAGGCTCGGCCGTTCCGGCGCGGAGGTCCCCGTAGTCGGGCTCGGTTCCTGGTTGACCTACGGCGGGAGCACCGCGGAGGACGACGCGGTGAGTATGTGCACGCGCTGCCCGGAGGATCGCAGGCGCGGAGGCCTTCGGTTGACAGCCCCAGTCCGACCATTTAGCTTCGGCCCCTGAAATAGAAATGCGCGTTTCGTTTTGGCGGTACCGGCCGTCGACAGAGAGCGGAGTGCAGAGCCGATGCGGATCCAGGCACCGGTACTACGCCGGGTGGGCGAGCCGATGGCGATGGAGGTTCTCGAGCTGGACCAGCCCCGAGAGGGCGAGGTCCGGATCCGGATGGCCGCCAGCGGTGTCTGCCGCAGCTGCCTCAGCACGTATGACGGCACGCATACCCGCACCCCCAAGCCGGTAGTGCTCGGCGACGAGGGCGCGGGCGTCATCGATGCGGTCGGCCCGGGATGCCGGGCCTCGGTCGGCGACCACGTGGTGGTGTCGTGGGCGCCGGGCTGCGGCCGGTGCCGCTGGTGCCACGGCGGCCGGCCGGTGCTGTGCCTGAACAAGGCAGGACCCGGAGTCCTGACCGACGGCACCACCCGTTTCCACCAGCTCGACGGCACGCCCGTGTACCACTACGGCCCGTCGACCTATGCGCCCTACATCGTGGTGCCCGAGCGCGCCGCGATTCCGATCACCAAGTCCGTGCCCCTCGACGTGGCCGCGCTGATCGGCTGCTCGGTCGCCACCGGAGTCGGGGGTGTCATCAACGCCGCGCGGGTACGGCCCGGGGAAAGCGTCGGGGTGGTCGGCTGCGGGGGCATCGGACTCAATGCCG
>JBJMII010000096.1:0-7410 GCA_045806925.1 Mycobacteriales bacterium
CCCCGCGCCCGACCCGGGCGCCGGCCCGGCGCGCGGCCCGCGCCGCCCCCCCGCGCCGGCCGAGCCGACCGCGGCGCCGGTCCCGCACGATGCTGCGCCTCGGCGACCCCGGCCGCCGCCTCGGTGTCGGGTTCGCGGCCGTCTGCACCCTGCTCGTCGTCCTCGGCGGCCGGCTCGTCCAGCTGCAGGGCTTCGACGCCGACCACCTCGCGGAGCGGGCCGCGCAGAGCCGTCTCGTCCCGACCACCATCCCCGCCGTCCGCGGCCGGATCCTGGACCGCGACGGCCGCCCGCTGGCGTACACCGTCGCGGCCCGGACGATCTTCGCCGACCCGACCAAGATCGAGGACCCGGAGGCGACCGCCGAGCAGCTCGCCCCGCTGCTGCGCAAGACCCCGACCGCGCTGCTGCCCAAGCTGCGGAAGAAGAGGACCCGCTACGTCCCGCTCGCCAAGGACCTCTCACCGGCGGAGGCGGCGCGCGTGCTCGCCGCCGGCCTGCCGGGGATCGCCGCCGAGGACACCACCCGGCGGCTCTACCCGGGCGGCACGCTCGCCTCCGCCGTGGTCGGCTACACCAACGTCGAGGGCGGCCTCGGCGGGGTCGAGTCGAAGTTCGACACCGCGCTCGCCGGCACCCCCGGCAAGCTGGAGGTCGAGCGCGGCAGCAACGGCCTGCAGATCCCCGGCGGCGTCCGGGCCGAGACCGCCGCGGTCCCCGGCTCCACGGTGCAGCTGACCATCGACGAGGACCTGCAGTTCACCGCGCAGCGCGCGCTCGCCGCCGCGGTGCGGAAGATCAACGCGCAGAGCGGCCAGATCGTGGTGCTGGACGCGAAGACCGCCGAGGTGCTGGCAATGGCCACCGCCCCCACGTACGACGCCCAGGACCCGTCCGCGTCCAGGCCGGACCAGCGGGCGAACCCGGCGGTGCAGGCGCCGGTCGAGCCGGGCTCGGCGAACAAGGTGGTGACCTTCTCCGCCGCCGTCGACCGGGGCAGGCTGCGCCCGGACACCCCGATGCTGGTGCCGGACGGCTACCGGGTGGCGGACAAGATCGTCAGCGATGCCTGGTCGCACCGGCCGACCCGGTGGACCGCCACCGGGGTGCTGGCCAAATCGAGCAACGTCGGCACCCTGATGATCGCGAACGACCTGGTCGGGAAGCAGGCGTTCTACGACTACGAGCGCCGCTTCGGCATCGGCGAGCGCACCGGCATCGAGCTGCCCGGGGAGAGCCCCGGCATCCTGCCGGCGCCGGACCGGTGGTCCGGCACGACGTTCGGCAACCTGCCGATCGGGCAGGGTGTCTCGATGACCCCGCTGCAGCTGGCCGGGATGTACCAGGCGATCGCGAACGACGGGGTGCGGGTCCAGCCCCGCATCGTCAGGTCCATCGTGGCCCCGGACGGCACCGTCACGAACACCCCGGCGCCGGCTCACACCACCGTGGTGTCCCCGCGCGCCGCCCGGACCGTCCGCACGATGCTGGAAGCCGTCGTCGGCGAGGGCGGGACGGCGCCGGCCGCCGCGCTCGAGGAGTACCGGGTGGCCGGCAAGACCGGCACCGCGCAGAAGCCGGACGCGTCCTGCCGTTGCTACGCCGGCGGCTACTGGGCCACGTTCGCGGGGATCGCCCCGGCGGACGCGCCGGAGCTGGTCATCTCCATCGTCATCGACCAGGGCAAGGGCGGTGGGCACGGCGGCGCGGTGGCCGGGCCGCTGTTCCGGGACGTCATGTCGTACGCGCTGACGGCCCGCAAGGTCGCGCCCACCGGCACACCCGGGCCGGCCCAGAAGCTGACCGTCGACTAGATGGCCTAGGGTTGCCCCCCGTGTCCGGGACCCAGCCGCTGCGGCCCAGCCGGCCGGCCGCGCACCGGCTGGCGGACCTCGCCCGGGCGCTCGGGCTGCCGGCGCCCGCCGCCGACGCGGCCGTCACCGGGCTCACCCACGACTCGACGGCGGTCCGGCCGGGCGACCTGCTGGCCGCGCTGCCCGGCTCGCGCACGCACGGCGCCCGGTTCGCCGCCGCGGCCGCCGCGGCCGGCGCGACCGCGGTCTTCACCGATCCGGCCGGGGCCGAGCTGGCCGCCCGGGCGGGGCTGCCGGTGCTGGTCGCCGAGCGCCCCCGCGCGCTGCTCGGCCGGCTGGCCGCCCTGGTCAACGGCGACCCGACCGCCGGCATGCTGGTGATCGGGGTGACCGGCACCAACGGCAAGACCACGACCGCGTACCTGCTGGAGGAGGGCCTGCGCGCCGCCGGCCACGTGACCGGCCTGATCGGCACGGTGGAGACCCGGGTGGCGGGCGAGTCGGTGCCGGCCACGCGGACCACGCCGGAGGCCACCGACCTGCAGGCGAGCTTCGCGGCGATGGCCGAGCGCGGGGTGACCGCGGTCGCGATGGAGGTCTCCAGCCACGCGCTCGCGCTCGGCCGGGTCGACGGCACCCGCTTCACCGCCGCCGCGTACACCAACCTGTCCCAGGACCACCTCGACTTCCACGGCGGCATGGAGGCGTACTTCGCCGCCAAGGCGCTGCTCTTCGACGGCCGCGCCGAGCACGAGGTCGTCACCGTCGACGACCCGTACGGGCGGCGGCTGGTCCGGCCGAGCACGGTGACCGTGTCCGCGGCCGGCGACGTCACCGCGGACTGGCGGGCGGTCGAGGTCGCGCCGGAGCCGACCGGGTCCACCGGCTTCCGGGTGCTCGGGCCGGACCGGGTCGACCTGCCGGCCGCCGTCCAGCTGCCCGGCACCTTCAACGTCGCGAACGCGCTGCTCGCCGTCGCCACGCTGGTCACCGTGGGCGTCCCGGCGCCGGCCGCGGTCCGCGGTGTCGCCTCCCGGGACGTGCCCGGCCGGATGGAGAAGGTGGACCTCGGCCAGGGGTACGTCGCGGTGGTCGACTACGCGCACACGCCGGCCGCGGTGGAGCGGCTGCTCGCCGCGCTGCGGCCGACGGTGCCGGGCCGGCTGATCCTGGTGCTCGGTGCCGGCGGCGACCGGGACCGGGCGAAGCGGCCGCTGATGGGGGCGGCCGGCGCCACCGGCGCCGACGTGCTGATCGTCACCGACGACAACCCGCGCTCCGAGGACCCGGCCGCGATCCGGGCCGCGGTGCTCGGCGGCGCGCTGGGGGTGCCGGCCGCCGGCCGGGGCGAGGTCGTCGAGGTGCCGGACCGGCGGGCGGCGGTGGCCGAGGCGGTCCGCCGGGCCCGCCCGGGGGACGCGGTGGTGGTCGCCGGCAAGGGCCACGAGCAGGGCCAGGAGATCGGTGCCGTGGTGCACCCCTTCGACGACCGGACCGCGCTGGTCCAGGCGCTGGAGGGGCTGACCGGGAGCGTCGGCCGGTGATCCCGCGCACGCTCGCCGAGGTGGCGGGCGCGGCCGGCGCCGGCGGGGGAGCGGCCCGGTGAGGTCGGTCCTGGTGGCGGCGCTGGTGTCGCTGCTCGTGTCCATCCTCTGCACGCCGATCGCCATCCGGGTCTTCCGGCGGCAGGGCTTCGGGCAGGAGATCCGCGACGACGGCCCGCAGTCGCACATGGCCAAGCGCGGCACGCCCACCATGGGCGGCACCGTGATCATCGTCGCCACCCTGGTCGGCTACTTCTCCGCGCACCTCCTCTCCAGCGAGCGCGGGCCGAGCGCGTCCGGGCTGCTGCTGCTCTACCTGTTCACCGGGCTCGGCGTGGTCGGCTTCCTGGACGACTTCATCAAGATCCGCAAGCAGCGCAACCTCGGGCTGTCCGCCACGGCCAAGTTCGTCGGCCAGTTCGGGGTGGGCATCTCGTTCGCGATCCTGTGCCTGCGGTTCCGGGACGAGACCGGGCTGACCCCGGCCTCGACCAAGCTGTCCTTCGTCCGGGACATCCCGCAGCTCGGGCTGACCGCTGTCGTCTTCGTGCTCTTCGCGTACCTGGTGATCAGCGGCACGTCCAACGCGGTCAACCTCACCGACGGGCTGGACGGGCTGGCCGCCGGCAGCTCGGCGATGGTCTTCGGAGCGTACACCGCGATCTCCTTCTACCAGTTCCGCAACGCCTGCGAGACGGTGCACTCGGCCGCCTGCTACTCCGCGCGGGACCCGCTGGACGTGGCGCTGATCGCGGCCGCGGCGATGGCGGCGTGCTTCGGCTTCCTCTGGTGGAACGCGGCGCCGGCCCGGATCTTCATGGGCGACACCGGCTCGCTGGCGCTCGGCGGGCTGCTCGCCGGCATGGCGATCGTATCCCGCACCGAACTGCTGCTGGTGGTGCTCGGCGGGCTGTTCGTGGTGGAGACGCTGTCGGTGATGCTGCAGGTGGCGGTCTTCAAGGCGCGGCGGAAGCGGCTGTTCAAGATGGCGCCCATCCACCACCACTTCGAGCTGGTCGGCTGGGCCGAGACGACCGTGATCGTGCGGTTCTGGATCATCGCCGGGCTCGCGGTCGCCTTCGGGCTCGGGCTGTTCTACGCCGAGTTCATCTCCTACGGGTTGCCGGGATGAGCTGGCGGGGGCGGTCCGTGCTGGTCGCCGGGGCCGGCCGGTCGGGCACCTCGGCCGCCCGGGCGCTGCTCGCGCTCGGGGCCGAGGTGACCGTGGTCGACCGGGTGGCCTCCGCCGCCACCGCGGAGCTGGCCGCGGCCGGGGCGAGCGTCGCGCTCGGCCTGACCGCGCCGCCGGCCGGCACCGACCTCGTGGTCGCCTCACCGGGCTGGCGCCCGGACGCCCCGCTGCTCGTCACCGCCGCCGGCCGCGGCATCGAGGTGGTCGGCGAGGTCGAGCTGGCCTGGCGGCTGCGGCGCCCCGGCGCCGGGCCGTGGCTGGCCCTGACCGGCACCAACGGCAAGACCACGACGGTCCGGATGCTGGAGTCGGTCCTGCGCGCCGGCGGCCGGCACGCGGTCGCCACCGGCAACGTCGGCCTGCCGGTGGTGGACGCCGTCCTGGCCGACCCGCCGTACGACGTGCTGGCGGTCGAGCTGTCCAGCTTCCAGCTGTACTCGGCGCCGTCGGTGCGGCCGACCGCCGCAGCGGTGCTCAACCTCGCGCCGGACCACCTCGACTGGCACGGCGGGTTCGCCGCGTACGCGGCGGCCAAGGAGCTGATCTGGGCCGGAGCGCAGACGGTCGCGGTCGGCAACGCCGACGACCCGGAGGTGGCCGACCGGCTGGCGGCGGCGCCCGGGCGGCGGGTCTCGTTCACCCTGCACGAGCCGGGCCCGGACCAGCTCGGGGTGGCCGGCGGGACGCTGACCGACCGGGCCTTCGGCGGGGGAGCGCTCGCCGGCACCGCCGACGTCCGCCCGGCCGGCCCGCACAACGTGGCGAACGCGCTCGCCGCCGCGGCGCTCGCCCGCGCGCACGGCGTCGCCCCGGCCGCGGTCCGCGCCGGGCTGCGCAGCTTCGTCCCGGACCGGCACCGCAACGAGCGGGTCGCCGAGATCGGCGGGGTCGGCTACGTCGACGACAGCAAGGCGACCAACCCGCACGCCGCCGCCGCCTCGCTGGCCGCGTACCGGCCGGTGGTCTGGGTGGCCGGCGGCCTGCTCAAGGGCGCGCCGGTGGACGAGCTGGTGGCCGCGGTCGCGGACCGGCTGGCCGGGGCGGTGCTGCTGGGCGCGGACCGCGCCGAGCTGCGGGCCGCCATCACGCGACACGCCCCCGGCCTCCCCGTGGTGGAGGTGTCCAGGGCCGACGATGGTGCCATGTCCGAGGTCGTGCGCGCCGCAGCCGCGCTGGCGCGACCCGGGGACACCGTGCTGCTCGCGCCGGCCGCCGCCTCGATGGACATGTTCCGGGACTACCGCGCGCGGGGCGACGCCTTCGTGGCGGCCGTCCGCGCGCTGGCCGGGCCGTGACCGCAGCCGCTGCCCCAGCAGTCCCGGCCGGCGGGCGGGAGGACGAGGAGAGGCCGGCCACCCCGTTCTTCGACCGGCCGCTGACCTCGCTGCACCTGGTGCTGGCCAGCACCGGGCTGCTGCTCGCACTCGGCCTGGTGATGGTGCTGTCCGCGTCGATGGTGAAGTCCTACCGGGACACCGGCAGCGCCTACTCGGTCTTCGCCGACCAGCTGACCTTCGTCGCGGCCGCGGTGCCGACCTTCTGGCTCGGGGTGCGGCTGTCGCCGCGGACCTACCGGCGGCTGGCCTACCCGGCGCTGCTGGTCAGCCTGGTGCTGCTGGTCGCGGTGCTGGTGCCCGGCGTCGGGCTGAACCTCAACGGCGCCCAGCGCTGGCTGCCGCTCGGGCCGGTGCAGATGCAGCCGGCCGAGCTGGCGAAGCTCGCGCTCACGCTGTGGGGTGCCGACCTGCTGGTGCGCAAGCACCGGCTGCTGAGCCACCCCCGGCACCTGGTGGTGCCGCTGGTGCCGGTGGCTGCGGCGCTCGCCGCGCTGGTGGTGCTGGAGCCGGACCTGGGTACCTCGCTGTGCTTCGCGATGGTGCTGTTCGGTCTGCTGTGGACGGTCGGTGCGCCGGGCCGGATCTTCGCGCTGCTGCTCGCCCTCGCCGCCGCCGCGGTCGCCGCGCTGGCGGTGCTGGAGCCGTACCGGCTGGCCCGGCTGCTGCACTTCCTCGACCCGGCCGCGGACCCGCAGGGCGCCGGCTTCCAGCCGCTGCTGGGGCTGTCCGCGCTGTCCAGCGGGGGCTGGTTCGGCGTCGGGCTCGGGCAGGGCCGGGCGAAGTGGGTGGGGCTGCCGGAGGGCCACACCGACTACATCTTCGCCGTCATCGGCGAGGAGCTCGGCCTGGTCGGCGGCCTGGTGGTGCTGCTGCTCTACGCGACGCTGGCGTACTCGGGGCTTCGGGTGGCCCGCCGCACCGCCGACCAGTTCGCCGGGCTGGCCGCCGCCGCGGTGACGGTGTGGATCGTCGGGCAGGCCGTGCTCAACATGGGGTACGTGAGCGGGCTGCTGCCGGTGACCGGCGTGCCGCTGCCGCTGATCTCGGCCGGTGGCACCTCGCTGCTGGTCACCCTCTTCGCGCTCGGCATGCTCGCCTCCTTCGCCCGGCACGAGCCGGCCGCGGCCGCGCAGCTCGCCCGGCGCGGCCGGGTGGCCAGGCTGCTCGGGCTGCCCGCACCGAGACCCGCCGGCGGCCGTGCCCGCCCGTCCCGGGCGGGACCGCGAGTCGACCGATCGGGTGACCGGCTGGCGTCGGCCACCTCCCGGACGGCAGGATTCGCCCGGCGCCCGGCCCACCAGCCGCACAGGTACCAGCAGCGCCCACAGCACCCACCGCACCCACAGCACCCACAGCCCCGCTCCAGTCCCCGCCGGGAGGCCCGCCGCCGATGACCCGTCCCGTCTCCGTCGTGCTCGCCGGCGGCGGCACG
Organism: Mycobacteriales bacterium; assembly: GCA_045806925.1. Lineage (GTDB taxonomy): Bacteria > Actinomycetota > Actinomycetes > Mycobacteriales > CADCTP01 > CADCTP01. The sequence continues at coordinate 7,320 of JBJMII010000096.1, forward strand.
GCCGGGCACGTGTCGCCGCTGCTCGCCACCGCCGACGCGCTCCGGCGGATCGCCCCGGACACCGTCGTCACCGCCCTGGGCACCTCCCGCG
>JBJMII010000097.1:0-8586 GCA_045806925.1 Mycobacteriales bacterium
CGCCGAACAGGTCCGCGTACTCCCCCTTGCGGCCGCGGACCACCGGCGCGAGCACCTGGAAGCGGGTGCCCTCGGCCATCTCCAGCACCCGGTCGACGATCTGCTGCGGGGTCTGCCGGCTGATCGGGCGGCCGCACTTCGGGCAGTGCGGCCGGCCGGCCCGCGCGTAGAGCAGCCGGAGGTAGTCGTAGACCTCGGTGATCGTGCCGACCGTCGACCGCGGGTTGCGGGAGGTCGACTTCTGGTCGATCGAGACCGCCGGGGACAAGCCCTCGATGAAGTCGACGTCCGGCTTGTCCATCTGCCCGAGGAACTGCCGCGCGTATGCCGACAGCGACTCCACGTAGCGCCGCTGGCCCTCGGCGAAGATCGTGTCGAAGGCCAGGCTCGACTTCCCCGACCCGGACAGCCCGGTGAAGACGATCAGGCTGTTCCGGGGCAGGTCGAGGTTGACGTCCTTGAGGGTGTGCTCACGCGCACCGCGAACGACGAGACGGTCTGCCACAGGGTGTATCTCTCTCCGGCCGACGGGAGGGAAGGTCGGCCCTACGGTAGCGGCGGGGTCCGACAGTTTCTTCCTGGCGAGCTTTCTTCGCGGTGAGCTCTCTTCGCGGTGAGCTCTCTTCGCCGTGAGCTCAGCCGCCCTGCGAGGTCTCGGTGCCGCGCAGCCGGTACGTCCTGGTGCCCGGTGGGGGACCGGGCACGATCACCGTTGTCGCGTCGTACCCCCTCGCCGGCCGGGCGACCGGCACGTGGTGGTCGACCACGACCGGGTGATGGTCCGGCAGTGGCGGCGGGGCGGGCGGCGCGCCGGTCTCGTACAACTCGTCCACCTCCCCGGTGGTCGGCATCGAGGGTACGCCGGTGGGGCAGGATTGCGGGCATGACGTACACCGGGGACGTGCAGGTCGGTGGACCGGCCGACGAGCGCGACCTGCCCACGCTCACCATCACCAAGCTCGCGGTCGGCCCGATGGACAACAACGCCTACCTGCTGCGCTGCCGAAGGACCGCCGAGGCGCTGCTGGTGGACGCGGCGAACGAGCCGGACCGGCTGCTGGAGATGGTCGGCGACGTCCCGCTGGCCGCGGTGGTGACCACCCACCGGCACCCCGACCACTGGCAGGCGCTGGCCGCCGTGGTGGCAGCGACCGGCGCCCGCACGGTCGCGCACCCGCTGGACGCCGGCAGCATCCCGGTGACCGTGGACGAGACGGTCGAGCACGGCGACTCGGTCGAGCTCGGCAGCTGCACGCTGTCGGTGATCCACCTGCGCGGGCACACCCCGGGCTCGATCGCACTGCGGTACGACGACCCGGACGGGGTGACCCACCTCTTCACCGGCGACTCGCTGTTCCCCGGCGGTCCTGGCAACACCGAGAAGGACCCGCAGCGCTTCGGCTCGCTGATGGACGACCTCGAGTCGCGGGTCTTCGGCGAGCTGCCCGACGACACCTGGGTCTACCCGGGCCACGGCAAGGACACCACGCTCGGCGCCGAGCGCCCCTCCATCCCCGAGTGGCGCGCCCGCGGCTGGTGACCGCCGTGACCGCCTGACCTGCAGGCGGTCCCCGGTCCGGACTCGACCCGTCCCTGGGACCTCGATGGGGACGGACCCCCGGCGTGCACCCATCCTCGCCCATGCCACCGACGCCGCTGTCCCCGTCTGGCCGCCGAGCTGTCGCGGCGATCGGGCTCGGCACCGCGACCCGCATCCCGCCGTTCGTGGCCTCGGTGCTGGTCGACGTGCTCGACGCGCTGTCCTGGTCGCTGCTCGCCGTCGCCGGGGCCACCCCCAACGATGCCCGCGCCGTGCTCGCGGCGCTGTGGGTCGAGCCGACCACGGAGATCACCGGGGGCGAGCGGTGACCGCCGAGCGGTCGGCGGCCCCGGGCGAAGTCTGCACCTGCGACCGGCGGGCCGTGACGGTGTTCGTCCAGGACGACGGCCGGCAGACCGGTTGGTGCGGGCTGTCCGACGGCGGGGACAAGTCCGGGCCGTGCCCGTTCTGCGGTGGCGACCGGCACGCGGCCGGGCCGTGCCCGGACTACGTGCTGCGGCGTCCGGCCCAGGTCACGAGCGGACCTGGCGGCACGAGGTCGGCGAGCGGATTGTCGCATGCTGGCGTCCGCAGCCGGCTACCCCTCCGGCGGCCACCACTGCTTGGTCGGCTGCGCGGCCGGCGCCGAGCGCCCCTCCATCCCTGAGTGGCGCGCCCGGCCGCCGGGCAGCGAGCAGCGCTGACGTTGCCGACCTTCGAAGCCCGCTCCGCTTCTCCGGCACGCACGTGATCTTCCGCGAGTCGTGAGCTGGTCCGACGTCGGACTGGGAGGCCGGTTGCTCGGCGCGGCGTCGGGGCCGCGCCGGGTCCTGCAAGGCAAGCCCGGCCACTCGTCGCTGGACCGATGAGTTGTCCCCGGGCCCGCCGTTACATCGGGCAGAGCACACTGACGGGGCCGGTGAGCCGGACCCGACACCGACGAGAGAGGCAGCCCGATGGACTACAAGCTCGAGCTCGTGGTCGTCCCGGTGTCCGACGTGGACCGGGCCAAGGCGTTCTACACCGAGCAGGCCGGCTTCAAGGAGGACGTTGACCACCGTGCGGGCGACGAGTTCCGGGTGGTGCAGCTGAGCCCGCCGGGGTCGGCGTGCTCCATCGCGATCGGGGTGGGGATCACCGACGCCGCTCCGGGCAGCACCCGCGGGCTGCACCTGGTGGTCACCGACATCGAGGCGGCCCGCGCCGAGCTGACCGGTCGCGGCGTCGAGGTCAGCGACATCCGGTACATGGGCCCGCAGGGCTGGCAGCCGGGCGTGGACCCGCAGCGGACCGACTATAACTCGTTCGCTGACTTCCGCGACCCGGACGGCAACACCTGGCTGCTGCAGGAGCGGGGCCACTCGTGACCGCACTGCTCGCCGACGAGTCGACCTTCCAGCAGGCGGCCGAGCGGCACCGCCGGGAGTTGCACGTGCACTGCTACCGGATGCTGGCGTCCTTCGAGGAGGCGGAGGACGCCGTCCAGGAGACGCTGCTGCGGGCCTGGCGGGCACGCGAGCGCTTCGGGGGTGACACCCTCGTGCGGGCATGGCTCTACAAGATCGCCACCAACGTCTGCCTGGACCTGGTCCGCGCCCGGACCCGGCGGGTCACCGAGCTGCATTCGTACGCGGAGGTGGGCTGGCTGCAGCCGTACCCGGACCGGCTGCTCGACGAGGTCGCGCCGGCGGAGGACGAGCCGGACGCGGTGCTGGTCCGGCGGGAGACCATCGAGCTGGCCTTCCTGGCCGCGCTGCAGGTGCTGCCGCCGCGGCAGCGCGCCGCGCTGGTGCTGCGGGACGTGCTCGGCATGCCGGCCGCGGACACCGCGAGAATGCTTGACACGAGCGTGCCGGCGGCGAACAGCGCGCTCCAGCGGGCCCGCGCGACCATGCAGGAGCACCTGCCGTCGCACCGGCTGGACTGGTCCGCGGCGCCGGCCAGCGCGGCCGAGCGCGAGCTGCTGGACCGCTTCGTCGACGCGCACGAGCGCTGCGACGCGGCGGCCGCGCTGGCGGTCGCCGCCGAGGACGTGCGGGTGACCATGCCCCCGGCGCCGTACTGCTTCGAGGGCCTGGCCGCGATCCGGCCGCTGCTGGAGCGGGCCTTCGGCCCGGACCGGGACGGCGACTGGCGACTGCTGCCGACCAGCGCGAACCGGATGCCCGCGGCGGCCAGCTACCTGCGCCGGCCCGGGGACAGCACCTTCCGCGCCTTCAAGCTCGACGTGCTGCGGGTCGAGGACGGCGCCATCGTGGAGATCACCACGTTCGGCTACTCCCTGTTCCCGCAGTTCGGGCTGCCGGCGACGCTCTGACCCGGTCAGCGCCAGGCGCGCCGCCCCCAGCCGAACCAGAGCAGGAAGAGCAGCGGGAAGACCGGGAAGCCGAGCGCCAGGCTGACCGCGACGAACGCGGCGAGCACCAGCAGCACCGGCACCACCGGCGGCCTCCACCCGCCGCGGGCCCGGTCGCGGGCGGCCCGGCCGGCGTCCCAGCCGCGCGCGGCGGCCGGGGTGGCCGGCCGGAACGGGGCCGGCTCCGGCAGGTCGGTGAACAGCGCCTGCAGGTCGGCGCGGGTGCGCCCGGCGTACGCGGCCTGGACCCGCGTGTCGTACTCGGCCTGGTCGAGCCGGCCGGTGGCGAAGTGCTCGCCGAGCGCGGTGGCCGCCTCGTACCGCTCGGCGTCACCCACTCGCAGTCGGTTCTCCGGCACGGGCTCGTACGGGACGGGAGCTGCGTCGGTCATTGCTGGCTCCGGAATGTAACGGTGTAATCGACGTCACCGGGTCCAACGCCTCGATCTCCGGAACCGTGCCCGCCCGGGCCTACGTCATCTGACGTATCCGCTCACGGCGCCGCGCAATAGAGGAAGATCTGCCGCTCCGCCGGCACCTCGGTGGACGCCGGCTCGAACTCCTCCACGTCCACCTCGCGCACGTGCAGTCCCTCCGCGCGGATGGTCGCCTCCAGGTCGGCCCGCGGGTACGCGGTGACGCTCACCTCCTGGCCAAGGAACGTCAGCGGTGCGTAGTCGAGGTCGCCCTCCACCATCCCGATCGCCACTAGGCCGCCCGGCCGGAGCACCGCGCGCACCCGGCGGAGGACCTGCGGGATGTCGGACCGGCGCAGCATCAGCAGCGAGAAGAACGCGACCACCGCGTCGAACTCGCCCAGCGTCGAGTCCAGATCCAGCACGTCCATCGCGACGAACCGGGCGGTGGGCACGTTGCGCCGGGCCAGCGCGAGCATCTCGGTGGACACGTCGACGCCCACCACCACGAGCCCGGACTCGGACAGCATGCCCGCGGTCGGCACCCCGGTGCCGCAGCCGAGGTCGAGCACCCGGGCCCCCGGCGCGAGCCGGTCGACCACCCATTGGGTGGCGATGATCTGGCCCGACTTGTGCGGGAACACGTCGTCATACCGCTCCCCGATCGCGTCGAAGGCGGCCGCCTGGCGGCGCGTTTCAGCGGAGAACACCCGGGCGGGCTCCCTCAGTCGGGCGGGTCGGTCGAGTCGATCATAGTGATCTTCTCAGCCGAGGTGCCGCGCCCACCAGTCCAGGACGGCCTCGAACCGGGCCACCCGGTGGCTGGGCAGCCCGGAGCGGGACAGCTCGTGCCCCTCGCCGGGGAAGAGCAGCAGCTCGGCCGGAACACCTCGGGACCGAAGCGCGACGAAGAAGCGCTGCGCCTGCTCGACCGGGCAGCGCCAGTCGTGCTCGGCGTGGATCACCAGCACCGGCAGGTCGACCTTGCCGGCATGCGTGAGCGGGCTCTGCGCCCGCACCGCCTCCGGGTCGGTCCCGACGTACCCGGCGGCGAAGAAGTAGCCGATGTCGCTCGAGCCGATGAACGAGTCGAACGAGGTGACGGCGCGCTCCACGATCGCCGCCCGGAACCGGTCGCCGGCGTGCGCGGCCAGCCAGGCCGTCATGTAGCCGCCGTACGAGCCGCCCAGCACACCGACCCGGCTCGGGTCGACCCCGGCGCCGTCCGGGTGCGGGCCGGCCAGCCCGGCGTCCAGCAGGGCGAGCAGGTCGTCCGCGTCCACCCCGCCCATGGCGTGCCGGATCGCCCGGCCGTGCGGCTCGCCGTAACCGGCGGCGCCGCGCGGGTTGCCCATCACCACCGCGTAGCCGGCGCCCGCATACACCTGGGCCTCGTCGAGCAGTACGTGCCCGTACGTCATGAACGGGCCGCCGTGGATCATCAGCAGAACCGGGCGCGGGCCGGGATGCCGCTCCGGATCGGGCCGGACCAGCCAGCCGTGCACGGGGTAGCCGTCCGGCGCGGTCGCGGTGATCTCCTCCAGCGGCCGCAGCGACGCTCCGGCCACCAGTGCCGCGCCGAAGTCGGTGAGCGTCGGCTCGCCGTCCCGGCCGACCACGACCAGCTCCCCGGCGCTGGTGGCTGCGCCGACCACCGCGACCACGGTGCCGCCGGCCGTGGCTGCGCCCGTCACCGTCCGCGGGCCGCCGACCAGGATCTCCGGGTCGCCGCCGGACAGCGGCACCCGAAGCAGCTCCTGCGCGCCGCGCCGCCGGCTCGCCACCAGCACGCCGGCGCCGTCCACGGCGAGCCCGGCGCCGAGGTCGACCAGGTCGCTGTGGGCCGGGTCGGTCAGCGGCACCGGCGGGGCCGCGCCGTCGGCCGGGACCGCCCACAGCACGCCGTTGCGGCCGACGAAGTCGCGGCCGTCCGGGCCCAGGTCGGACGGGCCGAGGAAGAACACCGTGCCGCCGTCCGGGCTCGCCGCCGGCAGGCCGGCGCCGTGCCGACCCCGGGTGAGCCGACGCAGGCCGGAACCGTCCTGAGCACACGCGTACACATCGGTGTACAACACCGTGTCGTCAGGGGTGTCGCGGTTGCTGGCGAAGAGCAGGCCGCCGTCCGGCGTCCAGCTCACGTCCTGGTCGTCATGGTCACCGTCGGTGACCTGGACCGGGCGCGGCTGGTCGGCGAACGGGTCGAGCACGAAGACGTGCGGGCGCCGGTCCAGGATGAAGCCGACGTCGTCCAGCCGGTAGCGCAGCCGGGTGATCCTCCGCGGCGGCTCCTTCTCCGGGCCCCTTTTCTCACCGCCCTCCCCGGTGCCGTAGCGACCCTGCTCCGGGACCCGGGCCACGTACGCGAGCCGGGCCGAGTCCGGGCTCCACCGCGGCGCACCCGCGCCGAGCGGGTGCTGCTCGTCGGTGCTGACCGGGCGGGCGTCGCCGAGGTCGGCCGGCAGCAGGTAGAGCTGCGGCTTGCCCTCGGAGGGATCGGTCCGAGCCCGCAGGAAGGCGATCCAGCGGCCGTCCGGCGACCAGGCCGGCGCGGTGTCCCGGGCGCCGTCGGTCAGCGGCCGCGGTGGCTGCGCGCCGGTCGTGTCGACCAGCCACAGCCGGGACCGGTACTCGTCGGCTTCCAGGTCCAGGCGGGTGACGGCGACGACCGCACGCCGGCCGTCCGGGGACAGGGTGGGAGCCCCGGGGGTCCGGAGCAGGGCCAGGTCTGCGGGCTGCACGCGGACGACGTTAGCAACCCTAACGAGCCGGCGTGCCGACGTCGGAGTAGTGCTGCACCTCCGGCGGCGCCGCGAAGTACGGCCCGAGGCCGGCCCGCCACCGGGTGAACCGCTCGGTCCCGCGGAAGCCCACCAGGTGCGCGTCCAGCGACTCCCACTCGACCAGCAGGACGAAGCGGCCCGGCGACTCGATCCCGCGGGTCATCCGGACCGACAGGCAGCCCGGCGTGCCGGTGACCTCGGAGCGGACCCGGTGGTAGGCCGCGACGAACGCGTCCTCCTCGCCCGGCTTGATCTCGAACACGGCGACCTCGACGACCACGGCCGGCAGTGTGGCAGGTGCCAGCTGGTCCGGCATGGTGAGATTCCCGGATGCGGACGCTCTTCGCCTCGGGTCAGGTCTTCGACGGCACCGGCTCGCCGCCGGCCGGCGCGGACGTGGTGGTCGAGGACGGCCGGATCATCGACGTCGGGCCCGGCCTGGACGGCGACGAGACGGTCGACTGCGCCGGCGCCACCGTGCTGCCCGGGATGGTCGACTGCCACGTGCACCTGCTCTTCAGCGGGGTCAACCCGCTCCGGGCGCTGCAGACCCCGTTCGCGTACCCCTACTTCGAGGCGGTCCGCAACCTGCGGGTCACCCTGGACAGCGGGATCACCACGGTCCGGGACGCCGGCGGCGCCGACCTCGGGGTGAAGGAGGCGGTGGCGGACGGGCTGGTGCCCGGGCCGCGGCTGCAGATCGCGGTGAGCATGCTGAGCCAGACCGGCGGGCACGGCGACGGCTGGTACCCCTCCGGCTGCTCGGTTCCGCTGGTCCAGCCGCACCCCGGCCGGCCGCACACCGTGGTGGACGGGCCGGAGGAGGTCCGCCGGGTGGTCCGCGAGCTGATCCGGGCCGGCGCCGACGTGATCAAGGTAGCCACCAGCGGTGGCGTGCTGTCCGCCCGGGACGACCCGCGGCACGGCCACTTCCGGGACGAGGAGGTGGCCATGATGGTCGCCGAGGCGGCCGCGGCCGGGATCACCGTGATGGCGCACGCGCAGGCCGCCGACGGGATCAAGGTCGCGGTCCGCAACGGGGTGCGGTCCGTCGAGCACGGCATCTACCTCGACGACGAGGCGATCGAGCTGATGCTCGACTGGGGCACCTGGCTGGTCCCGACGCTGTCCGCGCCCCGGGCGGTGCTGGACCTGGCGAGCGCGGGGGTGCCATACCCGGACGCGGTGCTGGCCAAGGCGAAGATGGTGCTGGAGGTGCACACCGAGTCGGTGCGGCGGGCCATCGAGGCCGGCGTCAGCGTGGCGATGGGCACCGACTCCGGGGTCGGGCCGCACGGGCACAACCTCCAGGAGCTCGCGCTGCTCACCGAATGCGGGATGACGCCCGAGCAGGCGCTGCACGCCGCCACCGGGTCAGCGACCCAGCTGCTCGACGTGGCGGACGACCGCGGCACGCTGGTGCCAGGCCAGCGCGCCGATCTGGTCGTCGTGGACGGCGACGCGCGGGAGGTCCTGACGCTGCGGGAGCGGATC
>JBJMII010000098.1:0-11345 GCA_045806925.1 Mycobacteriales bacterium
CCGCTGCACGCTGCGGGCGCGCAACTGCTGGAGATGTTCCCGGTGGTGCCGCTCGCGAAAGGCCAGGGACTCTGCATCGGCCTGACGTCGTACAACGGCGGCGTTTACTACGGGCTGAACGCCGACCGGGATGCCCTGCCGGACGTGGACGTGATCGGCTCCCTGCTGGAGGAGTCGCTCAGCGAGCTCGTGGACACCGTGAGATGACCGACCGACCGGGCGCCGCGAGGGTGCGGCGGGGGCTCGTCTTCGGCGCCGGGGGTGTGCTCGGCTTCGCCTGGATGATCGGCGCGCTCGCGGCACTGGAGGCCGAGGAGGGCTTCGACGCGCGGGACGTCGAGATCTGCATCGGCACGTCGGCCGGCTCGGTCCTCGCGGCGCTGCTCGGCTGCGGGGTCAGCGTCGAGGCGATGCTCAGACACCAGCAGGGCATCCCGATTCCGGGCGACCTGGACCTCGGCTGGGACTACGACCGGGACAGCGGCGGGGCGCTGCCGCCGAGGCCGGACCTCGGGCTGGGGTCGCCCGACCTGCTCCGCCGGATAGCCCGGCACCCGCGGCACGTGCCGCCGCTGGTCGTGCTGAGCGCGGTCCTGCCGCGCGGCCGCGGCACCCTGGAGCCGCTGCGCCGGATGATCGAGCGGGTGTCCCGCCCGCTGGGCGACAGCGGGCCGTCCTGGCCGACTCAGCCCCAGGTCTGGCTGATCGCCATGGACTACAGCGGCGGGCAGCGGGTGGCGTTCGGCCGGGACGGCGCGCCACCGGCCGGCTTGCCAGCCGCGGTCATCGCGTCCTGCGCGATCCCCGGGTGGTACGCGCCGATCGTCATCGACGGCCGGCGGTACGTCGACGGCGGCGCCACATCGCCGACCTCGCTGGACCTGCTGGCCGGACGCGGTCTGCACGAGGTGCACGTGTTGGCTCCGATGGCGTCCTTCGCCTACGACCGGCCCCGCTCGCCGGTTGCCCTGGCGGAGCGCCGCCTGCGGCGCACGGTGACCCGGCGGGTGCTCGCCGAGGCGACCAAGGTGCGCAGGGCGGGGACCGAGGTGACCCTGCTCGGGCCCGGTCCGGAGGACCTGCGGGTGATCGGCGCCAACCTGATGGACCCGCGCCGCCGCACCGCGGTGCTGGCCACCTCGCTGCGGACGAGTGCCGAAGCGCTCCGCCGGACCGCCGGCATCGATGGGCCATCCCGGCGCACCGGGACGGCGGGGCAATGAGGGTCTACCTGCCGGCGACATCCACCGTGCTGCGCGAGCTGGTCGACACCGGCCGGCTCGGGCCGCCGCTGACCGCCTTCGCCGTCACTCCGGACCTGCGCGAGTGGTATCGGGACGGCGACCTGGACGAGCTGGAGTACGCGGCCCTGCTGGAGGCGGCGCGCGGGTCCCTGCGACTGCTGGACGAGGACCCGACCGCAGCGCGGCGCCGGGTGGTGGTCGCGGCGGAGGTGCCGGAGGAGGCGGTGGCGGCGCGGCCGGACCTGGACCGTGCGGTCGTGCGGGTGACGGTCCCGGTGCCGATGAGCATGATCGCGGCCGTGCACCTCGACGGCCGGGAGGCGGAGCCGGCCGTGCGGGCCGCGGCCGATGCCGTCCTCGAAGCCGACCTCGGCAGCGACGACGCCAAGTTCCTGCTCGACGAGGCCGAGGGGCACGAGCTGCTCTGGTACGCCACCCAGGAGGTGGGGCCGCTGCTCGAGCTCATGTGAGCGACCCACCACCGATCGGCACGCGGTGGCACCATGGCACGAGACCCCACGGCTCGACGACGCACCGGGAGGCCGCAAGTGGACGCTGTCACCGTCCCGCCCGCACCCCGCAACGAGGCGGTGCGCAGCTACCCGCCCGGCAGTCCGGAGCGGGCCGCCCTGGAGGCCCGGGTCAAGGAGCTCGCCGGCGAGCGTGTCGAGCTGACCAGCACGATCGGCGGCCGGCAGCGGATGGCCGGCGGCGAGCGGATCGACGTGGTCCAGCCGCACCGGCACTCGGCCGTGCTCGGCACCACTGCCAACGCCACCGCGGCCGACGCGGAGGAGGCGGTCGACGCCGCGCTCGCGGCCGGACCGGCCTGGCGCGATCTGCCCTTCGACGAGCGTGCGGCCGTGCTGCTGCGTGCGGCCGACCTGCTCGCCGGACCGTGGCGGGACACCCTCAACGCGGCGACCATGCTCGGCCAGTCCAAATCCTGCTACCAGGCCGAGATCGACGCCGCTGTCGAGCTGATCGACTTCCTCCGGTTCAACGTCCACTTCGGACGGCGGATCCTCGAGGAGCAGCCGTTCTCCGAAGCCGGCATGTGGAACCGGATGGATCACCGGCCGCTGGAGGGCTTCGTCCTCGCGATCGCCCCGTTCAACTTCACCGCCATCTCGGGCAACCTGCCGCTCGCTCCGGCGCTGATGGGCAACACGGTGGTCTGGAAGCCCTCCCCGACCCAGCAGCTCGCCGCCCACCACACGATGCGGCTGTTGGAGGCGGCCGGGCTGCCACCGGGTGTGGTCAACATGGTGACCGGCGATGGGCTGGCGGTCTCCGAGGCCGCGCTGACCCACCGGCAGCTGGCCGGCGTGCACTTCACCGGCTCCACCGGCACGTTCCGGCACCTCTGGTCGACGGTCGGCAGCCACCTCGACCGGTACGCGGGGTACCCCCGGCTGGTCGGCGAGACAGGCGGCAAGGACTTTGTCATCGCGCACCCGAGCGCCGAGCCGGCCAGCCTGGTCACGGGCCTGGTGCGAGGCGCCTTCGAGTTCCAGGGGCAGAAGTGCTCCGCGGCCTCCCGGGCGTACGTGCCGCGCAGCCTGTGGGAGGGCGGGGTCCGGGACCAGCTGCTGCAGACGACCGAGTCGATCGAGTACGGCGACGTCACCGACCTGTCCGTGTTCGGCGGCGCGGTGATCGACCGGCGCGCCTTCGACCGGCTGTCCGCGGTGCTTGACGGGGTCGGCCGCGACCCGTCCACGGAGGTGCTCGTCGGCGGCAGGGCCGACGACTCCGAGGGCTTCTTCGTGCAGCCGACGGTGGTGACCAGTACCGACCCGACCCACGAGATCTTCACGACGGAATACTTCGGGCCGGTTCTCGGCGTGCTGGTCTACGACGACGCCGACTGGGCCGGGATGCTGGCCCAGGCGGCCGACGTCGCGCCGTACGCGCTGACCGGCTCGGTCTTCGCGACCGACCGGACCGCGATCCAGCAGGCCGACCGGGCGCTCCGCTTCTCCGCCGGCAACTTCTACGTCAACGACAAGCCCACCGGGGCGGTCGTGGGGCAGCAGCCCTTCGGCGGTGCGCGGGCCAGCGGCACCAACGACAAGGCCGGCTCGATGCTCAACCTGCTGCGGTGGGTGTCGCCACGGACGATCAAGGAGACGTTCTCACCGGCGACCGACTACCGCTACCCCCATCAAGGATGACCACCCCGACCACCCCGGCCAAGAGGACCACCGCGAGCAGTCCACGCACCGGTGACGAGCGCCGCTTCGGCGAGGAGGGCGCGCGGCTGTCGTACGGCAGCTACCTGCGGCTGCCGCAGCTGCTCGACCAGCAGGTGCCGGCGTCCGGCGAGCAGCTGACGGCATCCGGCGAGCCGGGCGGGGAGGCGGCGTCGACCAGTGCGGACGGCAGACCGGATCCGCAGCCGGCGCACGACGAGCTGTTGTTCATCACGACCCACCAGGTGTACGAGCTGTGGTTCCAGCAGCTGCTGCACGAGCTCGGCGACGCGCGGGACCGGATGCTGGCCGGCGAGGACTACCTGCCTCGGCTGCGGCTCCAACGCGCGCATGCCATCGAGCGGGTGCTGGTCGAGCAGGTCGACGTACTGGAGACGATGACACCGCAGGATTTCCTCGCCTTCCGCGCGCTGCTGGCGCCGGCCAGCGGGTTCCAGTCGGTGCAGTTCCGGGAGATCGAGTTCCTGTCCGGGCTGAAGGACGAGGCCTACTTGCGGCGGCTGGCGCACGCGAGCGAGGCGGAGCGGGCGCGGCTGGTCCGCCGACTCGCGGAGCCGACACTGTGGGACGGCTTCGTGCTGCTGCTCGGCAAGGCCGGCTTCGATGTGGCGACGGAGGATTCACGGCGGTCGGCTCTGCTCGAGGTGAGCCGGGACCGGCTGGCGTACGGTCCGCACTGGGATCTCGCCGAGGCGCTGGTCGAGCACGACTCGATGTGGGCGCGGTGGCGGTCCCGGCACGTGCTCATGGTGGAGCGGCAGATCGGCACCAAGTCCGGCACCGGCGGCTCGACCGGCGCGCCGTACCTGCGGACGCGGCTGGGACTGCGGTTCTACCCGGAGCTGTGGGATCTGCGGTCCTACCTCTGATCCGGACATAAGCCGCCTAGAAGATTTTCTGCTCCAACCCTTCCATTTCGCCCGTCTTGGCGGTTATCCTTCTCCCGCTATCCGGTACGCCTGCTCCTTTCGCGGGCGATGATCATGGAGGTACGACCCTATGTCCGGCCAGATCAAGGTCGACTTCAGCTCCCTCGCGGAGCTTCAGAGCCAGGTGGGCTCGTCCGCGCAGAAGATCCTCACCGAGATCGAGGAGATCAAGAGGACCGTCGACGGCACGCAGTCCTACTGGACCGGTGCGGCGCAGGACCAGTTCGGCGCGCGGTACGGGCAGCTCGAGACCGCCCAGAAGAACGTGCAGGACGCCATCAGCCAGTTCGGCGGGCTGGTCGGCCGAGCCAACTCGGCGTACAGCGAGGCCGAGTCCAAGATCAAGGGCATGTTCGCCTGACGCCCCGCCGACCCCCGGAGGATACTGACATGGCTACTGGCTTCAACGTCACGGCGGAGACCCTGCGGGCCGACGCCACCCGCATCGCCACCGGCGCCGGCAACATCGCCGGCCACCTGGCCTTCCTGAAGAACGCGGTGCAGAGCGTGGTGAGCTCGGGCTGGGTGGGCGTCGCCGCCAACGAGGCCGCCAACCTGCACTCCAAGCTGGACCGGGCCGGGCGCGACGTGAAGGAGGCGACGACCTTCTTCTCCCAGTCGACCGACCAGGCGGCGCGCGACTACGCGCAGCGCGAGGACGAGGTCCGGGCGGCGTTCAGCGGCGGCGGCAACTGATGACCCGGCCGAGGACCCGCTGACGACCCGGCCGACGACCCGGGCCGGACGCAGCTGAGGACGCGGCGCGCGGCCGAGGGCCGGTCGCCCGCAGGCACGCGCACACCGGCCCTCGGGCCCGTCACGGCGGGGTGTGCGCCCGGTCCGGTGTGTACGGTCGGACAGATGACCACGGTGCCGGCGGACCGGGCGCGCCGGACGCGGCGCTGCCACCCGCGTCGGCGGGAGCGGATCCCGGCCCACGCATTCAGCCGCCAGGCGGTCGGCCGGCTGGTCGCGGGCCCCGCGGGATGTCGAGCATGACCACCCCCGTCCGGGCCGCCACCCGCGCCACGTACACCGCCTTCGCCGGCTCCGGCTTCGCCTTCGCCAGCTGGGCCGCCCGCATCCCGCAGATCCGCGACCGCCTGCAGCTGGACCCCTCGGAGCTGGGCCTGGTGCTGCTGGCGGTCGCCGCCGGCTCCGTCCTCGCGCTGCCCGCCGCCGGCCCGGTCATCGCCCGGATCGGCTCGCGCCGCACCGTCACGGCGATGGCGCTGCTGCTCGGTGCGGCGCTCGCCGGGGTGGGCGCCGGTCAGCTGGTCGGCCTGGCGCCGGTCGTCGTCGCGCTCTTCCTGCTCGGCTTCGCCAACGGCGCCTGGGACGTGGCGATGAACGTCCAGGGCGCGGTGGTCGAGCGCCGGCTTGGCCGCTCGATCATGTCCCGCTTCCACGCCGGTTACAGCATCGGTACCGTCGCCGGTGCGTTCGTCGGCGCCGGGATGGTGGCGCTGCACGTCCCTGTCAGCGCGCACCTGCTCGCGGTCGCGGTCGCCGTCACCGCCGCGGTCACCCTTGAGGCGCAGCGCTTCGGCCCCGACCACGCAGGCACCGGGCCGGCGGAGCACGGCACCGGGCCCGGCGCCCTGGCCGCCTGGCGGGAGCCGCGCACGCTGCTGATCGGCGTCTTCGTGCTCGCATTCGCCTTCGCCGAGGGTGCCGGGAACGACTGGATCAGCATCGCCGTGATCGACGGCTACCGCCTGCCGGCCGCCGTCGGAACGCTGGCCCTCGCCGGCTTCCTCGCCGCGATGACGGCCGGGCGCTGGGTCGGCCCGGGTTTGCTGGACCGGTACGGGCGGGTCCCGGTGCTGCGCGTGCTCGGCTGTCTCGGGATCGCCGGGCTCGTCCTGTTCGTCTTCGCGCCGGTCCCGCTGCTCGCCTTCGCCGGGGCGTTGTTGTGGGGTCTGGGGGTCTCGCTCGGCTTCCCGGTGGGCATGAGCGCCGCCGCCGACGACCAGGCGCGGGCCGCCGGCCGGGTCAGCGTCGTCGCCTCCATCGGCTACTGCGCCTTCCTCGGCGGTCCGCCGCTGGTCGGCTTCCTCGGCGACCGCGTCGGCGTGCTCGGGGCTCTTGTCACGGTCGCCGTGCTGCTGGGCGTGGCGGCGGCGACCGCCGCGGCCGTCCGTGAGCCGGCCCGGCGGTCCACGCCCGCTCGCGAGCCGGCCGCCACCGGCTGACGGCGCCCCGGAGCGCTAGAGCCAGCCGTTGCGACCAGAGCCAGCCGTTGCGACCAGAGCCAGCCGTTGCGACTAGAGCCAGCCGTTGCGGCGGAAGCCGCGGTAGAGGGCCAGGCAGATCGCCAAGATCACCAGGAGCGTGAGCGGGTAGCCGTACGCCCAGTCCAGCTCCGGCATGTGCGAGAAGTTCATGCCGTAGATGCCCGCGACCGCGGTCGGGATCGCCAGGATCGCCACCCACGCCGAGATCCGCCGCATGTCCTCGTTCTGCTCGACGGTGACCTGCGCAAGGTTGGCCTGGATGATCGTGGTGAGCAGCTCGTCGAAGGCGCCTATCTGCTCGGTCACCCGGGCCAGGTGATCCTCGACGTCCCGGAAGTACTCCCGGATCTCCGGCGCCACCAGCCGTACCGGCCGCTCCGACAGCGTGCGCAGCGGCACCGCCAGCGGGGTCACCGCCCGGCGCAGCTCCAGCACCTCGCGCTTGAGCACGTAGATCCGCTCGGCGTCGCGGCGGGACCGGCCGGGGCCGCCGAAGACCGCGGTCTCCACGGCGTCGATGTCGAGCTGCATGCTCTCCACCACGGCCAGGTAGTCGTCCACGATCCGGTCCATGATCGCATGCAGTACCGCGGACGGCCCGAGCGCGAGCCGCTCCGGCTCGAGTTCCAGGGTGCGGCGCAGGCCCTGCAGGCCGCCCGGCTCGCCGCGCCGTACGGTGATCACGAAGTCGCGGCCGACGAAGACCGAGATCTCCCCGCTCTCCACCACCTCGACGTCGCCGCCGGGCGCGTCCGGGTGCACGTAGCGGACGGTCTTGAGCACCGCGAAGAGGGTGTCCTCGTAGCGGTCCAGCTTCGGCCGCTGGTGCTCGGCGGTGAGCGCGTCCTCAACCGCCAGCGGGTGCAGGTCGAAGCGCTCGGCCAGCTCGATGAGCTCGGCCTCGTCCGGGTCGTGCAGCCCGAGCCAGACGAAACCGTCGCCGGCCCGCCGCATGGCCGCGACGTCGGCCGCCGTGCACCGTCCGGTCCGGCGCCGGCCGTCGACGTAGATCGCGCAGTCGACCACGTGGTCGGACGCCGGGGCCGGGACCGGCGCGACGGCGAGCGGGCGGCGCGGGGGACGGGGCGTGCGCAGGTGGGGCGCATGGGTGCGCAGCTGGGGCAGCATCGACATGGCCGGACTCCTGACGGCAGGCGGGAACGCAGGGGCGATGCGCCCCGCACCGAGGAGAGGCCGGTCTGCGGCGTCGGCGGTCAGCCGCGCGGCAGCCCGGCGGGGACCGGGTGCGGGACGCGGCTGGTACTGCCGGGGCGGCTGCTCACCGCGCACCTCCTTCGGTCGCCGACGGGTGGGCCGAGGTCCGAGTTTACCCGCAAGTAGGCCAGACTGTCTCCTACCGGCGGCAGGACGGGAGGCGGGCGAATGGGTTTCGGGCGCACGTTCGAGGAGTTCGAGGTCGGCGCGGTGTACAAGCACTGGCCGGGCAAGACCGTCACCGAGTACGACGACCACCTCTTCTGCCTGCTGACCATGAACCACCACCCGCTGCACCTGGACGCGCACTACGCGGCGGAGACCACCGACTTCGGCCGCAACGTCGTCGTCGGCAACTACGTGTACTCGCTGCTGATCGGCATGTCGGTGCCGGACGTCTCCGGCATGGCGATCGCGAACCTCGAGGTCGAGTCGCTCCGGCACGTCGCGCCGACCTTCCACGGCGACACCATCTACGGCGAGACGACCGTGCTGGACAAGCGGCCGTCCAGCTCGAAGACCGACCGCGGCGTGGTGACCGTGGAGACCCGCGGGCACAACCAGGACGGCAGGCTCGTCTGCGTCTTCCGGCGGAAGGTCATGGTGCCGACGCAGGAGTACCTGCGGGCGCGCGGCGGCGAGCAGCCTGGCCGGCCGGCCACGTCGTCTTGACGCCCGAGGGCCCCGGACCGCCGGGGCAGCTCAGCGCGGCAGGACGTGCCAGCCGGTCAGCGCGTCGAGCAGGCCGTCGCTGAGCGGCAGCAGGGCCAGCCCGGCCGCGTCCACCCAACGGACGTCGTCGGCGTCGTCGCCGGGGGACAGCTCGCCGCCGACGACGGTGCAGGAGACGTCGTCGATGACGTACACCACTCCGCCGGGGCCGGACCGCTCCACCCGGCCGAGGAGGGGCCCGGCGGCCACGTCGAGCCCGGTCTCCTCGCGGACCTCCCGGACGGCGGTCTCGGCGGCGGTCTCCCCCGGCTCGCAGCGCCCGCCCGGCAGCGACCAGAGCCCCCGCCCGGGCTCCTGGCCGCGCCGGACCATCAGCAGCCGGCCGACCGGGTCGTGCACGACCGCCCCCGCACATGGCACCCTGCGTGACTCCACGCTGCTCACCGTAGGTGCTTGACTCCGCCAGCGACTCATCCGACCGTGGGAGCGTGACACCGCCCTGCTGCCCGCGGTGCGGGAGTGCCGTCCGGCCCCCCGGCCTGTTCTCCAGCGACTGGCGCTGCGACGAGCACGGCCCGGTGCTGCCGTTGCACGTGGTCCCGACGGCCAGCCTCGACGCCGTCGAGCACGTCCGGTCGGTCGCCAAGGTGCCGCTGTGGATGCCGTCCCCGCTGCTGCCCGGCTGGACCGTCACCGGGGTCGGCTGGACCGGCGACGACCGGACCGGTGCCCGCGGCACCGTACTGGCCAGCTCCGGACCGGCGCCGCTCGGCGGGGTCGCCGACCTGCTGCTGGTCGCCGAGGAGCCGGGCATCGGGGTCGGCGCCGGGTACGCCGGACTGCCGGCCACCGCAGCCAGGCCGGACCTGTCCGGTCCGGCGGCGGCCAAGGTGCACGTCGCCGGTCACCCTACCGCGCTGTGGACCGTGCTCGGCGCGCCGGCCGACCGGGCGGTGCTCGCCGGGGAGGCGCTCGGGGTGTGGCTCTGGGCGGTGCTCTGGCCCGTCGAGGCCGGCTACGTGCTGCTCGAGCACGTGGTGCTGCACGACCTGCGCGAGCGCGTACCGGCCGATTTCGTGCTCGGTGCGCCGTCGCCGTACCTGCGGCGCCATCCGGGTGAGTCGTGATCCTCCTCCGCCGCCGGGGCCGACTATCGTGATCGCGCGACAGCGGCGTTGGTTCCGCCTTGCACCTAACGTAGGCTCGTCGTGACGGACGGGGACGGGCGCCGTACTCCGGAGGTTGTCACGTGAACGCCTTGAACAAGCTCGGTGGCGCGCTCCTCGTCGCGGGTCTCGCCATCGCCGTGATCATCGGCTTCCAGACTCCCACCGGGCGGCAGTTCTGGGACGGGGTGTGGCAGGCCGGGTCGACCGTGGTCGGCTTCGTCGGTGACCAGGCGCAGCGGCTCAGCGGAACGGCGGTGGCCGGCAACCTGTGGGCGGCCATCGGCATCGCCGCGATCGCGTTCCTCGTCGTGATCACCCTCGCGCCCGGCCTGCGGGCCGGCCGCGGGTTCGCGGTGATGGCGATCCTGGCGACGGCACTGGCCTTCGTGCTCTACCAGCCGTCGATCCTCAGCGGGATCGGTGGCTGACATGCCGTCCCCCGGACCGCGGAGGTAGGCCGATGGCGAACCCGGCCCGGTACCTGCTCCCCACCGAGCGGCCGGTGATCAACATCCGCAGGCACTGGGCCGTGCTCGCCGGCATAACGCTCCAGAGCCTGCTGCTGTTCGCCGCCGGCGTCCTGGTCGCCCGGATCCTGTCCGGCATCGGCTTCGCCCAGATGGTCGTCGTCTGGTTCTGCGTGTTCGTGGTGGCCCGCTGGATCTGGGTCTTCGCGGACTGGTACGTGGAGAAGCTCGTCGTCACCGACAAGCGGCTGCTGCTGCTGACCGGGATCCTCGCCCGCAACGTCGCGATCATGCCGCTGGTCAAGGTCACCGACCTCACCTTCCACCGATCCGCGACCGGGATGACGCTCGGGTACGGCAAGTTCGTGGTGGAGAGCGCCGGCCAGGAACAGGCGCTGAGCACGATCGACTTCGTGCCGCAGCCGGAGAAGCTCTACATCCAGATCTCCGAGCTGCTCTTCGGCGGCGACAAGGGCGCCCCCGGCGCGCTGGTGACAGCCGCGCAGCGGGAGGCGGAGGAGGAGAAGGACCTTGCCGTCCGCAGGCGCTGGCGCCGCTTCGCCCGGCGTCGCCGGCCGGAGCCGGACGAGCGACCCGGGCCGGCGAGAAGCACGCCGACGCCCTCCCAGCTGGACCAGATCCTCGCCCACCGTGACCAGGTGCTGCTCGCCGACCGGGACGACCCGGACTGGGACGGGCGGGACTGGGACGGGCGGGACCGGGACGGGCGGGACCGGGACGGGCGGGACCGGGACGGGCCGGACTACCGGCTGAACGACCGGGATCTCGGCGACCCGCGCGGCACGGACCAGCAGGACTGGGACGAGCAGGACCGGCCCGAGCCGACGGTGGAGCTGCCGCGGTTCCACAAGCCGCGGCGGAGCGGGGAGCAGGGTCGCGACCGGTCGGACGTGTCGCGGCCGCCGCCGCGCCGGCGGCGGGACACTCCGCCACCGGCCGGCACCGACCCCATCGACGACTGAGGGCGACCGGGAGCCTGAGGGCGACCGGGGGGACTGAGGGCGACCGGGGGGACTGACCGCGATCGGGCGAGCGGACGACCGGGCGAGCGGACGATCAAGGGCGAGCGGGCGGCCGGGGCGGCCGGCGGCGGGTGAGCGGGCCAGCAGTCGGGGCCGGCCAGCCAGGCCGTACCGTTTCGGCCGAGATGCTCATCGACCTGCACACCCACTCGA
>JBJMII010000099.1:0-39817 GCA_045806925.1 Mycobacteriales bacterium
CCAGCGTGTCGGCGAGCGCGAGCACCGCCCAGGCCTCGATCGCGACCCGCCGGTCCCGGACCAGCTCGGCCCCCGGCCGTACGGCGACGGGCTCGGTCGCGTCCGGGTCGAGCGTCCCCCACGCCGCCGGACCGAAGAAGCCGACCGTGTCGTTCTTCCCGCAGTAGCGCTGCCAGTAGCGCAGCACGGCGTCCTCGCGGCTGCGGCGGCGGCTGGTCCGCGGCCCGTCCGGCTGCCGGCGCAGCGCGTCGAGGGTCGGCAGCACGTTGGTGTTCTGCCAGGTCACGGCCTCGCGGAAGCGGGGGTCGGCGACGACCGCGGCGACCGCGGCGGCGCCGGCCCCGACGGCCTCCTCGAAGGCCTCCTCGAACGCCTTCTCCGCGACGGCGGCGTCCTCCACCGGCGCGGCCAGCAGCGCGTCCGCGGCCGCCGCGCACGCCGGCGCGGTGAACGGGGCCAGCCCCTCGGTGGGGAACCCGGCGCTGCGCACGAGCACGTCCCGCCAGACCTGCCAGCCGTCGTCGCCGGGGCCCAGCGGGACCCGGTGCGCAGCCTCGGGTTCGGTCACCTCGTCACCCCGTCTCGTACCGCCGCCAGCAGGTCGGTGGCCAGCCGGGACACCAGCTCCGGCGGCGGGGAGTGGACCAGGAAGTGGCCGCCGGGCACCTCGTGCAGCCGGAAGCCCGCCGTGGTCTGCCGGGCCCAGCCGGCCATCTCGGCAGGGCCGTCGAGCGGGTCGGCGTCGCCGACGTAGGCGTCGACCGGCACCGGCAGCGGGTCCGGCGGCGGTGGCCCGGTCTCGGCGAGCCAGCCCAGGTCCGCCCGCAGCGCCGGCAGCAGCAGGTCGCGAAGCTCCGGGTCGGCCATCGCCTCGGCCGGGGTGCCGCCGAGCGCGACCAGCTCGTCGACGAACTCGTCGTCCGGCAGCCGGACGATGTCGAGGAACGGGTCGACCTCGTCCGGTGCGCGAGCCCCGCCGACCGCCAGCCGGACCGGCAGGGTCGCGTCCCGGGACCGGAGCTGCCGGGTCACCTCGAGGCCGAGCCGGCCGCCCATGCTGTGCCCGTAGAAGGCGTACGGCCGGTCGGCGCGGGCCTGCACGGCGTCGGCGACGGCGGCCGGGTCGACGGTGGCCGGCTCCAGGATCCGCCGTTCCCGGCCCGGCAGCAGCACCGGCTGGACGCCCACCGCCGCCGGCAGCAGCTGCGGCCAGCGCCGGAACGCCTGCGCGCCGCCGCCGGCGTACGGCAGGCAGAACAGCAGCACCTCCGCGGCCGGGCCGGGCGGCGGGCCGGCGAACCAGGCCGCGCTCACCGGGACCCGCCCGGGACGATCCAGTGCCGGGTGCGCTCGAAGGGGTATGCCGGCAGCGGCACCCGGCGCGGTCGCTCCCGGGCGAACAGCTCCCGGAGGTCCCGGTCGGCACCGGCGACCCAGGCCGCGGCCAGCTCCCCCGGCCCCGCCGCGGCCAGCTGCGCAGGCCCCGCCCCGGCCGACGCGCCGGCCCCGGACCCCGCGCCGGCGCGGAGCTGGGCCACCGCGTCGGCCGTGCTCCGGCAGGCCAGTGCCCGGCGGTGGTGGAACGCGTGCCGGCCGGTGGCCAGCGTCCAGGCCACGTCCCGGAGCGGCAGGTCGGGGTGCGCTTCGAGGTGGCCGGCGAGCCGCGCCGCCACGGCGGCCAGCGCGGCCGGCGTCCGGGCCGAGAGCGCCAGCACCTGCGGCGTCGGTGGCTCGGCGGCGGCCGGCGCGGCCGGCGGTTGCTCCACGAGCACGTGCGCGGTCGTGCCGCCCTGGCCGATCGAGCTGACCCCGGCCCGCCGGGCGCCGGCACCGGTCCACGGGGTCGTCTTGGTCGCCAGCCGGAACGGCCCGTCGTCGAGGTCGAGGTCGGGGCTCGGGGTGTCCAGGTGCGGCGTCGGCGGGACGACGCCGTCGCGGACGGCGAGCACGGCCGCCAGCAGCCCGACCACGCCGGAGGCGGCGTCCAGGTTGCCGAGGGCGGCCCGGGCCGAGCCGAGCAGGCAGCCGGCACCGCCGGCACCGCGGGCACCGAAGGCCCGGGTCAGCGCCTCGGCCTCCAGCGCGTCGCCGACCCGGGTCGCGCTGCCGTGGGCCTCGACGTAGCCGACCGTGTCCGCGTCGACCTCGGCGGCCGCGAGCGCCTCCATGACGGCCGCGGCCAGCCCGGACACCCCGGGCGCTGCGAACCCGGCCCGGCCGGCGCCGTCGTTGGCGATCCCCCAGCCGCGCACCACCGCGTGCACGTGGTCGCCGTCGGCCAGCGCGTCCCCCAGCCGCTTGAGGACCACCGCGGCCGCACCGCTGCCGGGGACGCTGCCCTGCGCCGCAGCGTCGAACGGGCGGAACAGCCCGTCCGGGGCGGTCGCCCCGGACCGGGCCCGGTAGCCGCCGAGCGGCGCCGGTCCGGCCGTCGCGAGCGACGCCCCGCCGGCGACGGCGAGGTCGCACCGGTAGTCCGCCACGGCCTGGACGGCCAGGCACACGGCGACGAGGGAGGACGAGCAGGCGGTCTGGACGGCCACGCTCGGCCCGGTGAGGCCCAGCCGGTACGAGACCCGCATCGGCAGGTAGTCCGGGGACAGCGTGGGGCCGAGCAGGCCGGCCGGGTCGGTGGGGTCGCCGGCCGGCCCGGCGGCCGGGTTGCCGAGCAGGTTCTGCACGAAGTAGCGGTTCGGCCCGGCGCCGGCGAACACGCCGACCGGACCGTCCACACGGGACACGTCCTGCCCGGCGTGCTCCAGCGCGGTCCAGGCCACCTCGAGGAACAGCCGCTGCTGCGGGTCGGTGAGGCCGGCCTCGCGGTCGGTCATGCCGAAGAGCTCGGCGTCGAAACCGGCCGCGTCGTCGAGGTGACCCGCGGCCGGCACGTACGCCGGGTCGTCGAGCACGGCGGCCGGGATGCCGGCGGCGAGCAGCTCGTCCGCGCCGTACCGGCGGACCGAGTCGACCCCGTCGAGCAGCCGCCGCCACAACGCCTCGGGGTCCGCGGCCCCGGGTACCCGACAGCCCAACCCCACGACCGCCACGTCGTCGTCCCGGGCCGCCAGGTCGGCGCCGGTCCCCGCGGTCATCGCGGCACCCCGACGCCTCGTCCGCCGGCCGGGCGGGGACCGCGGCGGCCGCGGGCGTCGCGGCGGCGGTCCATCCGGTCCCGCAGCCGGGCGTCGGCAGGCGTGCCGGCGCCGGCGTCCGGCCCGGTCCCGGTGCCGTCCGGTCCGGCCGCGGTGTCGGCGAGCCAGCGGGCCTGGCCGGCGACCGTCGGGTGCTCGAACAGGCGGTGCAGCGGCACGGCTCGGCCCAGCTCGCGCTCGAGCCGCCGCTGCACCCGGGCCAGCAGCAGCGAGTGCCCGCCGGCCTCGAAGAACGTCTCGTCCGCGCGAACCGACTCGACGCCCAGCTCGGCGCACCAGGCCGCCGCGACCAGCCGCCGCAGCGGGTCGGTCTGGGAGCCGTCGGACCGGTCCCGGGCCGGCACGGGCAGCGAACGGGTGTCGACCTTGCCGGTCGGCGTCAACGGCAGCGCGTCGAGCACCACGACCGCCCGCGGCACGGCGTAGTGCGGCAGCTCGGCAGCCAGCTCCGCCCGCAGTGCGCGTCCGTCCAGGACCGCGCCCGCCGCGGGCACCACGTACCCGAGAAGCTCCGTGGTTCCGCCCGCCTCCTCGGTGCGGGCCACCGCCGCCGCCTGCGCGACCCCGGGCCGGCGGGCCAGCGCCGCCTCGACCTCGCCGAGCTCGACCCGGTAGCCGCGGACCTTGACCTGCCGGTCCCGCCGCCCGGCGTACGCGATCCGGCCGTCCGGCAGCCGCCGCCCGAGGTCGCCGGTGCGGTACTCCCGGATGCCGTCGCCGAGGTCGCCGAACCGCCCGGAGTCGGCGCCGCCGCGGTAACCGAGCGCCACGTACCGCCCCCGCACGGCGATCTCGCCGGCCAGGCAGGCGGGTTGCCCGTCCGGGGCGAGCAGCAGCACGTCCAGCCCGTCGAGCGGCCGGCCGATCGGGACCCGGTCCCCGTCGAACGCCGCGGAGACCCGCTCCTGCAGGGCGAAGCTCACCTCGGTCGCGCCGTACCCGTTGACCAGCAGGCTGCCGGGGCCGAAGTGGCGCCGGTGCGCCTCGACGTCCCGCCGGGTCAGCTCCTCACCGCCGAGCAGCACGACCCGGATCCGGTCCAGGACGGTGCCACGCCCGAGCGAGCCGAGCAGGAACCGGTAGAGGGTCGGGGTGGAGTGGTAGACGGTGACCCCCCGGTCGACGAGCGCGGCGGCGAGGTGTCCCAGCCCGTGCCGGCGCACGTCGACCGGCACCGCGGCCGCCCCGGTGAGCAGCGCGGTGAACAGGTCGGTGACCGAGGGGTCGAAGCCGAACGAGGTCAGCACGCTGACCCGGTCCTCGGCACCCACGGCGTGGCTGAGTGCGTGGTTGCGGGCCTGGAACAGCACGCCGCGGTGGCTCTGCACCACGCCCTTCGGCCGGCCGGTCGACCCGGAGGTGTAGAGCACGTACGCCGGCGTGTCACCGTCTACATCGGAGGGTCCTGCACCGTCCATGCCGGACAGCCCGGGCAGGTCGAGGACGGCGGCGGTGCGACCGGCGCGGCCGAGCAGCTCGGCGGCGAGCGGCCGGAGCGCGGCGGTGGTGAGCACGACGTCCGGCTCCGCGTCGGCCAGCACGCCGGCCAGCCGGTCCAGGGGGAAGCCCGGGTCGAGCGGGACGTACGCGCGGCCGGCGCAGACGGCGCCGACGATCGCGGTCACCATCGTCACGCCGTGGTCGAGCAGCAGCGCGACCCGGCCGCGGTCGCCGTCCCCCGGCGGCGGCACGGCCCGCACCGCGGCGGTGACTCCGGCCGCGGCCCGGGCCAGCTCCGCGTACGACAGCGCGCCGTCGTCGGCCAGCACGGCCGGCCGGTCCGGGTAGCACCGCACGACGTCGGCGAACCGGGCCGGGATGGACCGCTCCAGCTCGGCGGCGGGGAACGCGGCGTCGGCACGGGGCGGGCCGTCCGGCCGCCGCTCCGCCGCCGGGCACGGCAGCACGGCCGACGCGCGCCCGCCCGGCTCGGCGGTCACGGCGGCGAGCACCGCGGGCAGGTCCTCGGCCAGCCAGCGGACCAGGCCGGGCGGCACGGCGGCCGGGTCGGCCACGAGCGCGACCCGCGGGCCGCCACCGGCCGTGCGGACGGTGACGAGGAGGTCGCCCGGCACCGCCCGCCGCTGCAGCGCGACCGGTGCCGCGGCGAGGTCGCCGAACGGGGCCGGCTCGCCGGACTCCCCGAGCGCCACGGCGGCGCCCCAGGCCGGCTCGCCCGGCGCGAGGAGCGCGTCGACGGCGACCGCGACCTCGGCGGTCCCACCGTCCGACGGCCGGGCGTGCCGGGCCGCCCGGACTCCCTGCAGCACGTCCGCCACGACCTGACCCACGGTCGGGTCCCCGGTCAGGTCCGCGCGCAGCAGCCCGCTCCCGCCGGGCATCGCCAGACCGAGCCCGACCTCGCCCACCCCGGTGTACCGCCGCAGCAGCAGCGCCACCGCCGCCAGCACGGCCTCGACCACCCTGACCGCCCCGACCGGCGCGACCGGGACGGTCACCCCGCGCCGGAGTTCCAGGCCCCGCCGCCCGGAACCCAGACCCAGCGGCGGGACGGTGGCCGGGCGGCGGGCGGGCACCGGTGGCGGCTGCGGGGACCACGGCGGTGGGTCGTCGGTGAGGAGCGCGCGGACCAGTCCGGGCAGCGCGCTCGGGTCGACCGCGACCGGATGCGGCAGCACGAGCAGCACGTGCTCCGCCGGCCCGAGCCGGTGCACCCGGACCCGCAGCAGCGGCCCGGCGGCCATGTCGACCGGCGCGACCGCCTCGGCGACCAGATCCGCCGAGCCGGCCGCGTCGACCTGCAGCAGGGGCGCCGCTCCCGGCAGCAGGACCGGCCCCGCGTCGGTGTCCACGCACCGCCCGGCCAGCTCCGGGTGCCGGTCGGCGAGGTCGACCAGCCGGCGGCGGAGCGCGTCGACGTCGAGCGGCCCGGTTACCCGCAGCGCCCGGGCGGTCTGCAGGCCGGCCGCGGCGTCCAGCCGGGCCCGCAGCCACGCCCCGTGCTGCCACCTCGACAGCGGCTGTCCTCCGGACACGGTCAACATCAGCCCAGCAGCGCGGCCGCGACGTCCTCGACCGAGGCGACCGGCCGGACGGCGGCATCCTCGATCGGGTCGAAGTCGGCCGTGCCGTACGAGCCCGAGCCGTGCACGACGATCTCCGCACCCTCCGGGACCAGCCCGCGCTCGACCGCGTTGAGCACGCCGGTCAGTGCCATCACCAGCGACCACTCGCGCAGCTGCCTCGGGTCCGGCGGCAGCGGCCGCACGCCGTCCAGCAGCGCGCGCAACTGCGGGTAGCGCTGCAGGCACTCGGCCAGCGACACCACGATCCCGTCCCCGCCGTGCCGCTGGATCAGCGCGGTCATCGACGGCGCGGTCGGCGGCTGGTGCGTGTAGAAGGTGGGGTCGAGCACCTCGGTCGGGTCGTACGTCACCGCGGGGAAGCGCGGGTCGCCGTCCTGCCGGAACAGCCCGCCAGGATCGCGCCGGTACGCCGGCGCCGCGGCCCGGTCGAAGGAACCGTGCCGCAGGTGCAGCACCATGTCCGGCGTGCCGAGGTGCTGCACGAGCAGGAAGCCGGGCCGGTACGCCGGGTCGGCCGTGCCGTCCGCCTCCAGCAGGTCCCGGCCGAGGTTGTAGCCGAGCAGGCCGTAGGCGCTGGACACCGCGTGCGCGTGCACCCGCGGCGGCGCACCGGCGGTCGGCGCCACCCGCTGCTCGAAGAACGCCCGGGCCGCGTCCGCGACCAGGTAGTTGCGCAGCTCCAGGGAGAACCACACGTTCAGGCCGTCCCGGTCGTGCGCGGTCTCCGCGTACCGCCGGACGAAGTCGCGGCCGACCGCCTTGACCTCCTCCGGGCGGTCGCCGTCCCAGCACAGCAGCGGGTTCAGCCGGCGCAGCCCGGGGTCGGCGGACAGCCGGCTGCTGCGCTGCTTGGCCTGGCAGCCGCGCGGGGCGAGCACGGCCACCCGCAGCTGGTCAGGCGTGACCAGCCCGGCCTCCACCGCCCGCAGCACCGCGTCCCGGAGCGCGGTGCCCTTGTTCGCCGACGTCGGCGTGAAGATCAGCACGCGCTCACCGGTACGGCGGACGTACTCGACCGCCCGGGCCACGATGAGCATCGAGGCGAACGTCTTGGTCGTGTGCGTGCCGGGGTTGAGCGTGAGGTCGAGGAGGGCGGCCGGGTGGCCGCCGAGGTCGCCGAGCGGCCGCCACGCGGCGTCGGCGACGGCGAAGAAGCGCCGGGTCGCATCGTCCAGGTCGGGCAGCAGGAAGCCGGGCGAGAAGGCGCCGGGGTCCTTGACCGGCGCCGGGTCGTCGACCACCCGGGCGATCACCGCGGGCAGCCGGTCGTACGAGTCGAGCACCAGGTTGGCCGTGGCGGTGGCGCCGACGACGCCTTCGGGCGCGGTAGGGGTCATCGGTGGTCCTCCGGTCCTGTCCGCTGATTCGAGGGTCCGAGCGCGCGCAGCCTCGTGCGCAGGGCGAGCAGCGTCTCGGTGACGGCGGGGGTGTCCCGCACCGCAAAGCCGGCAGCGAGCTCCGGCAGGTACGGCGCCAGCGCCTCGGCTGCCGCCGGCGCGAACGCGACCCGGTCGGCCTCCACCCGGACGCCGTCGCGCTCGGCCATCCGCTGGTTCCAGGCGACGGCAGCGGCGCGGTCGACGCCGGGCGGCAGCCGCAGGGACAGGGCGGCGCCGCGCACCAGCACCGGGTAGCCGCCGGGCAGGCCCAGCGGCCCGGGGAGCACGGCGGGAACCTCGGTCCCGGCCAGCACCCCGCGCAGCAACAGCGCCGCGGTGAGACCGGTGACCTGGTTGACCACCTGCGGGTCGGTCGCCCGCTGGGCCGCGAGCAGGGCGCCCACCTTCTCCACCGGCGTGCCGCCGACCCAGGCCAGCGCCTCGTCGTCCGGGTCCTCCGGCTCGTGCAGGTGCACGTGGTGCGCGAGCACGGCCAGGTCGCGCTGGTCCGGGAGGGCGAGCCCGGCCTGCAGGGACGCGGCCAGGATCGCGGCGTTGCCGATCCCGCAGTGCACCGGGATCCCGAGCGCGGTCAGCAGCGGGTTCACCGCGTCCGGGAAGCAGCCGTTGAGCAGCAGCGCGGCCGGGCAGGCTGCGGCGACGGCCCGTCCGACCTCGGCGGCCACCGCGGCCTGCAGCGGCAGGGTCACCCCGAAGCCGGCACGGTCGAGCAGCTCGGTCCAGGCCGACGGTCGGGTACGCCGCTCCCACGGCGAGTGGGCCGAGGCAAGGACGAGGACCGCGGCCGGCCCGAGCTCGGCCAGCGCGTCGGCCAGCTCGCCCGACCGCAGGTCGACCGCTGCGGCCGCGACAGTCACGGGTCGGCCGGTCAGCCGCGCGGCGGTCCCGGCGACGTAGCCGACCTCGGCCGCCCGGGCCGCCGACCGGGCCAGCACGGTGACGGCGAGCGGCGCGGTGCTGGTCATGGCGAGGGAGAAGCACACCGAGCGGGCGAGCGAGCCGCTGCCCACCACCACCAGCCGTCCGGCGTCGACCGGACTGTCAGGCGGCGGAATCTGGACCCGCTTCCGCGCCGACGAGGGCGACTTGGTGCCTGCCTTGGCGCACGACGACCTCCCCCTCCGGTTCGACCGACGACACGAAGGTCGCCACATCCTAGGCCTAACGGTCTTGCTGAGCGAAGCGTGGCGACAGCGATGCGATCGACACGTGCAGGGTGTCTGCGAGCCCTCACAGCGTGTCCGGGTCCGCGACGATACGGATGCGGTTTCTGCTGAGTCCAGGATCACTCAACAAGCCGGTCCACGTCCCGTTTGACGCCGGCTGGTCCGGCGGGCGGAGCTGGGGAAAACCCCCGGAGGAGGGCGGGCGGTTGCCGGGTTCTGCTCGGCGCGCCTGGTTCTTAGCGTGACTTCCCGATGGCGTGCACGCGCCCGTCGGAGCGGGTTCCGGGTCGCCCGGGCCGGCAGAGGGAGGTCCCGTGATCGAGGCCTGTGGTCTCACCAAACGTTACGGCTCCACGGTGGCTGTGGACGCGCTGAGCTTCGACGTGCGGCCGGGGATGGTGACCGGCTTTCTCGGCCCGAACGGCTCCGGCAAGTCCACGACCATGCGGCTGATCCTGGGCCTGGACGGGCCGGACGCGGGGTGGGCGCGGATCGGCGGATGCGGCTACCGGGAGCTGCGTTGGCCGCTGCGCGAGGTCGGGGCGCTGCTCGAGGCCAGGGCGTTCCACCCGGGCCGCAGCGCCCGCGCCCACCTGGCCGCGCTGGCGGCCAGCAACGACATCCCTCCCGCCCGGGTGGGTGAAGCTCTCGACCTGGTCGGGTTAACGGACGCCGCCGGCAGCCGGGCGGGGAGGTTCTCGCTCGGCATGGCCCAGCGGCTCGGCATCGCCGCCGCGCTGCTCGGCGACCCAGCGGTGCTGCTGCTGGACGAGCCGGTCAACGGCCTGGATCCGGAAGGGATCCGCTGGATCCGCACCCTGCTGAGGTCGCTGGCCGCTCAGGGCCGCGTCGTGTTCGTCTCCAGCCACCTGATCAGCGAGGTCGCGCTCACCGCCGACCACCTCGTGGTCATCGGCCGGGGACGGCTGCTGGCGGACACGTCGGTGGCCGAGCTCTCGGCCCGGTCGGGCTCCCTGGAGGAGGCGTTCCTGGACCTGACCTCCGCCAGCTCCGAGTTTCGGGGGGATCCGCGGCCGGGAGGAGGCAGGAGGTCATGACCGGCGCAACCCCCGGACCGGTGCGGGACCCGCACGTGCCGGCCGGGCACTATCGCTTCTCGCACGCGGCCCGGATGGAGTGGATCAAGCTGCGGAGCCTGCGTTCCTCGTGGTGGACACTGGCGGTCACCGCCGCCGGCGCGACCGCCCTCGCGATCACCGTAGGGGTCAACACCGAGGACGCGGCCGCCGACCTGACGAACAACGCGCTCGCGGGCATCGTCCCCGGCCTGCTCACGATCGGGGTCCTGGGGGTGCTCCTGATGACCGGCGAGTACTCCTCCGGTGCGATCCGGTCGACGCTCACCGCGATACCGAACCGCCCGCTGCTGCTGGCCGCGAAGGCGGCCGTGTTCGGTGCGGTGGCGCTCGGCGTCGGCGAGGCCGCAGCGTTCGTCGCCTTCTTCGCCGGTGGTGCCGCCCTGCCGGGAAGGATTCCGCCGCCCGCGCTCGGCCAGCCCGGCGTGCTTCGGGCGGTGGTGCTGTCCGGGGTCGGTGTCTGCCTGATCGGGTTGCTCGGCCTGGCCGTAGGCACCATCGTCCGCCACACCGGTGCTGCCATCGCCGTGCTCGTGGGCGGCGTGTTCGTCGGCGCGCAGGTCGTCGGGGCGGCCGCCCGCCCGGCATTGGGCTACATCCCGGTCTCGATCGTGGCCAACTCGCT
Source organism: Mycobacteriales bacterium (assembly GCA_045806925.1). GTDB lineage: Bacteria > Actinomycetota > Actinomycetes > Mycobacteriales > CADCTP01 > CADCTP01. Next base: position 10,488 of record JBJMII010000099.1, read on the forward strand.
GGCCGTGGCCGAGCCGCTGCCTGGCGTGCCGGCGCCGTGGGCCGGGCTCGCCGTGCTGTGCCTGTACGTCGCGGTCGCGCTGTCCGTGGCCGCCTGGCTGCTGGCCAGACGGGATGCCTGAGCGGTGACAATGAGCCCATGGGCAGCCCGGGTCCGGCGACCCCGATGACCCCAGGAGAAGGCCCGCGGCCGGGCGGCCGGCTGGCCCCGGGAGTGGCCGCCGCGGCGGCTGTCGCCCGCGCGGCCGGCCGGGAGCCCTTCACTGGGCGGGCGCGTCGTGAGCTGGGGTTCTGCCTGGTCAGCGTGCCGCTCAGCCTCTCGCTCAGCGGGATCGGGCTCTGCCTGCTGGCGCCCGCCGTCGCCGTGGCGCTGGTCGAGCCGGAGCTGAGCTCGACCTGGGTTGCTGCCCTGGCGACGGTCGCATGGGGGATCCTGCTCATCCTGCTGCTGACCCGGATCGCCCGCCGGCTCGGCGTGGTACACCGCCGCCTCGCGCGGCGGCTGCTCGACGAGCGGATCGAGGCGCCGCCGCCGCTCCGGCCGGCCAAGGGCATCGTGGGCCGGCTCGGTACGGGTCTGCGCGACGGCACCGGCTGGCGGGCCGTCGCGTACCTGCTGGTGAAGCTGCCGGTCGCCGTGCTGGAGTGCTACGCGGTCTTCCTCTGGGCCGCGGGGCTGGTCAACCTGACCTACCCGTTCTGGTGGGGGCTGTTCCGCAACCACCCGCCGGCCGTCCAGCTGAGTCCCGCGCTGGTCAGCACCCCGTTCCCCGGCCGGGTCCTGCACGTCGGCACCTTCCCCGGTACGTTCCTCGCCTTCGCACTCGGCAGCGCGATGGTGCTCGCCGCGCCGTGGGTGACCCGGGCCGTCGTCGCTGCCGACCGCCGGCTGATGCGCGGCCTGCTCGGTCCGAGCCGGCTCACGCGGCGGGTCCGGGACCTGGAGCAGACCCGCGCACTCGCTGTGGACGACTCCGCCGCACTGCTACGCCGGCTCGAACGCGACCTGCACGACGGGGCCCAGGTCCGGCTGGCCACCCTCGCCATGAACCTCGGCCGGGCCAGGGAGAAGCTCGACGGCCACGGCGAGACGCTGGACCTCGCCGCGGCCCGCGCGTTGGTCGACGCGGCGCACCAAGCCGCCAAGGATGCCCTCATCGAGCTCCGCGACCTGGCCAGGGGCATCCACCCGCCGGTTCTCGACAACGGGCTCGCCGACGCGCTCGCCACCCTCGCCGGCGGCACCCCCGTACCGGTCGAGCTCGGCATCGACGTCCCGCTCCGGCCGACCCCCGCCATCGAGACGATCACCTACTTCTGCGCCGCCGAGCTGCTCGCCAACGCGGCCAAGCACAGCCACGCGAACAAGATCGAGATCCAGGTGGTCGGACGGGACGCTGTGCTCCTGCTCAGCGTCGCCGACGACGGCGTCGGCGGAGCGGACCCGGCCCGCGGCACCGGCCTGTCCGGCCTCAGGCAGCGGGTGAGCACCGTGGATGGTCGCCTGGATATCACGAGTCCGGCAGGCGGGCCGACGGTCATGACCGCCACGCTGCCGCTGCACGCATGAAGGCAGCACGGCCATGCGGGTGGTGATCGCCGAGGACGCCGCCATGATGCGGGAGGGCCTCATCGGGCTGCTTCATGACCGTGGCCACGAGGTGTGCGCCGCCGTCGCCGACGGGGACGCGCTGCTGGCAGCCGTCGCCGAACATCACCCCGACGTCGCCGTGGTGGACGTCCGGATGCCACCCACCCACACCGACGAAGGGCTGCGGGCCGCCCTCGATCTCCGCCGCGACCACCCCGGGACCGGGGTGCTGGTGTTCTCCCAGTACATCGAGACCCGGTACGCCGCCCGGCTGCTGGCAGGCGACGCCGCTGGCGTCGGCTACCTGCTCAAGGACCGGGTCGCCGACGTGGCCGAGTTCGCCGACGCCCTCACCCGGGTCGCCCGGGGCGGCACCGCGCTGGACCCGGAGGTGGTCAGCCAGCTGCTGCGCGCCAGCCGTCACCCGGACACCCTGGCCGCGTTGACCCCACGCGAGCGCGAGGTGCTCGCACTCATGGCCGAGGGCCGGTCCAACGCCGGAATCGCCGCCGCTCTCGTCATCTCCAGCGGCTCGGTCGAGAAGCACGTGGCCAACATCTTCGGCAAACTCGGCCTACCGCCGTCCGAAGGCGACAACCGCCGCGTACTCGCAGTCCTCCGCTATCTCCAACTCTGACCTCAGGAGCCGATCGGCAGGCCGGTGTAGTTCTCGGCGAGGCCGGTCGCCCCGGCGGTGCTGGTCGTCACCCACTGCAGCTGGGAGCGTTGCAGCTGCGCCTCGAACGGGTCGTCGGTGGTGTGCAGCATCGTGGTCATCCACCAGGAGAAGTGCGTGCACCGCCAGACCCGGCGCAGCGCTGCCTCGGAGTAGGCGTCCGCCAGCGCCCCGTCCTTGTCCCGGACCAGCCGGACGAGCGCCGGCGCGAGCAGGGCGACGTCGGCGACCGCGAGGTTGAGGCCCTTGGCGCCGGTGGGCGGCACGATGTGCGCTGCGTCGCCGGCCAGGAACAGCCGCCCGAACCGCATCGGCGTCATGACGAAGCTGCGCATCGGCAGCACGCTCTTCTCGGTGATCGGGCCAGGCGTGAGCCGCCAGCCGTCCAGGCCGGCGCCGAGCCGGCGCGCGAGCGCGGCCCAGATCCGCTGGTCGGGCCAGTCGGCCAGGTCGGCGTCGGGAGCCACCTGGAGGTAGAGGCGGCTGACCGTCGCCGACCGCATCGAGTGCAGCGCGAAGCCCTCGGGACTCCAGGCGTAGATGAGCTCGTCCGTCGATGGCGCGACCGTGGCCAGGATGCCCAGCCAGGAGTACGGGTAAATGCGCTCCCAGGTCTGCGTCGCGGTGTCCGGCACGGCGGCCCGGCTTGGGCCGAACGAGCCGTCGCAGCCGGCCACGGCGGCCGCGTCGAGACGCTCGGCCCGGCCGTCGGCGCCGGTGAAGGTGACGTACGGGTGGTCGGTGGTCAGGTCGTGCAGGCGGGTGTCGCGTACCCCGTACCGGAACTGCTGCCCCGCCGTGTCCCGCGCCCGGCCGAGGTCCTTGGTGAGCTCGGTCTGGCCGTAGAGCCACACGCTGCGCCCGGCCAGCTCGACGAAGTCGAGATGGTGCCGCTCCCCCGGCCAGTGCAGGTAGATGCCGCGGTGCCGCTGCCCCTCGCGGTGCAGCCGGTCGCCGAGCCCGACCTCGTCGAGCAGGCCGACCGTCGAGCTCTCCAGGATGCCGGCCCGGATGCGGGCCTCGACGTACGCGCGGGACCGGGTCTCGACCACCACCGAGTCGACGCCCTCCCGGGCGAGCAGGTGCGACAGCAGCAGGCCGGCCGGACCGGCGCCGACGATGGCGACCTCGGTGCGCATGGCGGTAGTGAACGTGGTCGGCACCGGCCGGCGCCATCCCGGGTTACGGTGCGGGCGTGACCCACGCCGCGGCGGCGACCCAGGCGGAGATCAGCGCCGAGATCGCCGGGATGGCGGCTGCGTACGAGCGGGACCTGGCCACCGCGGGCGAGCGCACCCGGCCACTGCTGGACTACCCGCCGTACCGCAGCAGCGCACTGCGCCACCCGACCAGGGACCCGCACCGGGTGGACCCGGAGGAGCTGGAGCTCAGCGCGCCGGTCTTCGGGCCGCAGGACGTCGACCCGCTCGAGGCGGACCTGACGAGCGGGCACGGCGGCGCGCCGATCGGCGAGCGCATCGTCGTGACCGGCCGGGTCGTCGAGGCGGACGGCGGCCCGGTCCGCGGTCAGCTGGTGGAGATCTGGCAGGCCAACGCCGCCGGCCGGTACGCCCATCGGAGCGACCGGCACCCGGAGCCGCTCGACCCGCACTTCACCGGCTGCGGCCGCTGCCTGACCGGCCCGGACGGGAGCTACCGGTTCACCACGGTCAAGCCGGGCCCGTACCCGTGGCGCAACCACCACAACGCCTGGCGGCCGGCGCACATCCACTTCTCGGTGTTCGGGACGGCCTTCACCCAGCGGCTCGTGACCCAGCTGTACTTCCCGGGCGACGCGCTGCTGCCGCTGGACCCGGTCTACCAGTCGATCCCCGACGCCGGTGCGCGGGACCGCCTCGTCGCCCGCTACGACCATGACCTCACCCAGCCCGAGTGGTGCACCGGCTACCGGTGGGACATCGTGCTGGCCGGCAGCCGGCGTACCTGGACCGAGCGATGACCCCCGGTCAGACCGTCGGGCCGTTCTTCGGGCTCGCGCTGCCCTTCCCCGGCGGTGCGGAGCTGGTGCCGCCGGGCACGCCCGGGGCGGTCCGGCTGTCCGGCCGGGTGCTGGACGGCGCCGGCGAGCCGGTCCCGGACGCGCTCGTGGAGATCTGGCAGGCCGCCCCGGACGGCGGCATGGTGCGCCGGGCCGGCTCGCTGCGGCGCGACGGGCTGACGTTCACCGGGTGGGGACGGGCCGCGACCGACCTGTCCGGCCGGTACGCCTTCACCACCCTGGAGCCCGGCGGCCGGCCGGCGTTCTTCGCGGTCGCGGTGTTCGCGCGCGGCCTGCTCGACCGCCTGCTCACCCGCGCCTACCTGCCCGGCGACGAGGCCGCGCTGGCCCGGGACCCGGTGCTGTCCGGCCTGCCGGCCGACCGCCGGGACACGCTGGTGGCCCGCCGGGACGGCCGGGACCTGCGTTTCGACGTCGTCCTGCAGGGGGACCGGGAGACCGCCTTCCTCGCCTACCCGGGGCAGCCGGACCGATGACCGCCCTGCTCTGGCCCGGCGACGAGCGGGCCGGCGAGCTGATGAGCGACGTGGCCGTGCTGACCGCCATGGTGGCCACCGAGACCGCGTGGCTGGCGGCGCTCGCGGCCGCGGGTATCGCGCCGGCCGAGGCGGCGGTGGACCTCGGCGAGCTGGTCGGGCCGGGCGACGCCGCCGAGGTCGCCACCCGCGGGGAGGCCGGAGGCAACCCGGCGATCCCGCTGGTGGACCTGCTGCGGGAGCGGGCGGGCGCCCGGACGCCCGCGGGCCGCTGGCTGCACCGGGGCCTCACCAGCCAGGACGTCCTGGACACCGCGCTCGTGCTGTGCGCCCGCGACGTGCTGGACCGCCTCCGTACGGAGACCGCCGCCCAGGTCGGCGCGCTGGCCGGGCTGGCCGACCGGCACCGGGCCACGGTGCTGGCCGGCCGCTCGCTCACCCAGCACGCGGTGCCGATCACCTTCGGCGTCAAGGCGGCCGGATGGTTGCAGGGCGTGCTCGACGCGGCCGAGGAGCTGGCCGGCCTGCCCCTGCCCGCCCAGTTCGGCGGGGCGGTCGGCACGCTGGCCGCCGCCGCGCACCTTGCCGGGCCGGTCGAGCCGGCGAAGGCCGCCCTGGACCTCGCCGCCCGCACCGCCGACGCGCTCGGCCTGTCCCCCGCGCCGGCCTGGCACACCGCCCGGTCCCCGGTCACCCGGCTCGGCGACGCGCTGGTCCGCTGCACCGACGCGTACGGCCGGATCGCGAACGACGTGCTCACGCTGTCCCGGCCCGAGATCGGCGAGCTGAGCGAGCCGGCCGCCGCCGGCCGCGGCCGCTCGTCGACGATGCCGCGCAAGGCCAACCCGGTGCTGTCCGTGCTGGTCCGGCGGGCGGCGCTGGCGGCGCCCGCGCTGGCGGCGCAGCTGCACCTGGCCGCCGCCGAGGCCGTCGACGAGCGCCCGGACGGGTCCTGGCACGTCGAGTGGCCGGCGCTGCAGCTGCTGGCCCGCCGGACCGTGGTGGCCGCGGCGCAGACCGCGGAGCTGCTGGCCGGCCTCGAGGTGCACGCCGACCGCATGCGGGCGACCGCCGGCGCCGCGGCCACCGACCTGCTCGCCGAGCGGCGGTCGCTGGCCGGCCTGGCGCCCGGCGCCGATCCGGGCGGAGACGACCCGGCGTCCTACCTCGGTGCCGCGGACCAGCTCGTCGACGCCGCCCTGGTCCGGGCCGCCCGCTACCGCGCTGCGGTGAGCTGAGGCTGCCGTGAGCTGGCGCCCCGGAGGCCTCCGCTGGCGTCCGGCAGACGCCGTTCCGTACGCTGCACGAACTACTGTTCGTAGTACGTACGGGAGGGCCGGTGCCCAGCTCGTTCTCGTTCTCCTCGGCCGACGACGTCGCCCGCCGGCTTGCCGAGGTCGGCTACCTCGCCGACCCGGCCAGCGCGCTGACCGTCTACCTGGCGTGCCGGATGGGCAAGCCGGTGCTGGTGGAGGGGCCCGCGGGGGTCGGCAAGACCGAGCTGGCCAAGGCGGTGGCCGCCGCCGCCGGCGCCGGCCTGGTGCGGCTGCAGTGCTACGAGGGCATCGACGAGGCCCGGGCCCTCTACGAGTGGAACTACAAGAAGCAGCTGCTGCGGCTGCAGGCGGAGCCGGCGCTGGCGGGGACGGAGCCGGCGCTGCAGCGGTCCTGGGTCTCGATGTCGGACGACATCTTTTCCGTCGACTTCCTGCTGGAGCGGCCGCTGCTGGCGGCGATCCGCCGGTCCGAGCCGACGGTGCTGCTGGTGGACGAGACCGACAAGGCGGACGTCGAGATGGAGGGGCTGCTGCTCGAGGTGCTGTCGGACTTCCAGGTGACGGTGCCGGAGCTCGGCACGATCACGGCGGCCCAGCGGCCGCTGGTCGTGCTGACCTCCAACGCGACCCGGGAGCTGTCCGAGGCGCTGAAGCGCCGGTGCCTGTTCCTGCACCTGGACTACCCGTCCGCGGAGCGCGAGCGGGCGATCGTGCTCGCCCGCGTGCCGGAGGCCGGCGCGCGGCTCGCGGACGAGGTGGTGCGGGCGGTCCGGACGCTGCGGGCGATGCAGCTGAAGAAGCCGCCGTCTATCGCCGAGACCATCGACTGGGCTCGCACCCTGGCCCTGCTCGGCACGGACACGCTCGAGCCCGCGGTCGCAGGCGCCACGATCGGCGTCGTGCTCAAGCACACCTCGGACACCGTCCGGGCGGTCCGCGAGCTCGGCCTGCAGCCGCCCGGCGAGGCGGCGTCCTGAGCCGCCTCAGCTGATGCCCGCGACGCAGTCCCCGAGCTGCCGCAGGGTGCAGACCTCCCAGCTGCCCGTGCAGTGCGCCGCGTACGCTGCCATCCGCGAGTCGCCGGTGTCCCACTCCCCGGCCGGCTCCGGGTTGAGCCAGTACAGCCGGCGGGCGCGCCGGCGCAGCTCCGCCGTCTCGGCCAGGGCCGGGCGCCGGTCGTGCCCGCGCGCGTCGCCGACCACCAGCACCGTGGTGCGGGGGGCCACCGCATCGCCCCAGATGTCGAGGAAGGTCCGGAACGCGCGGCCGTAGTCGCTGCGCCCGTCCCCGGCGAGCAGGCCGCGCCGGGACAGCAGGTGGTGCACGTCCAGCACGCCGGGCGCCGCCTCGAGCAGGTCGGTGATCTCGACGACGCCGTCCACGAACGCCCAGGACCGGACCCGGCCGAACTCGCCGTGCAGGGCGTGCAGCAGCGCCAGCATGAACGGCGCGAACCGGGCGACGGACCCGGACACGTCGCAGAGCACCACGAGGTCGGGCCGGCTCGGGCTGCGGCGGCGCAGCACCGGGGCCAGCGGCACGCCGCCGGTGCTCAGGCTCGCCCGCATCGTGCGCCGCATGTCGAGGGTGGCCCGTCCCCGCCGCCGGCGGCGACCGAGCCGCGCGGCGAGCCGGCGGGCCAGCGGCCGCACCTCGGCCCGCAGCGCGGCGAGCTCGTCCGGGCCGACCCGCAGGATCGGCCGGTCGACGAGGTCGTCCGGGCCGGCCGGACGCTCGCCGCCGCCCGCCGCCCGGACCCGCTGGGCGACCAGGCGCTCGATCAGCCGGCGCACCTGCTCGACCTGCTCGCCGGCCGCCGCCGCGTCGAGCTTGCGCTGCAGGTCGCTCCGCTCCGGGTCGCCGCGCAGCAGCCGCTGCAGCACCCGGCCGAGGTCGAGCTGGCGGAGCACCCGCTGCACGTGGTGGCGCTCCCCGGCCGGGGCCGACCCGACGCCCGCCCATCGGTCGACCGCGCCGGCCGTCGCCAGCCGCACCTGCGGCTCGTCGCCGGCGCGCAGCGCCTCGGCAAGCAGGTCCCGCAGGTCGGCGGCGTCGTCGGGCAGCGCCGATCCGGGACCGGCGGCCGGCTCGCGCCGCGGCTGTGCCGCCGGCACCGCGGGCGGCGGGAAGGCCAGGTCGAACAGCCGCCCGAACGCCTCGTCGTGGTCGCCGTCCTTCACCAGGGCGGCGCGCAGGGCGGCGCGGACGTGGTCCCGCCGGGTGAGGTCGACCAGGTCGAGCGCGACGACCCCGTCGATGGTCTCGCTGGTGGAGACCGGCACGCCGGCCGCCCGCAGCGTGCGGGCCAGCTCGACGACCGCGGACACCACGCTGGACCGGGCTCCGGCCGGCTCGTACGATTCGCGAACAACAGTTCGCATGGTGAACACCCTAGGAGGCGTTCGTGGCGATGCCAAGCACGCTGCTGTCCCTGGGCGTCACCCTGCACCTGGACCACGCACCGGACCGCCGCGAGCACATCGCCCAGCTCGCTTCCCGGCTCGGCTTCGGCACCGTCTGGCTGCCGGTCGACCCGGCCGCGCCGCCCGACCGGCTGCAGCTTGCGGCGCTCGCGCGGGCGGCCGCTCCGGCGCGGCTCGGGGTGCTGCTCCCGGCCGGGCCGCCCGCCGTCCCGGCCGCGGTCGCGGCCGACCCGGCGACGCTGGTGGAGCTGGATGGGCCGGACCCGGCCGCCGGGGACCCGGTCGCTGCCCTCGGCGGACCGGAGGGCTGGCGCACCCGTGCGCACGTGCGGGCGTTCGACGCGGCGGCTGCCGGCACCGTGGTCAGCGGGACCGACCGGGAGGCGCTGCTCGACCGCGTCGCCCGCACGGCGGCCGAGCGCAGCACGGCCGGCCGGTCCCCGCAGGACCACCCCGTCACGGTCGCGCTGACCGTCTCGATAGGACGGACGCGCAGCGAGGCCGAGGCCCGCGCGCTGCGCGACCTCGCGCTGAGCGGGCCGGCGCACCCCCGCCGGGCGGGCCTGTTCGGCACGCTGGAGGAGGCGCAGGAGCAGGCGCTGGCGCTGCGCCGGGCCGGCGCGGACGCGGTGCGGGCGACGCTCGCCGACGAGCAGGACGTCGCCGACCTGCTCGCCCAGCTGCGCTCGGTCGCCGTCGGCCCGACGCCGCTGCTGCACGCGCGCGGCGGCTGAACAGCTAGGGTCGCACCCGCAGGTCGGCGTCGATCTCCGCGGCCGCCCGCTGCAGCGCGGGCAGGAAGACCTTGCGCAGGGAGTCCAGCCGGATCCGGGACGCATGTGCGGTGGCATTGACCGCCGCGATCACCCGACCCGCCGCGTCGTGCACGGGCACCGCGACGGATCGTACGCCGAGCTCGAGCTCCTGGTCGATCAGCGCGTACCCCTGCCGACGCACGTCGGCCAGCTCGGAGCGCAGCCGGTCGGCGTCCGTCACGGTCCGGTCGGTCAGCGGCCGCAGCTGCACGGAGCGCAGGTACGCCTCGAGGTCCGGCTCGTCGAGCGCAGCGAGCAGCACCCGGCCCATCGACGTCGCGTACGCCGGGAGCCGGGTGCCGACGGCCAGCGCGATCGTCATGATCCGGTTGGTCTGGGCGCGGGCGATGTAGACCAGGTCCGGACCGTCCAGCACCGACGCCGAGCACGACTCGTGCAGCTTCTCGGCCAGCGCGATCAGGTGCTCCTGCGCGACCTCGGCGACCGAGATCGAGGACAGGTAGGCGTACCCGAGCTCGAGCACCCGCGGCCGGAGGTAGAACTGGCCGGCCGAGCTGCCGACGTACCCGAGCGTCTCGAGGGTGTGCAGGAACCGGCGGGCCGCGGCCCGGGTCAGGCCGGTCTCCCGGGCCACGTCGGCGATCGTGAGCCGTGGCGTGTCCCGGGAGAAGCACCGGATCACCGCCAGCCCCCGGTCGAGGGACTGCACGTACTCGACGGGCCTCTCGCCGCCGGCGGCCGGCTCCCGGCCGCGCGCCGGCGGCGGGGCTCGCTCGTCGAGTTGCACCCGGTCCGTCCCTCCGGTCGGCATGTGTTCGCCATGCGTACGGTAACCGCAACTCGGACCCGGTTCCCCGCGGCCTCTTGACACGCCCTCGCCGCCCCGCCGACACTCCGGTTCAAGAAGCGAACGACTGTTCGTATTGCGAACACTCTGGAGGTGTCGGGTGAGTGCACCGACCGCCGGCCGCGCCCGGGAGGCCGACTCGTACGTGACCCGCTTCGGGTCCCTCGGCAGCTACCAGAAGGGCGGCGTCGAGATCATCAACGACGACCCCCGCCACTACGCCTTCTCCAACGTCTTCGAGGTCGCGGGAAACGCGGCGTCCTGGGAACGGATCGCGGTCGGCAAGAACATGAAGTACGTGCTCGAGGTGGTCCGGGCGGAGGGGACCAGCCCCTGGTACACCGCCGCCCACGACGAGTTCGCCGTCGTGCTGGACGGCGAGGTGGAGATCACGCTGGTCAAGCCGGACGAGTCCGCGGTGCCGCCGGACACCGAGGGGTCGGTCCGGCTGGACGGCGAGCCGGCCGGCCGGCGGATGGGCCGGGTGGTCGCCCGCCGCGGTCACATGACGCTGCTGCCGGCGGGTGCGGCGTACCGCTTCACCAGCGCCACCCCAGGCGTGGTGCTGATGCAGACCATCGCCGGACCGCTGACCCAGTTCCGCTGGGCCGAGATCTGCCAGTCGCTGTAGCGGAAGGGACGGGACATCCGATGAGCGTGGACACCTCCCCGGCGGCCGGGACCGAGCCGGCACCGGCCAGCTCCACCAACGCCCAGGGCTATCGCGAGTTCCGCCTCGGGGAGTTCGTCTTCTCCCGGGACGAGTACTTCGCCTACGTCAGCTGGCCGACCGGCAGCCACATCATGAGCGTGGACGCCTTCCTGCGCGCGCTGCAGCGGGACGTTGCATGGGAGTTCTTCTACGGCACCGTCAACTTCGACGGCGTGATCGGGACGGTCAACCACTACGGCACGGTCGACCTGTTCGCCGGCCGCTACAACGAGGCCTACCGGAAGGCCGAGCTCGACTACACCGAGAACGCGCCGACCCCGGAGATCAAGGCCACCTTCCAGGCCATGCTCGACGACTGGACCAACCAGACCTTCGACCCGTTCGCCTCCCCGCATGAGACCGGCTCCGCGTTCGGGCTGAAGAACGGCGACAACCGGGCGGCGATCAACCGGCACCGGGTCACCGCGGCCCGGATGGTCGCGGTGCCGGGCGACGAGGGGCTGCGCTCGGACGAGGACGGCCACCCGGTGAACCGGATGTTCGCCGACGTCCCGCAGGACGAGCCGGAGATCCAGGTCGAGCCGGGCTTCGAGGGCGAGGTCGCGTCGTTCAACCTCTTCGCCTATCTGTCCCGCTCGCCGGTGACCTGGAACCCGTCGGTGGTCAGCGTCTGCAAGGACAGCCTCTTCTGCCCGACCACCGAGGAGTACATCCTGCCGATCATCCACGGCAACGACCGGGTGGAGTGGTTCCTGCAGCTGTCGGACGAGATCACCTGGGAGGTCGAGGACCGGGACTCCGGCTCGGTGCGCGCCCGGGTGGTGATGAAGCCCGGTGACGTCTGCGCCATGCCGGCCGACATCCGCCACCAGGGCTACTCGCCCAAGCGCTCGATGCTGCTGGTCTGGGAGAACGCCTCGCCCAACCTGCCCGACCTGATCGCCAGCGGGCAGACCCCCACCTACCCGATCGACTTCTGAGCCGACAGCCCCTCAACCCATCCCCACTCCCCGACGCCACCGTGCGGGGCCCGTGCCCGGGCCGCCCGCCGGTCGGCCGTCCCTCCAGGAGGCACCCATGAGCGGGACCGTCGCCGCCCGAGAGACCGCCCGCCCGGCCCCCGCCGGCGGCCACCTCGACGCCGAGGCCGACATCGTCGTGATCGGCGGCGGCGGCGCGGGGTTGCCCGCCGCGCTGTTCGCCCGCTGGCTCGGCGACGAGGTGATCCTGCTGGAGAAGGCACCCGAGCTCGGCGGGACCGCCCGCAAGGCGGCGTTCTGGTACTGGGTACCGAACAACGAGCCGATGCGCGCGCTGGGCCTCGCCGACCCCGAGGAGGACTTCCTCCGCTACGTCGCCCGGCTCGCCCGGCCGCAGCGGTACGACCCGGACAGCCCGACGCTGGGCCTGACCGAGTGGGAGCACGCGATGTGCCGGGCGATCTACGAGAGCGCCTCCCCGGCCACCGAGCTGCTCGCGTCGAAGGGGGCGCTGGAGTACCGGCACTGCGAGGCGGTGCCGGACTACTGGGCGGAGCTGCCGGAGGACAAGGCACCCACCGGCCGGGTGCTGGTGCCGGCCGGCGCCCGGGACACCATGTCCGACGGCGGCCAGGTGGGCACCGCGCAGATGGCCGCCGCCGCCCGCCGGGACGGCGTGGACGTGCGCACCGGGCACCGGGTGCAGCGGGTGCTGCTCGACGGCGGGCGGGTCGCCGGCGTCGAAGCGTCCACACCGGACGGCGCCACCCGCCGGATCGGGGCGCGCAAGGCCGTCGTGTTCGCCACCGGCGGCTTCACCCACGACCCGGACCTGCGGACCAACTTCCTGCACGCGCCCGTCTTCGGCGGCTGCGCCGCCCTGACCAACGAGGGCGACTTCGTCCGGATCGGCTCCACGGTGGGCGCCCAGCTGCGGAACATGAACTACGCCTGGATGTGCCCGGTCCCGCTGGAGAAGGCGGTCGCCCGCGACCCCGCACTGTCCGGCATGTTCTCGGTCGCCGGCGACTCGATGATCTTCGTCGACAAGCGTGGCGACCGCGTGGTCAACGAGAAGCTGCCGTACAACGAGCTGGCCCAGACCTTCTTCCGGTGGGACCCGGTGGCCGGTGAGTACCCGTACCTGGTGCTCATCCAGGTGTGGGACCAGCGCAGCCAGGACCACTCGGCCAGCGACGAGTACGGCCGGCTCATCGTGCCGCCGGGCACCGACGACCGGCACGTCATCCGGGGCGGGACCCTGCAGGAGCTGGCCGCGGCGATCGCCGAGCGGCTGGAGCGCTACGCCGGCGTCACCGGCGGGCTGCGGCTGACCGACGACTTCGCGGACACCCTGCGCGCCTCGATCGGGCGCTACAACCAGCTTGCCGAGTCCGGTGTGGACAGCGACTTCGGACGCGGTGAGCGGGCCGTGCAGCAGCTCTTCAACGGGGTCGTGAAGGAGGAGCCCGGCCGCACCAACCCGACGCTGTGGCCGATCAGCGGGACGGGGCCGTACTATGCCGCCCTCGTGACCGGCGGCACGCTGGACACCAAGGGCGGGCCGAAGACCACTCCGGACGGCCAGGTGCTCGACGACATGGACGAGCCCATCCCCGGCCTCTACGGCGTCGGCAACTGCGTCGCCTCCGCCTCCGGCCAGGCGTACTGGGCGGGCGGTGCGACCCTCGGCCCGATCCTCGGCTTCGCCTACCGGGCCGCGCGGGCCGCGCACGCGGAGCCGGCCCGCTCCGGCGCCCTGGCCGGATCGCCCGGCTGAGCCGGGAGGACAGGGTGCAGACCAGGCTGTTCATCGGCGGCGAGTTCGTCGACGGCGTCGACGGCGGCCGCATCGAGACCCGCGACCCGCACGACGGCTCGCTGCTGGCCGAGGTGGCGGAGGCGCGGGAGGCCGACGTGGACCGGGCGGTGGCGGCCGCGACCGCCGCGTTCGAGCGGTGGTCGCGCACCTCGGCGGCGCAGCGGGGCCGGCTGCTGTTCCGGCTGGCCGACCTCATCGAGGCCAGCTCCGAGGAGCTGGCGCTGCTGGAGACCCGGGACACCGGGCACCCGATCCGGGACAGCCGCGGCCTGGACGTGCCTCGCACCGTGGCGACCTTCCGCTACTTCGGCGGGATGGCGGACAAGGTGCAGGGCAGTGTCGTCCCGGTCGAGCCCGGCTTCCTCAACTACGTCCTGCGCGAGCCGCTCGGGGTGGTCGGCCAGGTCGTGCCGTGGAACTTCCCGCTGATGTTCACCAGCTGGAAGCTGGGCCCGGCACTCGCCGCGGGCAACACGGTCGTGCTCAAGCCGGCGGAGCTCACCCCGCTCAGCTCGCTGCGGGTCGCCGAGCTGGTCGCCGAGGCCGGCTTCCCGCCGGGCGTGGTGAACGTCGTCCCGGGCTACGGGCCCCGCGCCGGCCAGCGGATCGCGGAGCACCCCGGCGTCGCCAAGATCTCGTTCACCGGCTCCACCGCGGTCGGCCGGGGGATCGTGACGGCCAGCGCCGGCAACCTCAAGCGGGTCCAGCTCGAGCTCGGCGGCAAGGGACCGAACATCGTCTTCGCCGACGCCGACCTCGGCGCCGCGGTCGCCGGCTCGGCGTTCGCGATCTTCCACAACCAGGGCCAGGCGTGCATCGCCGGCAGCCGGATCGTGCTGCAGGAGGCGATCGCGGACGAGTTCCTCGACCGGTTCTGCGCGCTGGCCCGCAGCATCCGGATCGGGGACCCCAAGGACCAGGACACCGAGCTCGGCCCGCTCACCTCGCCCGCTCACCGCGACCGGGTGCTGTCCTACCTCAAGGCCGCCGCGGACTGCGGGGACGACATCCTGCTCGGCGGCGGCCCGCCGGCGGACCCGGCGCTGGCCGCGGGCTGCTACGTCGAGCCGACCGTGGTCGCGGCCGACCCGGCACACCGCATCGCCCAGGAGGAGGTGTTCGGCCCGGTGGTGGCCGTGCACCGGTTCGCCGGCGACGACGAGGCGCTGCGGATCGCCAACGGGGTCGCGTACGGGCTCGGCAGCGGGCTGTGGACCCGGGACGTGTCCCGGGCGCACCGGCTGGCCCGGGACCTGCGGGCCGGCATGGTCTGGGTCAACTCGTACAAGCGGGTCAACCCCGGGTCACCGTTCGGCGGGGTGGGCCAGTCCGGCTACGGCCGGGAGATGGGCTTCGAGGCCATGCGCGAGTACACCGAGGCGAAGGCGGTGTGGGTCGACGTGGACGCGGCGCTGCCGCCGTTCTATCGGAGAGGCTGAGCGGTGGCCGAGCTCGTCCCGCTGCGGGAGGCGGTGGCGGAGCTGGTGCACGACGGCGACGTCGTGGCGCTGGAGGGCTTCACGCACCTGATCCCGTACGCGGCCGGGCACGAGATCGTCCGGCAGGGCCGCCGCGACCTGACCCTGGTGCGGATGACGCCGGACGTGCTCTACGACCAGATGATCGGCGCCGGCGTCGCGCGCCGGCTGGTGTTCTCCTGGGGCGGCAACCCCGGGGTCGGCTCGCTGCACCGCTTCCGGGACGCCGTCGAGCGGGGCTGGCCGCGGCCGCTGGAGCTGGAGGAGCACAGCCACGCCGGGATGGCCGCCCGGTACGTCGCCGCGGCCTCGGGCCTGCCGTTCGGCGTGCTGCGCGGGTACGCGGGCACCGACCTGCCGGCGCATACGGCGAACGTCGGGCACGTGCAGTGCCCGTTCACCGGTGAGCAGCTCACCGCGGTGGCCGCGCTGCATCCCGACGTCGCCCTGGTGCACGCCCAGCAGGTCGACCGCGCCGGCAACGTGGGGCTCTGGGGCATCAGCGGCGTGCAGAAGGAGGCGGTGCTCGCCGCCCGGACGGCGGTCGTCACGGTCGAGGAGCGGGTGGACGTGCTCGACCCGCGCTGCCGGGTGGTGCTGCCGTCGTGGGTGGTGACCGCGGTCGCGGCGGAGCCCGGCGGGGCGCACCCCTCGTACGCCCACGGCTACTCGGTCCGGGACAACGCCTTCTACACCGCCTGGGACGCGATCAGCCGGGACCGCGGGGCGTTCTCGGGCTGGCTGCGCCGGCACGTCCTGGACACCGGCGGGTTCGCCGAGCACCTGCGGCTGGTCGCCGAGGAGATCGCGAAACCGGGTGCGGCATGACCGCCACCGCGGCCGCGGAGAGCTCGCCGGGCGTCCCGGTCCCCACCGCGGACGAGGTGATGACGGTAGTCGCCGCCCGCGAGCTGCGGGACGGCGCGGTGTGCTTCGTCGGCATCGGGCTGCCCAGCCTGGCGGCCAACCTGGCCCGGCGCACGCACGCTCCCGGCCTGGTGCTCGTCTACGAGTCCGGGACCATCGGCGCGAAGCCGGACCGGCCGCCACTGTCCATCGGGGACGGTGAGCTGGCCGAGACGGCCGACGCCGTGGTGTCCGTGCCGGAGATCTTCGCCTACTGGCTGCAGGCCGGGCGGATCGACGTGGGCTTCCTCGGCGCCGCGCAGATCGACCGGTACGGCAACATCAACACGACGGTCATCGGCGACTACGACCACCCGGCTGTCCGGCTGCCCGGTGCCGGCGGCGCACCGGAGATCGCCTCCAGCGCGGGCGCGGTCGTGGTGGTGCTCCGCCAGACCCGGCGGGCGTTCGTCGACCGGCTCGACTTCGTCACCAGCGTCGGGCACCTGCGCGGGCACGGGTCGCGGTCCGAGCTGGGGCTGACCGGACGCGGTCCGACCGTGGTCATCACCGACCTCGGCGTGCTGCGGCCGGACCCGCGCACCCAGGAGCTGGTGCTGTGTGCCGTGCATCCCGGCGTCGACCCGGCCGACGCGGTCGCCCGGACGGGGTGGCCGCTCGGGCTGGCGCCCCGGCTCGGGGTGACCCGGCCACCCGGCCCCGCCGAGCTCGCCGCGCTCCGGGCGCTCGCCGGGGGTGCCGGTTGAGGTCCTTCGTGCACGAGCTCGCCACCGGCCGGGTCGTCTTCGGCGAGGGGGCGGTGGAGCAGGTGCCGGCGGAGGTCGACCGGCTCGGCGCCCGGCGGGTGCTGCTCGTCGGCGGCGGCCACGCCACCGCGACCGCCGGCCGGATCGCCGCCCGGCTCGGGAACCGGCTGGTCGGCCGGACCGGTGAGGTCATCGAGCACGTGCCCGTCGAGGTCGCTGCCGCGGCCACCCGGCAGGCCGCCCGGGCGCACGCGGACCTGCTGCTCAGCGTCGGCGGGGGATCGGCGGTCGGCCTGGCCAAGGCCGTCTCCCGGGAGCTGGGCGTGCCGATCCTCGCCGTGCCCAGCACGTACGCCGGCAGCGAGATGACCCCGATCTGGGGGCTGAGCGAGGGCGGGCGCAAGACGACCGGCCGGGACGAGCGGGTGCTGCCGCGGACGGTCGTCTACGACCCGCTGCTGACCCTCTCGCTGCCGGCCAGGCTGACCGCGACCAGCGGGCTCAACGCGCTGGCGCACTGCGTCGAGGCGCGGTACGCACCGGACGCCTCGCCGGTGCTCCGGATCGTCGCGGTGGAGGGCGTGCGGGCGCTCGCCGCCGCGCTGCCGGGCTGCGTCGCCCGACCCGAAGACCGGTCGGCGCGCGCCGAAGCGCTCTACGGCGCCTGGCTCGGCGGAATGGCACTCGGCAACGCCACGATGGGAGTGCACCACAAGCTCGCGCACGTCCTCGGTGGCGCGCACCGGCTGCCGCACGCGGCCGTGCATGCCGCCCTGCTGCCGTACACGGCGGCGTACAACCGGGCCGCCGCAGCGGTGGCGATGACCGACCTCGCGGCCGCGCTCGGCGCACCGGACGGGGACGCTCCCGCGGCGCTGTGGGACCTGGCGGGCCGGATCGGCGCACCCACCGACCTGCTGTCCACCGGCTTCCGTCCCGAGTGGATCGACGCCGCGGCCGCCACCGCGGCGGCCGCCGCGCCGGCCAACCCCGCGCCGGTCACCGAGGCCGGACTGCGCCACCTGCTCGCCGCCGCCTGCACCGGTCGCCGGCCCACCCGGGCCGTCCCGGCCGAAGCGATCCCCGGACGGAAGGGAGCACCATGACCACGGTGCAACAGCCGACGTCGGAGAAGCTGGCGACGGTGGTCCGCCGGCTGACCGACGAGGTGCGGCGGATCGCCGAGGAGGAGGGGGTGAGCTACCCCGAGCTGTTCGAAGGGTTGCTGTTCCTCAACGAGGTCGGCGCCGCCGGCGAGATGGTGCTGCTGTCGGACGTGCTGGGGGTCTCCACCCACCTGGAGCGCCTGGACGCCGCCGGCCAGCCGGGTACGGCGTCCAATGTGGAGGGACCGTTCTGGCGGCCGGGCGCGCCGCGATACCCCTCCCCGGCCGTGCTGGCCGGGCCGGAGGAGCCCGGGGAACCGCTGGTACTGAGCGGGACGGTCACCGACGCGGCCACCGGCGCGCCGCTGCCGGCGGCGACGATCGACATCTGGCAGACCGACGCCGGCGGGCACTACGACCACGAGGACCCGGCGCTGCCGGACTGGCACCTGCGGGGCGTGGTGGTCGCCGACGGCGCCGGCCGGTACGAGGTGCGGCTGGTCAAGCCGCTGGCGTACCAGGTCCCGACCTCCGGGCCGGTCGGCCGCCTGCTCGCCGCCGTCGGCAGGCATCCATGGCGCCCCGCACACACCCACCTCAAGGTGTCCGCCCCGGGCTACCCCACTCTCACCACGATGGCGTACTACGCCGGCGACCCGTGGCTCCACGACGACACCATCGGGTCGGTGAAGCCGGACCTCGTGCTCGACCCGGTCCGGGGCCCGGACGGCGTGTGGCGGTGCACCTTCGACATCTCCCTGCCGGCAAGCGACGCGACGCACCGCTGACGCCGTGAGCGCGGAGGCGGCCCGTGCCCGGCGGTTGCCGGCGAGCGAGGCATTCTCCACGGCCTCGCTGCGGCGCCTGCACCTGTCCTGGGCAGCCGCCTCGACCGGTGCGTGGACCTTCATGGTGGCGCTCGCCGTCTACGCGTACGACGTCGGCGGCGCCGCTGCTGTAGGTCTCGTGGGCTTCGCCCGGATGGTGCCCGCCGGCGTGCTCGCCCCCTTCGCCGGCCTGGTGGCCGACCGGTGGTCCCGTCGCAGGGTGCTGCTGGCGATCTGCGTCGGGCGCGCGGCGGCGCTGGCCGTCCTGGCCGGGATCGTCGCGCTGGACGCGCCCCTCGCGTACGTGCTCGTGCTCGCCGCCGCGGTCACTGTCCTCACCGCCGCGCACACCCCGTCCCAGGCGGCGCTGCTCACGCTGTTGGCCCCGACGCCACGACAGCTGGCTGCCTGCAACGGGGTCGTGAGCTCGATCGGCAGCGGCGGCTTCCTGATCGGGTCCCTGCTGGGCGGAGCTCTCGTCGCGGTGACGAGCCCGTCGGTCGCCTTCGCCACCACCACGGTCGCCTTCGCGCTGGCCGTCGTGCCGCTGCTCGGCATCCCGCCGGATCCGGTGCCGCCGTACCGGGCCGGCGGTGCCGGATCGGTGCTGGCCGAGACCGTCCGCGGCGTCCGCGAGGTGGCCGGTGACCGGAGCCTGCGGCTGGTGGTCGGGACGCTGACGGCCTCCACCCTGATCGAGGGGGCCCTCGACGTGCTGGTCGTGATCGCCGCCCTGTCCCTGGTGGACCTGGGGCCGGCCGGCGTGGGCTGGCTGAACGCGTGCTGGGGCATCGGCGGGCTGGTGGGTGGCGGCGGCGCGCTGGTGTTGCTGCACCGCGGCCGGTACGCGGCCGCGCTGTCCGCCGGCGGCCTGCTCGCCGGCGCCGCGATCGTCTTCCTCGCCGCTGTGCCGGTCGCCGTGGTCGCGCTCGCCGCACTGGTGGTCGTGGGAGTCGGCTACGCGTTCGTCGAGGTGTCCGGGTGGACGTTGCTCCAGCGGCAGGCGTCCGACGAGGTGCTGGCCCGGGCGTTCGGGGTGGCCGAGAGCGCCTACTGGTCGAGCACCGGAGTCGGCGCGTTGCTGGCACCGGCGATGATCCCGGCTCTCGGCGCGAGAGGGGCGTTGGCCACCACCGGTGGCGCGCTGCTCATCCTGCTGGTGGCTCCGTGGCGCTGCGGGACATCCCCCGCACGGCGACTGTCAGGGCGACCCGGCCGGGCCTGCTCATCGGCCTGGACCGGAACGACTTTCTCACCGTCGTCACCGGCCATCCCCGTACGTCTCAGCTGGCGAACGCTGTCGCCGACGGCTACACGGGTCGGCCGGCCGGCGGCTGCACCGCTGGCGGCTCACCCCGAAAGTCGGCACGACGTCGCCGGTAATCCCCGGACGTTTTACCCCGTTCGGGTTACGACACGACAACGCGCTTGCTACGCTGCGAGCACGACTGGACACGGGGGTGCCCAGCCGCCACTACGGCGAAGAAGGCGGCCGTTCGTGGTTGATCTGGATGGTCGTCGGCGCCTGTGGCGCCCCACCCGCCGGCTCGACCGCCTGCACGGACGAGCGTCCGACCGCCGCGTGCCGCCGCCAGCGCTCGTCCGGATCGCGCCGGGCACGCCGCCGGCTGAGAGCCGCCGCCCCGGCACCGGCGCCACCGCCCGCCCTCCGACCGCCCCTCCGCCGCCCGCGGCGGCGCCGCCGGGTCGCGTGATCCCACCTGACCGCCAGCCGCTCACAGGAGGGCCGGATGAGCCTCGACGCGTCCATGCCGAGCTACCAGAAGCTGTTCGGTGACCTGGCGTTCCGCTCCGGAGACGAGTCGCGGACGGTGTACTCGCCCGCGGCGTACCTGGCCGACCTGCTCCAGCTGCTCGGTGAGCAGGACGGTGGCGCCGCGCCCGCGCTGGTCGAGCGGCGCCCGGACATCCCGGCGGTCCCGCTCGACGCCGAGCACACCTACACCGAGCTGCCCTACCTCGACGTCGTCAACGAGGTCCTGGAGCGGGAGCTGCAGGGAGCAGGCGAGCAGGACGCGTACCAGGTCCTCGCCGGCCTGCGGTACCCGTTCACCCTGCCGTTCTCGCTGCGGCACGAGCGGCTGCGCCGCCTGCTCGAGCACCTCGAGGTCGACCCGGTCGAGCTGTACCGGCAGTTCGCGGACCGGGTCGACCCGGACGTCGTCGCCCGGGAGTTCCTCGGCCTGACGCCGACCGACGTCGACCTGCTGGCGACGGCGCTGAGCGACGGGCCGAAGCTGCGCGAGTGCTACCAGCTCGGGGACAACGAGGCGTACCGGGCGCTCGAGGACGTGGAGCGGTTCCGGCGGGCGACCACGCTGACCGTGCCCGAGCTGCGGGACCTGCTCTACGGCACCCTCTGCGCGACGCCGGTCGGGGACGGGGCCCCCGAGCGGGAAGCCGCCACCCAGTTCTTCGTCTCCCAGGGCGACCCGCCGGTGACGCTCGACGCCGATGAGCGCCGGCTCGTCCACCCGTCCGGGTCGGTCCCGGTTGCCTGGTTCGAACGGGTCAACCGGTTCGTCCGGCTGGCCCGCCGGACCGGCCTGCCGCTGCCTGACCTCGACCTCGTGCTCCGGCTCTGCTGCGGCAACCGGATCGACCTCGCCGCGCTCCGCCGGATCGCGGTGCTCATCGACCTGCAGCGCCGGCTCGAGCTGCCGGTCGACGTCGTCGCCAGCCTGGTCGCGCCGATGAACACGCTGGGCATCGGCAACGAGGAGGTCCCGCAGGACCTCTTCGACCGGGTCTTCAACGTTCCGTTCGCGGTGCCGGAGCGGTCGGTGATCCGCGGATCGGCGTACCTGCCGCCGGCGTACGCCGGGCTGCGCACGCTGTCCTGCTCGGGGGATGTCCTGGCACCCCGCAACGCTGAGTTCCGCCGCCGGGTGGCGGCCGCGCTCGGCCTCCCGGAGGCCCTGCTGGTCACCGTCGTGACCCGCTTCCGCGACCGTGGTCCGGAAGGCGCGGGCCCGTTCGACGGCGCGGAGATCCGGCTGCCGGCGCTGTCGCTGCTGCACCGGGTGTGCCGGCTCGCCGCCGCCCTCGGCACCAACGTGACCGAGCTGTTCGACGTGATCGACGCGCTGGACCGCGACCCGTCGGCGCGGCGGTACCCGCCCTTCCCGCTCCTGATCGACACCGGTGTGCAGGCGGAGCGCCTCGACGCCGTGCTCGCCGCCGGCGACGTCGACTCCGGGCTCTGGCTGGTGCAGACGCTGGTAGCGGTCGAGCGCTGGCTGCAGTCGAGCGCGCTGAGCGGGCGGGAGCTGCTCGCCGTCCTCGGCGGGGGCGGCACGGCACCGGCCCAACCCCAGACCCAGACCCAGCCGCCACCGCCGGCTGCCAGTGCCCTGCAGGCCGCGGTCCTCGACGGCATCCGCGAGCGGTTCGAGGCGGTCGAGCTGGCGCCGGAGCTGTTCGTCTCCGACCGGTTCAGCGAGCGGGCGGCGCAGGTCGTCCACGGCGTGGTGGCGGCGGAGACCGACGGCGTGGTGTCCCCCCGCGACGACCGGCTGCTGCGCCTCGACCCGACGGCCGCGGCCTCCGCGGCCTACCTCGCGGTCACCGAGCTCGGCCGGATCACCGCCGAGGACTTCCTCGAGCTCGGCCTGGACGAGGGTCTCACCACCAAGATCTTCACGAACCTCGTCCTGCGCGGGTTGGTCGGCGCCGACGGCGTCCTCGTCGAGGAGGCGCTCCCCGAGCCGGGCCAGGACCTGGTGCTGGCCGGCGACTTCAGCGACTACCAGGTCCCGGTCTTCGACCTCGTGGCCAGCTTCTGCGGCACGCCCGGCGACGATGGCCTGCCGGCCCAGACGGCCGTGTTCTACCCGTCCGACCTGGCCGACGTCGGCGGGCTGACCGAGGCCGAGCAGGCCGAGCTCTACGACAACCTGGTCTTCAACGGCTACCTCGACGCGGATGGCAACGTCCTGTGGCCGGAGCTCTTCACCGGCGGCAACGCCGCCGACCTCGCGGTCGACGCCGACCTCGACCACGTCGCCGCCGACGTGCTCGCCCGCCTGCGGGAGCTGGCCATGCGTCTTGACACCGCGGGCGTCACGCTCGATCCGGCGATCTTCGCGACGCTGCCGCTGGACGAGCCGCGGATCGCCGGCCTGGTGGAGAGCCTGCGGTTCAACGGCTACCTGGCCGCCGGCGGCCGGTACGCCGACCCGCGGGCGCTGCTCCGGCTCGCGGTCGCCGACCTCGAGCTCGGCCTCGAGTTCTACCCGCACCGGCAACGCGTCCTCGACGCGATGCAGGAGCAGCTCGACCAGGCCCGGACCGGGCTGCTCGCGGTCACGCCGGACGACTTCCGCGACCTGGCCGACGAGGCGGTCGCCCGCGCGGTGATGGATGCGCTCGACGGCACGTACCTCGCCGACGGCCGGGTCCCGGCCGGCGCCGGCGACCCTCCGGCCGTCCCCGGGATGACCGAGGCCGAGAACGCGACCGTGTCCGCTCGGATCTCGACGATCCTCGACGAGCAGCGCCCGTACCGCCTCGACCTCGACGCGCTCGCCGACCTCGGCTTCGGTCTCGAGGACGCCGAGCAGCTCGTGTCCCAGCTGATCGAGGCCGGCGACCTGACCGAGGAGCTGGCCGTGCCGGCGGACCGGCTGGCCCACTTCGGCTACGTCCACAACGCGGTCGGCTTCCGCCTGCCCGACCTCGAGGACTTCAGCACGGACGTCTTCTTCCTGCTGCATGCGGTCGCCACGGAGCTGACCGCGGCGACGACCGAGATCACCGGTGCGCTGGCCACGCTGGCGGCCGAGCAGGCCGGCGCCGTGTCCGCGGTCCTCCAGGACACCTTCGGCCTCGCCGCCGACACCATCGCGGCCGTCTGCGCCGCGGTCGCCGGCAGCCCGGCCGCGGCGCTCGACCTGCTGGTGCCGCCCGCGCTCGCCGGCGCCGCCCGGGCCGCGGCCGACCCGGGCCCGCGCCGGGCCTTCCGCCGCATCGAGGCCTTCGCCGTGCTGGCCGGGAAGCTCGACCTCAGCGCCGACGAGGTCGCGGTCGCCTTCGGCGACCAGGACCTGGTGGGCAAGTTCCCGGAGCCGCTGGCGCTGCCGGCCGGCGTCGACCGGATCGATGCCCTACTGGAGAGTGCGGACGGCAACGTCTACCTGTTCAATGAGCAGTGCTGCTACGTCTACTCCGGACAGACGTACGTGCTGCTGGCGGCGAAGCCGCTCCCGGCACTGTCCAGCCGGTTCGCCGACCTGGTCGGCGTCGACGCCGCGTTCACCGACGCCGGCGGCACCGAGTGGATCGTCGGCCGGAACGGGGCCGGGGTCTCCAGCGCGTTCACCCGGGAGCCCGGCAGCGGCCGCTGGGCGCCCCGCGAGCAGGCCTGGGGCAAGGTGACCAGCACGTTCGACGACCCGGCCCGGATCGACGCGGCCTTCGTCGACGAGCAGGGCCGCACCTACCTGTTCGCCAGCGACCAGTACGTCCGCTACTCGACCACCGACTACGCCCACGTCGACGAGGGCTACCCGCGCCGGATCGGCGGCTGGTGGGAGGGCGAGGAGCGCTCGGCCGAGCTGCCGGCCGCGTTCCGGCGGTCGCTCGACGCCGCGTTCTGCGGCCGCGACGGCACCACCTACCTCTTCGCCGGCGACCGGTTCGTCGCCGTCGGCGACGGCGCGGTCGAGCAGCCGGTCGCCGCCACCTGGGGGGTGGTCCGCAACGAGCTGGCCACGACCGGCCGGGTGGACGCCGCGTTCATCGACGAGCAGGGCCGGACCAACCTCCTCGCCGGCGACCAGGTTCTCCGCCACTCCGACAGCATCGAGAACGCCGGCGTCCGGGTGGACCCGGGCTACCCGCGCCGGATCGCGACCGGCCTGCGGGGCGTGCCGGGCGAGTTCGAGTCCGATGTGGACGCCGCCTTCCGCGACTCCGCCGGGACGCTGCACCTGTTCAAGGACGGCCGCACGGTCGCGGTGCGCCGCGACGGCACCGCCGGCGAGGCCGTACCGACCGCGCAGCGGTGGGGCGTGCTCGGCCCGGTGCTGCCCAGCGGCACGGTCGACGCCGCGCTGCTCGGCCTGGACGGCAAGACCTACCTGTTCAGCGGCGACCAGTACCTGCGGTACTCGCGGGCCGACTACGCGGTCGTGGACGTCGGCTACCCGCGGACCATCGCCGGCGACTGGGGCGGCCTGCGGCAGGTGGACGCCGCCTTCGTGCTGGACGGAGCGACCCACCTCTTCGGCGCGGCCGGGCTGCTCCTGCGGCTGCCACTGGAGCAGGCGGCCGACCTGGACACGGGCCGGCTCCCCCGCGCGGCCCGGCAGCGCCTCGCCGACCAGGGGATCACACTGCCCGAGGTGGCGCCGGTGTACCGGCGCGGCGCCGACTGGCAGGTCGAGGCCGACCGCGGGATCCGGCTGACGTTGCGCCGCACCGCCACCGCGATCGAGGTGCACTGCGACCCGGAGAGCGATGCGGACTTCCACGTCCGCTACTCCACCCGCGACTACGCGACGCCCGATGCCGGCTACCCCAGGCCGCTCGCGGACAACTGGTGGAACCTGCCGGACGAGCTGCTCCGCCCGGACGGCGGGTTCACCCAGGTCGACGCCGTCCTCACCGGCCAGGACGACCGGACCTACCTGTTCTCCGGGGACCGGTTCGTCGTCTTCGACAGCAAGCGGCGCTGGTGGTCGCCGCCCCGGTCGCTCCGGGACGACTGGGACAGCATGCCCTTCGACCGGGTGGACGCCGCGTTCGTCGGCCGGGACGAGAAGACCTACCTCTTCTCCCGCGACCGGTACGCCCGGTACTCCGGTGGCGACTTCACCCGGGTCGACGACCGGTACCCGGCGCGGATCGCGCCGTTCTGGGGCAACGTCGTCAACACGATCGCCCGCACCGGGCGGGTCGACGCCGCGCTCGTGGTCACCCCGACCTCCCCGGCCTCCCCGACCTCCACGGACCCGGCTGTCCCGACGTTCACGTACCTCTTCTCCGGCAGCCAGTTCGTCCGCTACTCGGGGACCGACTACGCGGTCGTCGACGACGGCTACCCGCGCAGCCTGGCCGACCTGGCCGAGGAGCCGCGGTTCGCCCACCTCGGGGTCCAGCTCGACGGCGTCGACGCGGCGTTCGCCGACCGCCGGACGGTCTACCTCGTCCGCGGGCGTCGGGTGCACGCCGTCTCCGACACCGGCCACCGCCGCTACCCCGACCTCGACCTGGGATCCGTCACCTGTGCCTTCGTCGAGGACGGCGCCGTGCTGGCTGAGACCCCGGACGGCTGGCGCCACTACAGCGCGCTGGAGGGCACGACCGTCGCCACCACGCCGGCCCGGCCGCGGAGCCTGCGCTCGGCGCCGCTGGAGTTCCGCACCGGGCTCGACGCCGTCCTGCGCGGCGTGGACGGCGCCACCTACCTGTTCAAGGGCGGCACCTGCTTCAACACCGAGCTGAACCGGGCGTACCCGCTCGCCGAGGAGTGGGGCCGGCCGCGCAGCGTGCTCTACCAGGACAACGCGGTCGACGCCGCCTTCGTCGGGACCGACGGCAAGACTTACCTCTTCAGCGGCGACCAGTTCATGACCTACGCCGGCACCGACTACCTGGACGCGCCGACCGAGGGCGACCCGCGGCCGATCGCCGAGCACTGGGGCGGGCTGCGGCGGGTGGCGCTCGCCTTCGTCCGCGGCGGCAGCACGTACCTGGTCGAGCCGCCGGGACCGGCCGGCACCGCGCGCTGCGTCGCCTACTCGAGCAGCGCCTACGCCCAGCCGGACAACGGCTACCCGCGCATGATCGACGCGGGCTTCTGGGCGATCCCGGAGCGGTACCGCCCGGCCGGCTTCACCGCGCCGGACGCGGTCCTCTTCGAGGGCGACAGCATGCTCCTGCTGACCGGCGGCAGCTGCCTGCAGCACGACGAGACGGCCGACACCTGGTCCTACCCGCGGCCGCTGGAACGGATCTGGCCGGGCATCGGCCCGACGGACCGGCTCACGGCCGCGTTCACCGGGCGGGACGGGGCGACCTACTTCTTCTTCGGCGGCGAGTTCAGCCGCTACCGGGAGCGGTCGTTCACCCCGCGCGAGCCGATCCGGCAGCACTGGGGCCGCCCGACCCGCAACCTCTTCACCGAGGGCGGGCCGGTGGACGCGGCGTACGTCGACCAGGGCAAGGTCACGTACCTGTTCTCCGGCGACCAGTACGTCCGCTACTCCGGAGCCGACTACCGGTACGTCGACGCCGGCTACCCCAAGCCCATCGCCCGCAACCTCCGCTCCGAGGCGCCGTTCGCGCCCCTGCCGGCCGCGGTCGACGACGAGCTGGCCGAGCGGGCGGCCGGCGGCGCCCGCGCCTGGATCGACGCCGTGGTCGGCAACGACCGCACCCTCTACGTGATCGCCGGCGGGGTCTGTCACGCGGCGTCCCGGGCGCTGAGCGGCACCTACGACGTCGACGTCCTCGGCCGGATCGACAACACCCTGGCCGACCGGCGGCGGGTCGACGCCGCCGTGGTGACCGACACGCACACGTTCCTCTTCTCCGGCGACCAGTACGTCCGTTACTCCGGCACCGACCACACCCTGGTGGACGAGGGCTACCCGGGCCGGATCGCCGACTCGCTGGCCGCCGAGCTGGGGCTCGCCGAGCTGCCGGAGGAGTTCCGGGACGGCATCGACGCCGCGTTCCGCGACGCGGCCGGGCGGACTTACCTCTTCGCCGGCCGGCAGTGCCTGCGCATCGAGGGGTCGACCGCGACGACCACGCCCGTCGCCGGTGCCTGGGGCGTGGTTCGCAACGAGTTCCGCGCCGGAGCGCCGGTGCAGGCGGCGTTCGTCGCGCCGACCGGCCAGCTCTATGCCTTCGCCCGCGGCCAGTACGTCCGCTACCGGCCCGGCCCGCCGGACGCGGTCGACGAGGGCCATCCCCGCTGGGTCAAGGACAACTGGGGGAACCTGCCACCGGCCTTCGAGCAGGGTCTCGACGGCGCGTTCGTCTTCGAGGGCCGGGTCTACCTGTGCCTCGGCGACGAGTACGTGCGCTACCCAGGCGGCCAGTTCGAGGAGATCGACCGCACGCTGCCGCAGCCGTTCCGGCACCGGTGGTCCGGCTCGGCCGACTACCGGCTGGCCGACGTGCGGGCGATCACCCGGTTCGCCGGGCTGTCCCGCGCCCACCACGACGGCACCGGCGGGCTCGCCGCCTTCCTGCTGCCCGGCCCGTCGACGGTCGCGGACCCCTACCGCTACCTGGCCGACCTCTTCGGCTGGGATGCCGAGGAGATCAAGTGGTGCCGGCGGCACAGCCGGTTCCTCTCCGGCGGCCCGGCCGACGAGGACCGCTTCGAGCTGGAGTTCCTGCTCGAGCTGGTCGACCTCTTCGGGCTGACCGGCAAGCTCGGCGCCGGCCCGTCCCGGGTGCGCGCGGAGGTCTGGTCGAAGCTGTACGAGACCGGCCCGGACCCCGACGGCGCCGGCCCCATGCCCGTCGACGAGGCCGCCGTCGCCGCCGGGCTCGACGCGGCCGGTGCCGCGCTGCTCGACCTGCTGGCCCGCCGCACCGGCCCGGCCGGCTGGCCGATCGTGTCCCGCGAGCTGCACGACGAGCTCAACCTGGCCCGGCGCGACGCGCTGGTAGCCGCGGTGATCGGGCAGAGCGCCGGGCGAACGCCCGTGCTGCGCAGCTCCCGCGACCTGTTCCAGCGGTTCCTCATCGACGTCGACATGGGCAGCCGCGGCATGACCTCGCGGGTGCGGGAGGCGATCGCCGCCACCCAGCTCTACGTGCACCGCTACCTGCTCGACCTCGAGGCCGGTCCGGACGGCACCGGCCCCGCGGCCGAGGAGCTCCGGCAGCGGGTGAAGACGTGGTGGAGCTGGATGCGCAGCTACCGGGTCTGGGAGGCCAACCGCAAGGTCTTCCTCTACCCGGAGAACTACCTGCGGCCGGAGCTGCGCGGAAGCAAGACACCGGCGTTCCGCACGCTGGAGAGCGACCTGCTGCAGAGCGAGATCACGCCGCAGTCGGTGGAGCGGGCGTACAAGCGCTACCTGGACGAGTACACCGAGGTCTCCCGGCTCACCATCGCCGGCGGCTACGTCTACACCAAGGACCAGGACCCGGACGGCCCCCGCCGGCTTGTCCTCTTCGGACGCACGAAGACCGACCCGAGGCGCTATTACTACCGTCGGGCCGAGTTCGCCAGCCGGGAGAGGATGTCCGCGTCCTGGGAGCCCTGGCAGCACGTCGACCTCCAGATCGACGCCGACCAGGTCCGCCCGGTGCACGCCTTCGGGCGGGTGTTCGTCTTCTGGGCGACGACGGAGACCGTCCCGGCCGAGGACGACGCGGCGTCGACCGCCGTGGTGGTCACGACGGAGAACGACACCCAGACGGTCTCCCCCCGGGGGAAGACGCAGCGGGTCCGGATCTACTACTCCTTCTACAACCTCAACAAGGAGTGGGTGCCGGCGCAGACGCTCGGAACCGGGCCGAAGGAGGAGTCCGTCTCCGGCGTGACGATGCTGGTCCGGCCGCGGACGAAGCCCGGCACGGACAAGATGTCCATCCTCGTCTCCTGCTCCTACACCGTGACCCCGCCCGCCGGGGCTGCCGCGACGCAGCCGCCGGCAGCGCAGCCGCCGGCGGTGACGACCGCCGCCACCGTCGCCGAGCTGCTGGCCGCCCAGTGGGCCGCGATCGCGGCCGCGCTGGCGGCCGCCGGAGCGCAGC